>JBFXDF010000028.1:0-25661 GCA_050181375.1 Alphaproteobacteria bacterium
CGAAGCAGATGCAAGGTACCCCGGTCAAGCTGATCTGGGCACGCGAGGAGGACACGACCCACGATTTCTATCACCCGATCACGCATTGCAAATTGCGCGGCGGGCTCGACGCGGCGGGCAATCTCGTCGGGCTGCACATGCGCATATCCGGGCAGTCGATCCGCGCCGCGCTCCTGCCGCAGACCCTCAAGGACGGGATGGACGAGGCTGTGTTCCAAGGCCTCACCGAAAAAAGCCCGGAAGGCCATTTCGGCTACAACGTCCCGGAGATCGTGATCGACCACGCGATGCGCAACCCGCATATCCGGCCGGGCTTCTGGCGCGGCGTCAACACCAATCACAACGCGCTCTATACCGAATGCTTTATCGACGAGCTGGCCCACGCAGCCGGACAGGACCCGCTCGAATTCCGCCGCAAGATGCTGAAGCCGAAGCACCTCGCGGTACTCAACGCCGCCGCCGAGCGGGCCGGCTACGGTAAAGCGCCGGCCGGGCGCCATCACGGCGTGGCGCAGTTCATGGGCTACGGCAGCTATGTCGCGGCTGTCGCCGAGGTCTCGGTCAGCGACGACGGGCGGCTCAAAATTCATCGCATCGTTGCGGCAACCAATCCGGGCCATGTCGTCAACCCGGCGCAGGTCGAGCGGCAGGTCGCGGGATCGTTCGTCTACGGGCTGTCGGCGATGCTGTACGGCGAGATCACGGTCAATGGCGGCGCCGTCGAGCAGGCGAATTTCGACACCTACAACGTCATGCGCATCGACGAGATGCCGCTTGTCGAGACCGTTATCGTGCCGACCGGTGACTTCTGGGGCGGTGTCGGCGAGCCGACTATCGCGGTCGCGGCCCCGGCCGTGCTCAACGCGATCTTCGCCGCAACCGGCAAGCGCATCCGCACGATGCCGCTGATGAACCACGACCTGAAGGGGGCCTGAGGCGATCGGGAGCCGAACCGTGTTTGCGCGGTTGACGCGCCGGATGGCGGTTGGCCTACACCAGCAAGCCGAGACCCTGGCCGATGCCCCCACCCTTCCCTCCCCCGCAAGCGGGGGAGGGTTCTCTATTATGCCCGCCCCCGCTTGCGGGGGAGGGTTGGGGAGGGGGCATGGCCCCCGGATGTACCAAGCTCAAAGTTGGTTGGTACTGGCAACGCTCGGGATTTGCCTCGCGCTCGCCTCCCTCCCCGCCATTGCGGCCGAAGCGCCGGGAGTCATGGCGCCTGCGGGCGCCAGCTCGTGCTCGGGCTGTCATGCGACGAGCGCAGGGGTCGAGACGCCGGTGCCGTATCTGGCCGGCCTGCCGGCGTCCCGGATCGCCGAGGCGATGCGCGCGTTCCGTGCCGGCCAGCTTCCGGGGACGATCATGCCGCGCATCGCCAAGGGTTTCTCCGACGACGAGATCGCGGCGATCGCGGCGTGGTACGCTGCACAGCCGGCGCCGTAAACGATGCCGAGCGCTCGTCTAATCCGCCGGACCCGGCGCGACATTCTGAAACTCGGCATCCTCGCCGCGGCGGCGCGGTTCCGCGCGCCGGCACTGGCTCAGGACGCCGCGGCGCGGGTGGTCGTAATCGGCGGCGGTTTCGCCGGAGCGACCTGCGCCCGCGCGCTGAAGCGTCTGAACCGGCGCCTTACCGTTACGCTGGTCGAGCCGAACGCCGAATACATCGCCTGCCCCCACAGCAATCTCGTGATCGCCGGGCTGCGCGAGCTGCGCGACCAGCAATTCGGCTACGGCCAGCTGCGCGGCGCCGGCGTCGAACTCGTGGCACAGCGCGCGAGCGCGGCCGATCCGCAATCCCAGGCCGTGACGCTCGGCGACGGCACGCGTCTCAACTATGACCGTTTGATAGTGGCGCCCGGCATCGACATAAGGTGGGACGCGCTGCCGGGCTATGACGAAGCCGCCGCGGAGCGTATGACGCATGCCTGGAAAGCGGGGCCGCAGACCACGCTGCTGCGACAGCAACTAGATGCGATGAAGGATGGTGGTCTCGTCGTGATTTCGGCGCCGCCCAACCCGTTCCGCTGTCCGCCCGGCCCCTACGAGCGCGCCAGCCTGATCGCTTGGTATCTGAAAACCCGGAAGCCGCGCTCGAAGCTGATTGTACTCGATGCCAAAGATTCCTTCTCGAAGCAGAAGCTGTTTCAAAACGCCTGGGCCGAGCTTTACCCCGGTCTCATTGAATGGGTGCCGCTGTCATCCGGCGGCAAACTCGTTTCGGTCGATCCCGCCGCGCTGACGCTGACCACCGATTTCGAGACCTACAAACCGGCCGTCGCCAATGTGATCCCGCCACAGCGTGCCGGGAATATCGCCGATCTGGCCGGGGTCGCCGACCGCTCCGGCTGGTGCCCGATCGACCCGATGACATTCGCCTCGACCTTGCAGCCGAATATCCACGTCATCGGCGACGCGGCGATTGCCGGGGCGATGCCGAAATCGGCCTTTGCGGCGAATGCCCAGGCGAAAGTCTGCGCGGCAGCGGTTGCGGCGTTGCTGGCCGGCGACAACCCGGTCCAGCCGAAGCTGATCAATACCTGTTACAGCCTCGCGGCGCCGGAGTATGGATTTTCGGTTGCCGGCGTCTACCACCCGGTCGATCGCAAGCTCGCCGATGTCGAGGGCGCCGGCGGGACCAGTCCGCTTAACGCGCCGGAAGCGACGCGAAAACAGGAGGCCTTGCTCGCAGAAGCGTGGTTCCGCACGATCACCGCCGAAGTCTTCGGCTGAACGGCGAAAAGCCGGATGCGATGGCGCGCCGTCCTTGTGGGTCCGTGGGCGCATTCGGTGGCGGCTCTGGGATTGTTGCTGGCGGGCGCCGCCCCAGTGGCGAACACCGCGGGGAAGGTGGCGGCGGGCGCACCGCTCGCACCCTATGCGATCGTCGGCGACACGATCCCGGCATCACTCACCGGCGCCACCGGCGACCCGGCGCGCGGCCGCGCAATCGTCGGAGACCGCCGGGTCGGGCTATGCCTGCTGTGCCATACCGGCCCATTCCCGGAACCGCGGCTGCAGGGCACGCTGGCCCCAGATCTGTCCGGTGTCGGAGCGCGCCTGTCGGCGGGTCAGCTTCGCCTGCGGCTGGTCGACAGCACGCGGCTCAATCCGGATACGATCATGCCGCCTTACTATCGCATCGACGGTCTCGCGTGCGTGGCGCCTTCCTATGCCGGCAAGCCGATCCTCGACGCCGCGCAGATCGAGGACGTCGTAGCCTTTCTCGCCACATTGACGGATTAGGGCAGCGAGATGCCCGAGATACCACCACGGCAGCCGAGCCGCCGCGTCTTTCTCCGCGGCACGGCGGCCCTCGCAGCGGCCGCGGCCTGGCCCCGCGCCGCGGCGCACGCCACACCAGAGACAATGCGGCAGGCGATCCGGACTGTTCTCGGCGAGGCCGAGGCGCGCCCCGGCAAGGTGACGCTCGACATCCCCGCCCTCGTCGAGAACGGCAACGCCGTGCCGTTGAGCGTGTTGGTCGAAAGCCCGATGACGGCGGCGGACCACGTCAAGGCGATCCACATCTTCAACGAAAAGAACCCGCAGCCGCACGTGATATCGGGCGCGCTCGGACCGCGCGCCGGACGCGCCCGGATGGCGACCCGCATCAAGCTCGCCGACTCGCAGCGGGTCATCGCGCTCGCCCAGATGAGCGACGGCTCGTTCTGGACCGGCGCCGCCGACGTGATCGTCACGCTCGCGGCCTGCGTCGAGGATTTGCAGTGATCGGAGTTCTGCGATGACCGCGCGGATCATGATCAGCGTGCCGGCTCACGCCCGGCGCGGCGAGACGATCGAGATCAAGACGCTAATCTCGCACCCGATGGAGACCGGCTACCGGGTCGGCCCAAACGGCGCGATGATTCCGCGCGACATTATCCGGCTGTTTACCTGCGTCTATAATGGCGAGGAGGTGTTTCGCGCCGATTTGTCGCCGGCGATCGCCGCCAACCCGTTCCTGTCGTTCTTCGCGACCGCGGTCGAGAGCGGCACCCTCGCGTTCCGCTGGACCGGTGACAATGGCTTCGAGGCGACCCACACCGCGGAAATCGCGGTCGAGTGACGGGTGCCGTGCGCGCCCTCGCATGGCGGCTGGCTCTTGTCTTGTCGGCTGTCTTGAACGGGGCGCCGGCGCCGGCGGCCGACCTGCCTGCGTCGGAACGCCGTTCCGGCTACGATTTGATGAGCCCCGAGACGCGCGCGATGCAGGATGACGACGCCGCAAATCCCGGCATGCTCTGGGTGCTCGACGGCGAAGCGCTGTGGCGCCGGCCGGAAGGACCGGACCGCAAGTCCTGCGCGGATTGCCACGGCGATCCCGCGATCAGCATGAGCGGCGTCGCCGCACGCTATCCTTCGTATGACTCCGCTCTCAGTCGCCCGATCGACCTCGAACAGCGCATTAATTCCTGCCGGACGCAATACCAGCGGGCGACGACGCTGCTGTATGAAAACCGTGACCTGCTGGCGCTGACCGCGTTTGTCGCGCATCAATCGAAGGGCCAGCCGATCGCGGTCGCCGATGACGCGCGGAGCCGGTCGTTCATCGATGCCGGACGGTCGATTTTCGAACGCCGCCAGGGGCAGCTTAACCTGTCCTGCGCCCAGTGCCATGACGACAATTGGGGAAAGCATCTCGCCGGTGCGCCGATCCCGCAGGCGCACCCGACCGGCTACCCGCTGTATCGCTTGGAATGGCAGACGCTCGGATCGATAAGGCGGCGCCTGCGCGAATGCTTCGCCGGGATGCGGGCCGAACCCTATCCGGGTGACGCCCCCGAAATCGTCGATCTCGAATTGTTTCTCGCGTGGCGCGCTCGCGGTCTTCCGATTGAGACCCCCGCCGTCAGGCCTTGAAGATGCGGCAATAAGCTGGGCGACGATAGCCGGTAAGGGGCATGAGGAGCCTGCCGCGCAACCGGCGGTGACGACCGCTGTCCGATCAGCTAGTCGACCTCTGCCGGAGCGGTGGCGCCCGACGGAGGTGCGCCGAAAGGGGCCGTTGCCGGAAGCTCGGCCGTGCCGCGGTCAGGTGCACGCTTGCGCAATTCATATCATGGCCCCGGGACGGCCCACTGTTGCCGGCCTGATAAAGCCGCTGCCGGCGATTAGCGCGCTATGCTGAATGATCCGACCTTCGGTGCCGTACATCGCCGGGTTCGACTTTTCAATTTCCGCGCCAGCCCGATTTGCACTCGCCGGGTTCAGTCGGTAAACGTGGGACATGCCGCTGGCGCATATCGGAGAGATCCCAAGGATGGATGATCGACCGCACATCGTAGTGGTCGAGGACGAGGTGACACAGCGCGACATGCTGGTCGACTACCTGTCTCGCCACCAATTCCGGGTCAATGGCGTGGAGAACGGTGCTGCTCTGCGCAGGCTGGTCGACCGCGAGTTGCCGAGCTTGGTCATGCTCGACGTCGGACTCCCGGGCGAAGACGGGTTCGCGCTGGCGCGCTGGCTGCGTGAGCGCAGTAGTCGGATTGGCATCATCATGGTGACTGCCGCGAGCGATACGCACGATAGGGTTGTGGCTTTAGAGACTGGTGCGGACGATTACATCGCCAAACCATTTGAAGCTCGTGAGCTGCTGGCACGGGTTCAAAGCGTATTGCGTCGCACCGAGTTGCGCGATGCCCGGGAGTTGCAGGCTGCGATCGCCCAAGTGCTGCGGGCGATAAGCCACGCCGATTTCGACCTCGAAACGGTTTTGCAAACCGTTGTCAGGACGGTTGCGACGCTCACCCGCGCAGATGGTGCGATCCTGTGGCGCTGCCGCGACGGCGCCTACCATTACACAGCCGGGCACCTAGTAGCGCCAGAACTGGAAAACATAGAGCGAGCAACTCCGATTCGGCCGGGCGAGGCAACGTTGATCGGGCGCGCCGCCTTGCAGCAGACCACGGTGCAGATCGTCGATGCTTGGACTGATCCCAGTTACAGCCCTAAGCAGGAAGCGCGCCTGGGAGGCTTCCGATCGATGCTCGCCGTGCCATTGGTACGCGACGGCGTACCGATCGGCATGCTCAGCGTCGCGCGTCACGCAGTCGATCCCTTTACCCCGCAACAGGTGTCCCTGATCGACAGCTTCGCCGATCAAGCGGTGATTGCGATCGAAAATGCCCGGCTGTTCGACGAAAGCCAGCAGCGCGCGGTAGAGCTTGAAGAGTCAAATCGACAGAAGGAACAGGTGTTGGGCGAATTGCACGCCGTGCTCGATACAATCGATTACGGCGTGTTGTTCATGGACCGCGACCTGCGCGCGCGCGTCGCTAACCGGGCCTTTCGGAAAATGTGGGGCATATCGGAGGCGTTCATCGCAACCCATCCCACGATGGCTGACCTGATTAACTACAACCGCTACAACAGCGTCTATAAGGTGCCCGAGACCGAATTCGACGCCTATGTGGCGCGCCGCGTCGAAGCGATCCGAGCGGGCATGACAACGCCCATCGAGATGCACCGGGCCGACGGCATAATCCTGCGCTATGGCGGAGTGGTGCTGCCGGACGGCGGGCGCCTTCTAACCTATTACGACATCACCGAGTCGAAACACCGCGAAGGTGAACTACGCGAAACGCTTGAGCAGCAGAAAGCCGCCGCTGAGGTGCTTCAGGTCATCAATTCTTCGCCCGGCGACCTTGCGCCCGTGTTCGACGCGGTGTTGGAAAAGGCGCTGCATCTGTGCGAAGCGACGTTCGGCAGTCTCTTGCGCTTCGATGGCGAGTTCTTCCATCGCGCCGCGATCCGCAATTTCCCGCCCCCCTTGGCCGAGCGGAACCGGCCGATCCCGCCGTTTCCCGGCAGTGCTTTGGAACGGCTGTTGTGGGGTGAGCCGTTTGCCATGATCGAGGACATTACGGTCGATCAGGTGACCCGATCCGGCGATCCGGGTCGACTTGTCATGGTCGCGGCCGGGGCGCGCACCGCGATCTGGGTGGCGCTGCGCAAAGACGACACGCTGCTTGGCGCCTTCGTTGCTTATCGGCAGGAGGTTCGCCCGTTCTCTGCCAAGCAGATCGCGCTTCTGCAGAACTTCTCGGCCCAGGCGGTCGTCGCGATGGAGAATGCCCGGCTGATCACCGAGACGCGTGACGCGCGTGACGCCGCCGAAACGGCATTGCGCAATCTGCAGGCGGCGCAGGCGAGTCTTGTCCAAGCGCAGAAGATGGCGGCGCTGGGTCAACTGACCGCCGGGATCGCCCACGAGATCAAGAACCCGCTGAATTTCGTCAACAATTTTTCTGCCCTGTCGAACGAGCTGCTGACGGAATTGAAGGACATGGCGGCCCCGGCGCTGACGGCACTCGATCAGGCCACGCGCGCCGACATCGACGAGACGATCGCGACGCTTACCGGCAATCTCGACAAGATCGCCGAGCACGGCAGGCGCGCCGACAATATCGTGAAGTCTATGCTGGAACACTCGCGCGGCGTTTCGGGCGAGCGCCGTGCTGTTGATCTCAACGGCCTCATCGATGACGCCCTGAACCTCGCCTATCACGGCGCCCGAGCACAGGATCAGAGCTTCAACGTCGCATTGGAACGCGATTTCCAGTCCGGCTTGGCGCCTATCGAAGTGGCGCCCCAGGAGATCACCCGCGTCTTCCTCAACCTGTTCAGCAACGGCTTTTACGCGGCTACCACGCGCGCCCGCAACGGCGGCAGTGGCGCATTCTGTCCAACCCTGGGGGTGAGCACGCGCGAAGCGGGCGAAACGGTGGAGATCACTGTGCGCGACAACGGCATCGGCATTCCGCCCGAGATCAGGGATCGACTGTTCCAGCCCTTCTTTACGACGAAGCCGGCCGGCGAGGGCACCGGTCTCGGTCTGTCGCTCAGCTACGACATCGTCGCCCAGCAGCACGGCGGCACGATTTCGGTCGACAGCGAGCCGGGCGCCTTTACCGAGTTCACGATCCTCCTGCCGCGGCGGACCGCAACCGCCGTTGCGGCGTGACGATGAGCATCCTGGTAGTCGATGACAGAGCGATGTCGCCGAATTCATCCGGCAGCGATTTCGTCGTGAAGTGCGGCAAGGGACCTACGCGAGGCACTTCGCCAACTCGGGTGAAAAAAGCGCTGGAGAAGCTCGTAGGCGGCATCGATCGTGATCCTGTCGGACATCAACATGGCCGGGATGGACGGGCTGACGCTGCTTCGCGAGATCAAGGCGAGGCAGCCCGACGTGCCAGTAATGATGGTGACTTCTTACGGCGACGATGAGCGACGGTGGCTAGCTGTGGAGCCTCAACAGGTTGTCCTCGGATAAGCCGAGGCGGCTGATAGGTGGTTTTGCATCCAAGCTACCATGAGGCCGATGCCAGTTGTATCGGTGCAGCCAATAGGGCAGCTCGGCGGCGCGATGGTTTGAGGTTGGGTAGGCCTGGGCATAGGCCCACTCGCGCAGGGCTGTCTGGATGAAGCGTTCGGCCTTGCCGTTGGTCCTCGGGGTATAGGGCCGGGTTCGGATGTGCTTGATGCCGAGATCGCGGCAGGCATTGCGGAAGGCGCAGGCTTTGTAGCAGGCGCCGTTGTCGGTCATGACCCGGCTGACGGCGATGCCGAGCTTGGCAAAGTAGGTGATCGCCGCCTTTGGAAAAGCCACGGCGCTGTCGGCTTTCTCATTGGGGAAGATGCGGCCGAAGGCGATGCGCGAGGCATCCCCGGCCTGCGCCGGGGCAGGCTTGATGCAGACATGAACATATTCCCAGCCGGCCCCCCAGTTCTGGCCATTGCGTCGGCCTCGTGCGCTGCTCTGGCGGGTGCGATCGCCGGTGATGCGGTGTCCGATCCGCTCGAAGCGGCCAAGTTTTTTGATGTCGATATGGATCAGCTCACCTGGTTTGTCGCGCTGGTAGCGGCGTATCGGCTCGGCCGGTTCGAGCGCTCGCAGCTTGTTGAGACCGAAGCGCTTGAGAACCCGGCTGACACTGGCCGGTGAGATGCCGAATTCGGCGGCGATCTGCTTGCCGGTCCAGCGCTGGCGCCGCAATTCGGCAATACCTTCGAGGGTAGCGTCAGGCAATGGGCGGTACAGCCGGTGCGGCCGCGAGCTGCGATCCAGCAGACCGGCCGGGCCCTCCTCGCGATAGCGCTGCAGCCATTTGCGCACCGTGCGCGGGCAGACCCCAACCGTGTTCGCAATGGCGGTCGGGGTCTGCCCGCTTGCCGCCAACCGCACGATCCGCTCTCGACCGTGCCGCGTCAGCCGCGCATTCTGGTGAATGTTCATCCGGCTCCCCCGAGGATTGCTAAAGCGTCAGCAACTTCAGCTTCCTCGACTGGAGCCGGGTGGACAACCTATGGAAAGCTCACATCTAGTCTCCGCCCATGTGCAACGATTTCGGCAACCACGTCCCCTACGACGACTATCGGCTGGAGTTCAGCCGGCTTCGGGTACCGCTCCGATTTCCGAGCGGCGCGCCCAATTTGGAGCCGCGCGATGATATCTGGCCGACCGACCCGGCTCCGATCATTCGCCGGATGGGTGACGGGATAGAGTTAGCGGAGTTGAGATGGGGCTTTCCACCGGCCAGACCTAAGGGCGCACCGGTCATCAATTTCCGCTCCGAAGGGCGTAAATTCGGGACGGGTCGGTGCCTTGTTCCGGCATCCCATTTCTTCGAATTCACCGGAACAAAATCGCCGAAGCACAAGTGGAAGTTCACAAGGGTGGGAGAGGGTTGGTTTTGCTTCGCCGGTCTCTGGCGAACAATGCCGGACGGCGGTGCGGCCTTTACGCTTCTCACGACGTCGCCGGGTCCCGACATCGCGGCCTATCATGACCGTCAGGCGGTCGTGCTGGATCGGGCCGATTGGCTGGCATGGCTCGATTTGACGCGCCCGGAAGGCGAATTGCTGCGCCCCTTGCCAGCGGGCAGCCTCGCGGTAGAGCGGGTGCGGTAAGGTGTTGCCGCCGGACAGGCAGCGGCGATGCGGTATCCGCGGCGGCTATTTCTTGGCGATGGCGCGCTCCGCTTTTGACGGGGTCAGCTTTTCGGGGTGGACGATCGTCTTGTTGACGGCGCTGCGGGCGGTGCCGAGCGTCGGATACTCGGTATCGGCGCCCTCTCTCTGCAACACATACACGGTCGAAACCGGTTTGCGGCTGATCTGATCGGCGGTCGTGCGCTTGACGATCGTCCAATGCACGCGCCGCGTCTCGCCGGCATCCTCCTCGATATCCTCGAACCCGCGATCGACGACCGCGTCGACCGAATAAAGCTTTTGCTCGACCCGTCTCGGCGGCGCGCCGCGGCCGCCCCTGTCACGGTCCCTGTCACGGTCCCTGCCGCGGTCGCGACGCTCGCCGCGATCCCGCTCGCCGCGGCCCCGGGGACCGCGATCCAGGGGACCGCCGCGCCCCTCGGCTCGCGGGCCACGCCCGCCAGCGCCGCGATCCTCGGCGCCGCGTTCGCCCTCGCTTTGCCGCGGACCGCCGCGTCGGCCGCGCCGGTTCGAAATTTCGCCTTCCGCCCCCGCCGCGCCTTCCGCGTGAGCGGTTTGGCCAGGCGCGGCATCGATCGGCCGGCGGCGCCGGCGGCGCCGAGGCATCGCCCCCCTCGCCTCGGCGCCGGCACCGGTTGTCTGCGGCCCTTCGGCGGATGACGGTGCGGCGGGATCGCCGGACAGCGGCGCGTGGCGGCGCTGCCGGCGCGGGGCGCTGAAGCTGCGCTGTCCCGGAGCCAGCGCGGCGCGAATTGCGGCAATCGCCGGTGGGACGGTATCGCCGGTCGCCGCCGGATCGTTGTGACCCGGCAGCAATCCCAGCGCGGCGGGGCGGCGCCGGCGCCGGCGGTTGCGACCGCGCAACCGCAATATCGGCCGGCCCGGCTCGGCGCCTTCCGCGCTTCCTTCGCCGTCGGCTTCGGCCGGAGCCTCGCCGCCGCCGGGTTCGACGCCGCTTTCGGACGCGGCGGCTTCCGCCGGCTCCTGGCCGATCTCCATCGCCACGGTGTCAGCGGCCGCGCCCGCCTGGCCCGCGGCGGCCTCGCTCGGAAACCCGACATCCGCGTCTACCCCCTGACGTGCCGGCCGTCCCCGCCGCCGCCGGCGTCGGCGCGGACGCGGCGAGCCTTCGGCGCTGTCGGGAGCGGCGTCGTCCGGTGTGCCGGCTGCCGGCGTCATATCGACCGCGTCGGCGGGCACGCCGGCCTCGACCCCACCCGGCTCGGTCGCGGGCTTCGCTATCCTGTCGTTCGGGCCGCGTTGCTCGACGGGCAGGTCGGGGGCGGTTTCACCCGGGGCGGTTTGGGTCGAATCCACGTCCGTTCTCTCGGTACTCTCGCTCGATCGCGCGCCGCTTCCCCGGCGGCGCGATCAGCGCAACTCTATCGCCCGCCAGAAATCAAGGGAAGCGCGGGCGCAGCGCTCCGGCAGCAGCAGGTTGACGCCATGTCCGTAGCCCTCGACCAGATCGAGCCGGGCCTGCGGCAGACGCTCGGCGAGCGCGCGCTGCTGTTGCGCGGCAATGCGGCTCTTCTCGCCGCACAGCAGCATGACCGGCACCGAAATTCCGGCGAGCAGCGGCTGCGTGTCGACCGCCTCGAAGCAATCATGCATCGCGGCGGCGATTTCCGGCCGGGTGCGGTCCATTTCGGCGACCACCCAATCGCGCAGATCGGGGGCGGCGCGATCGAGGTCGAGACGATAGCCGAGCGTGCGCCGGCACCACTCGCCGACCCCGTAGGCGCGCATCGCCGCCGAGGCGCTCTCCCGGTCGAGCGCGTAAATGCGCTTGATCTCGTCCGAGATGCGGCCCGGCGTGTTGCACAGCACGAGGCTGTCAATGCGTCCGGGATGTGCGGCGGCGAGCAGCACGCCGATAATGCCGCCCGACGACTCGCCGACCCAGTGCACCCGCTCGAGACCGAGCGAGTCGAGCGTTGCGATCACTTGCGCCGCGATCGTCTCGGGCGTGTAGCGGTAATCCGGCGGCGGCGGGTCGGACTCGCCGCAGCCGAGCAGGTCGGGACGATAGACGCGGCGGGTCTCGGCGATCGCCGGCACCCAGCGGTTCCAGAACCTGTTGTTGCGCGCGAAACCGTGCATCATCACGACCGGCAGCGGTTTGTCCCACGGCCACAGATAATCGTCGACGGCGCAGTGCAGCGCCGCCCCGTTGGCGATCGGGATCATCGTCATTTCCGCGCTTCCTCTCAAACCGGGGTCATTGCCGCCCGCGGGCTGACCCGCGGGGAAAGCAATCTCGATGACCCATTCAGCCGGCACGAGATTGCTTCGTCGCGGCGCTCCCCGCAATGACAGCGACCGGTCGGGCCGCTTCGGGTTTGATTGCATCGCCCGGTGCGTGCGTCGCGACGTGTCCTCGTCGGGAGCGCTTCCCGGCGTTGACAAAAACGCGGCGACACAAAATTCGCCACATTGGGGGCGTATCGATATCGCATGCGGCGCGTCGGAGCGATGACGAGCGAGGCCTTTGCTGTTGTTTTGCTGCAGAATCCGCCCTCGGATGCCGTGAAACCGGCGCAGCGCAAGGATTTCGGGCGGTCGTTTGCTGCTGATTTCCTGCAGAAGCAGCAAACCGGGGCCGTAACAGGGAAAAACGGCCGGGGGCGTCCCGGAATTCTGACCGCGGCAGCAGCGGCCGATCGCGGCAACGGTGTGTTTGCAGCGCCCGGCTTCCCGACCATACTGCGGATCCCGAGGCGAGTTGGCGAGAAATCGAGATGAGCGAAACAGGCGGGATCGTCGGCTACGGCGGATACACATACCGGGTCCAGGCGGACTGGGCGAAACTGCCGGACGGCTGGGTTTTCAAGGACGTCGCGGCGGTCGCGGTCGATTCGCAGGACCGGGTCTACGTCTTCAATCGCGGCGAGCACCCGATGATGGTCTTCGACCGCGACGGCAACCTCTTAAATTCGTGGGGCGAAAACCTGTTTCACCGGGCGCACGGGCTGCATGTCGGCCCGGATCAGACGCTGTACTGCACCGACGACGGGGACCACACCGTGCGCAAATGCACATTGGGCGGCAAGGTGTTGCTCGAAATCGGCATACCCGGCCGTCCCTCCGCTTTCATGAGCGGCCAGCCGTTCAACCGCTGCACGCACACCGCGCTGTCGCCCGATCTCGACATCTATGTCTCGGACGGCTACGCCAACGCCCGGGTCCACAAATTCGCGCCGAACGGCAAGCACCTGTTTTCGTGGGGCGAGTGCGGCGCCGATCCGGGCCAGTTCAACATCCCGCACAACATCGTCGCCGACCCGGACGGCTGGGTCTATGTCGCCGACCGCGAGAACCACCGGGTGCAGATTTTCGACGGCAACGGCCGCTACGAGACGCAGTGGAACAATCTCCACCGCCCCTGCGGCCTCTACATGGAAGGCGGCGAACACGGCTGCTGCTATGTCGGCGAACTCGGGCCGCACCAGCCGGTCAACCGCAACTTCCCCAATCTCGGGCCGCGTCTCAGCATCCTGTCGCGCGACGGCAAGCTGGTGAGCCGGGTGGACGAGAAATCGGGCCTGTCGCCGACCCAGTTCAGCGCACCGCACGGTCTCGCGGTCGACAGAAGCGGCGATGTCTATATCGGCGAGGTGTCGTGGACGGCGTGGCAGAACTACACGAACCCGGGCCAGCCGGTGCCGCCGACGCTGCGCAGCCTGCAGAAGCTCGTGCGGGTGCCGCGATAGCCGAGGTCCGCGGCCGCCGCACGGCGGTGCGCGGCGGGCCGCGGTCAGAACTCGCCGCTGCGGTAGGCGTCGTCGAGACGCCTGGCGTCCTCCTCGGACGGTTCCGGCCAGGCCTCGCCGCGGCGGCGCAACGCGCCGGTGAAATTCGCCGGCCGCTTGTCGTTGAACGCGCGGCGGCCCTCCTCGCCGTCGGTCGTCACCTGGATCAGGAGGTTGTTGATCAGGTTTTGCACGTGCCAGGCCTGGTCGGTCGGAAGATCGCCGAAACGGACGACAAACTCCTTCATCATGCGCAGCGCGACCGGCGGCATCGTCACGATATGGCGGGCGATCTTCTCGGCCCGAGCCATCAGCTCGGCGTGCGGCACGACCTCGTTGATAAGGCCGATCCGCAGGGCTTCCTCGGCATCGACCGGGTCGTCGGTCAGGAGCATCTTCATCGCGTCGATGTAGCGGAGCTGCTTCAAGAGCAGCGTCGCGCCGGGGCCGTGGCCGAGCCAGGCCTGGCTCGTCAGCGCGAATTTGAAACGCGCGTGCTCGCGGCTGGCGATGCGGATATCGGTCGAGGCCAGCAGCATGTAGAGCCCGGCGCCCGCCGCCCAGCCGTTGACGGCGGCGATGACCGGCTTCCAGACGCGTGGATAATGATCGCCGAAGCGGCCATCCACCCCGGTTTTCTGGCCGTGCACGGTGCCGGCGAGCGGCCAGAAGATGCGCTGCGTGCGCAGGTATTCGCGTTCCTCCTCGGTGATGTTCTCGCGCGGCGCGAGATTGTGTCCGCCGCAGAAATGCCGCTCGCCGGCGCCGGTAACGATCGCGCAGCGGATCGCGCGGTCTTCCCACAGGTCGATCCACGCCTCGGAGATCGCATCCGAGGTCTCCTTGTCGAGGATGTTCGCCTTCGCCGGGTTGTTCAGCGTGACATAGGCGACACCGTCGCGCTTTTCGTAATCGATCGGCACAGGGTTCTCCGTTTGCCGGCTTCAGCCGCCGCAGGGGACCAGCTTATCGCCGTCTCGCGTCGCCCGGAAGACGGCCGATCCGCGCCGATCGATGTCAGACCCGGACCGATCCGCCGCGGCGCGCCGAACCCGACAGTAGCGCGATCGGCAACAACCCGAGCCCGAGGATCGCGAGCGCGGCCATCGCACCATCCTCGTAAACCCCGCGCGAGGCCTCTCCGTAAAGAAAAGTCGCGAGCGTCTCGGTATTGAGTGGCCGCAGCAACAGCGTCGCGGGCAGCTCCTTGACGCATTCGACAAACATCAGCAGCGCCGCCGCCCTGATAGCCGGGCGCAGCAGCGGCCGGTGAATTTCCCACGCGACCGTCGCCGCGCCGGCTCCGGCCGCCCGCGCCGCCTCGTCGATTGCGCGGGGCAGTTTTGCATAGCCGGCCTCGATGCCTCCGGCCGGGATCGCGAGGAACCGCGCAACATAGGCCATGACGACCCCGATCGCCGAAGCGAACAGCAGCGCGTGGCGCAGCGGCGCAGCCCCGGTAAGCCCGATCAGCATGTCGGCGGCGGACAGCATGCCGAGCAGTCCCACCGCGAGAACCGTTCCCGGCACCGCATATCCGGTCTGCGCGACGCGGATGGGGCCATCGCCGCCCCGGCAGCGCTGGCTGAAGGCGAGCGCGAAGCCCGCGACAATCGCGAGAACCGTCGCGATCGCAGCGAAACGCGCGCTGTTCCAGGCATAGGCGAGCAGCATCGGCGACACGCCGCGCTCGATAAGCCGCTCGCCGGCAAGCCGCACGAGATGCAACGCCGGCGCGGCAAACCCCACCATCACCGGAAGCGCGCACAAGGCCGTGGCGCTCAGCCCGGCGAGCGCTCCGAGGCGGCGCGGCGACACGGGTTCCGCCGACCCCGATGCATAGGCGCGACCGGCGCCCGACCGGTGTGTTGCCCACAGCAACGCAAGGACGGGCACCAGCATCGCCAGCGCGATCTGCGCCGCGCCCTCGACCGAGCCGCGCGTCGCCCAGGTCACGTAGACCGAGACAGTCAGGGTCTGAATTCCGAGCAATTCGCAGGCGCCGAAATCGCCCAACGTCTCCATCATGGCCAGACCGGCCCCGGCTACGATCGCCGGCCGAGCCAACGGCAGGGCAACGTGCCAAAACGCCCGTGCGCTCGACGCCCCAAGCATCCGCGCCGCCTCGATCTGCTCGGCCGACTGCATCAGAAAACTGGCGCGCACCGTGAGATATACGTATGGGTACAGCACGAAGCCGAACATCAGGATGCCGCCGCCGAGCGAGCGGATATCCGGCAGGCGCATCGCGATCGGATCGCCGCCGCCGAACAGCGCCTGAAGCGCGAATTGCACCGAACCGGCCGGATGCAGCAGATCGACGTAGGCGTAGGCGACAATATAGAGCGGCGTCGTAAGCGGCAGCAGCAGAGCCCACGACAACACGGTCCTGCCGGGAAAGCGGAACGCCGTGACCAGCCAGGCCGTTCCGGCGCCGATCACGACAGCCAGCGCGCCGGTGCCGGCCAGTAAGAGCGCCGTCTGCGCGGCAGCGTGCGGCACAACATGGCGGACCAGGTGCGACCAGAGTTCGCCGGAGCCGCGAGCCGCAATCGCCGCCAGCGCGACCAGCGGGACGAGCACGGCGAGCGCGATGACCCATCCGAGCAGCGCCAGCCCAGATCGTCGCCGTCGAACCGCGAAGCCGGGCACGGACCGCCCGGCGCCGTGGAAAGGCGGCTCAGCGATCGAGGCCAACGCGATCGACCTGCCGGCTCGCCTCGTCGCGTTTTGCGGCGATCGTATTGAGCGGGGTCGAATCCATTGTCAGCTTGCCGAAATCGGCCACGATCGGGTGCGGCGCGACATCGGTCCGCACGGGATATTCGTAATTGGCGTCGGCGTAGATCCGCTGCGCTTCCGGGGTCGCGAGAAACTCCAGCAGGATGACGGCCTCGGCCCGGTTGGGCGCGTGCTTCGCGAGCGCCGCGCCGGAGATGTTGACGTGCGTCCCGGCCCCGTCGTTGAAAGTCGGCAGGACGACACGCACCGCCTCGGCCCAGCGCTTTTGTTCCTCGCCGCCGGCGCCCGACAGCATCAGCCCGGCGTAATACGTGTTTGACAGCCCGACGTCGCAAATTCCGGCCAGAATATCGCGCGCCACGTCGCGGTCGCCGCCGGCCGGCTTGCGCGCCAGGTTCGCCTTCAGACCCTTCATATAATCGTCGGTCGCCGCCTCGCCGTTTTTCACCAGCATCGCCGCGAACAGCGCGACATTGTAGGGATGCTGGCCGCTGCGCGTGCAGACCTTGCCGCGCCAGCGCGGCTCGGCCAGAGCCTCGTAGGTCATCGATTGCTCCGCCACCCGCTCCTTGGCGACAAGGATCGCCCGCCCGCGCTGCGACAGCGCAACCCAATTGCCGTCCGGATCACGCAAAGCGGGCGGGATTGCCTTTTCCAACGCATCGGACCCGATCGGCTGGGTGACACCGCGTTTCACCAGTTCGGCAAGGTTGCCGATATCGACCGTCATCAGCACATCGGCCGGCGAGGAGGTGCCTTCGGCGGCGACCCGCTCGGCCAACCCCGTGCCGAGAAACACCGTGTTGACCGTGATCCCGGTGTTCTCGGTGAAGCGCTTGAGCAGCGGCTCGATCAGGCCGGGTTCGCGTGTTGTGTAGAGGTTGACCTCGGCGGCTGACGCAACGGAGGCGGAGAACGCCGTTGCCGAGAGCAGCAGAGCCATCGGACCCCACCGGCGGAAATGACGAAACACGGTACCCCCAATGCAAATGAGAATGCCTCGCATTCTAAATTTTTGCGCGAGGTGCTGCCAAGCCGGCAACAAACCAGATGTGCCGTTTCGCCGCGGTTATAGCTGGACAGAAAGGACGCTAAAGGCGCCGGGTAAGCCGGCGGCGTCGGGTCAGAATACCGGAGGCGACAGCAGCGGGACCTATTGCTGGCCACCATAACCGTCGCTGTCGTTGTTCTACTCGGAGCTTGCGGCCGTGGCAGGTGACTTTCGATCGCTGGCACCCAGAAGACCGGCGATCGCCCTTGGCAATGCGGTTGCCGCGCCTGCTGTTCCCGCCGTCGTCTCAGACCCGCCCGCGTCGGTGCGGAACAGGCTTTCCGCTACGACGACATGTTCAGGTGGAACTCGCGAACCGAGCCGCGGCCCTTGCCTCTCCCCTAAGGCGGAGGGGCTGGTGCCGTCATCCGCCCTCGAGCTTCGGGATGAAGAAGATCTCGGAACCGTCGCGCAGCTTCTGGAAATAAGTCGGCTGGTCGTGAATTTCCCCGTCGATCGCGACGGTGGTTTCCTCTTCGATATGTTCGCCGAGCCCCGGATACATTTTATCCAGGGCCAGGATCACGTCGCGCATCGTGCGAGCCTCGATGTCGAACTCGCGCGCGCCGCCGGTATAGCGCCGGCTGAAGCCGCTCGACAGAACGACATGCGCGGTCGCCATCGGCTTACCTCCTGTTCTTTCATCGTCGCGAGACCCCGCCGCCGAGGAAGGCGGCGGCGCGACGGGCGAAGCAACCTTGATCGGTCGGATTCTCCTACGGGCCAAGATGCTTCGCTCCGCGCGCTACGACCGGTCCCGGTCTACTCGGCCGCCAGCTTCGGCTGCACCGCGTCGAGCGAGGCGCGGATCCGCGGCGGCGACATCGGCAGCTCGGCCATCCGCACGCCGATCGCGTTCTCGATCGCGTTGGCGATCGCGGCCATCGGCGGGCAGATATTGACTTCGCCAACCCCCTTGGCGCCGTAGGGATGCGTCGGGTTCGGCACCTCGACCATGATCGTTTCGATCATCGGCAGGTCGGAGGCGACCGGCATGCGATAGTCGAGGAAGCCGGAGTTATCCATCTGCCCCTTTGCGTTGTAGATGTACTCCTCGTTCAGCGCCCAGCCGATGCCCTGGACGACGCCGCCCTGCATCTGGCCCTCGACATAGGACGGGTGGATTGCCCGACCGACATCCTGCGCCACGATAAAGCGCAGGATCGTCACCTTGCCGGTCTCGGGATCGACCTCGACATCGCAGAACTGCGTCGAGAAGCCGGGTGCCTGCCCGCCGGCGTTGACCGAAGCGGCCGAAGTCAAGGGCCCGCCGGTCAGCGCCGCCTTCGATGCGATCTCGCGCAGCGACATCGGCGGGAAGTCGCCGACATTGCTCGATGCCGGCTTGGCGTGGCCGTCCTCCCAGATGACGCCCTCGGGATCGACGCCCCAGATCATCGCGGCGCGGCCGCGCAGCTCATCGACGAGCTTCTTCGACGCATCGACAACCGCCATCCCGGTCGCGAACGTGACGCGCGAGCCGCCGGTCACGTGCGTGTAGCCGACCGAGGCAGTGTCGGCGACGATCGCGCGCACCTGCTCGTACGGCACGCCGAAGGTCTCGGCCGCCATCAACGCCATCGAGGCGCGCGATCCGCCGACATCGACGCTGCCGGTCGCGACCAGGATCGTGCCGTCGGCGTTGATCTGGACCGTCGCGCTCGACTCGCCGCCGCCGTTGAACCAGTAGCCCGACGCGGCGCCACGCCCCTGATTGGGTCCCAATGGCTTCTTGTAATCGGGATGGTTGAGGCACGCCTCGACGGTTTCGAGATAGCCGCCATGCGCCAGCTTCGGCCCGTAGATCATCGCAGTGCCGGGTCCGGCCGCGTTTTTGCGGCGCAACTCGAGCGGATCCATGCCGATCTTCTTGGCCAGCATATCGATCACGCTCTCGACCGCGAAGGCCGAGATCGGCGAGCCGGGCGCGCGGTAGGCGGCCGATTTCGGCCGATTGCAGACGACGTCGTAGCCAACCGTGTGCGCGTTCTCGACCGCATAGGGGGCGAAGGCGCACAGGCACCCGTTCATCACGGGCGAGCCGGGGAAGGCGCCGGCTTGGAACTTGAAGACGCCCTCGGCGGCGGTGATCTTGCCGTCCTTCGTGGCGCCCATCTTGACCCACATCGACGAACCCGAGGTCGGGCCGGTGGCCTTGAAGACCTCGTCGCGGGTCATCGTGATCTTTACCGGGCGGCCCGTTTTCTGCGACAGCAGCGCCGCGACCGGCTCCAGGTAGATAACGGTCTTGCCGCCGAACCCGCCGCCGATTTCGGCCGGCGCGCAGCGCACGTCGCCGACCGGCTTGTTCAACAGCTTCGCGGTCAGGGCGCGGACGACAAAGTGGCCCTGGCTCGACGACCAGATTTCGGTCTGCCCGTCGGGATCGACGCGCACGCAGCAGGCATGCGGCTCGATATAGCCCTGATGCACCGCGGCGGTTTTGAACTCCTCCTCGACGATCGCATCGGCCTGAGCGAAGCCGGCATCAAGATCGCCGATCTTGAATTCAAGCTTCTTAGAGATGTTGGACGGTTTGGTCGGCGCCGGCTCGACGCCGCGCGTGATCATGTCCTCGAACAATAGCGGCGCATCTTCCTTCATCGCGTCGTCAACATCGATCGCGTGCGGCAGCACCTCGTAATCGACGTCGATCAGGGCGAGCGCCTCTTCGGCCGTGGCGGCATCGATCGCGGCGACGGCGGCCACCGCGTGGCCCTCATAGAGCGCCTTTTCGTGCGCCATGACGTTGCGCGTCACGTGCCAGAAATTGACCGCGACCCGCTCCGGGCCGACATACTCGAATTTCTGCTCCGGAAAATCCTTTGCGGTCACCACCGCCTTGACCCCGGGGAGCCGCTCGGCCTTCGACGTGTCGATCGAGCGGATGCGGGCATGCGCGTGCGGCGAGCGCAGGATCCTGCCGATGATCGAGCCGGGCATCGTATAGTCGGCGGCGTACATGGCCTTGCCGGTGACTTTCGGCACGCCGTCCGGGCGGATCGGTCTCGTGCCTACCCATTTGTAGCGGCCCACGACATCGTTCATCGCTGATCTCCTTCGCGCGTTGCCATGCTGACTGTTCCTAAACTCGCGCGACGCGGACGCAAACACAAGACCTTCCAATGACGGCCTGCAGGGTTTGGCAAGCGCGGTAATTTGCAAGCCCGCTCGCTATGCGCAGCGCGATGCATCGATTGCGGATTTGGCTCGCGATCAGCGTTCACTCTCGCGGCGAAAATGTGGCATGATCGTACCGGGCCGGGTGTGAGATCAGGATACTACGTTGGAAAAGGACAGGAATTTTCGGCAAAGGCGCCGCCGCAGCTTCGACGATCCAGAGTTCGAGGCGCCGCCGCGCGATTTTGGCATGAGCCCGCGGTTCAGCCGACCGCGGTTCGACGAGCCTTCCGGGCCGGTCGTCAGCGCCATCGTGAAGTGGTTCAAACCCGAGAAAGGCTTCGGGTTTGTCGAGCTGTCCGACGGGTCGGGCGATGCGTTCCTGCACGCGACGGTGCTGGGACGCGGCGGCGTAACCGCCGTGCAGCCCGGCGATACGCTGGAGGTCCGCGTCGCGCAGGGGCAGCGCGGACCTCAGGTCACCGAGGTGCTGAGCGTCGATACCAGCACGGGCGGAGCGCTCCCGCCGCGGGCGCCCCGGATGGGTCCCGGTGGCGGTTTCCGTGCGCCGGGAGGCGATCGTCCGCCGCTCGAGGTGACATCGCAGGAGACCGGCACGGTGAAATGGTACAATGCGATGAAGGGGTTCGGCTTCATCGTGCGGGACGGCGGCGGCAAGGACGTGTTTGTTCATGCCTCGGCGCTGCAGCGCGCCGGGCTGCCGGGGCTCGACGAAGGCCAGCGCGTCGTCGTCGATATCGCCGAAGGCCGCAAGGGACCGGAAGCCGCCGCGATCCGCTTGGCGTGACGCGACACGCGACTGCCCTCATTGTTCGAGGGTGGGAGGCGGTCGAGCCGACGCGCGATGCGAAGGCGCCGCCGGCCTCTCGATCACGACCGGCCCGCAGGCTGCGCCTGCCATCCGGTATTGGGCGCTCGGCTCCGCGGTTTGCGGATGCGCCTGCCGGTCTTGTCTTAGGCCGACCGATCCGTCAGGCTTCGCGCGGCGCGGACGATCCCGAAGGCCGCGAGCGGTTCAGTTGATGGTTGCCGATCTGGCGTTGCGAAATCCCGGGTCGCCCTCCGCCCAGCACGGGATTGATCGCGACCTGCCGCATTGGGACCTCTTGCAGCGGCTCGAAAAAGCGGCAACGAGCCGGCGGCAACCGGACGGTTCGGTGCGCCTCGTTCGGGCCGAACCGGCCGGATGTTTTCTCTACGGACCGTACCTTCACCTGCCGCTCGGACGTTACCGGCTTACGTTCAGCTGCCGCGTTTCTCGAGTGCGCATGACCGTGCAGCCGGTGCTCGGCGTCGAGATCATCGTGCTGAGCCGGTTTCAGCAGCAATGGAAAGATTTCACCGCTTCCGATCTCGCCGGCGGTCAGGGAGCGCTCGAATTCGATGTTCCTCCCGAGCACAGTCTTGAAGGCGAAAACGAGGGCCGCTACGAGTTCCGCTTTTTCCATTTCGGCAATGCCGACCTGGCAATCACCGTGGTCGGGCTCGAACGGACGCAGGAGGATGCGTCTGCTCCAGGGAGCCTCAGCCGGTGGCGGCTGCTCGGCCGGCTCAACAAGACCTGGCTTGGCCGGCGCACGAACGGCGGCGGGGTTGCCGTGTGGCGGCGCGAACCGGCGGGGTGCCTTCTTTACGGCGGATGGCCGTATTTGCGGCTGCCCGGCGGGCGCTTCCGGCTGATCGTGCGGGCGCGCTGCGGCAAGGCTTCAGCGCCCGACCGGCCGGCGCTCGGGATCGCGGTATTCGGCGCCAGCCGCTGGCGCAGCCGCCGCTGGCCGATGCTGCTGGCAAGGCGGCCGGAGACCAACGGGATCGAACTGGCGCGATGCGAAATCGGCACCGAGGAACTCGCAGCCGGACCGGTCGCGCTCGATTTTGCCGTACCCGCCGATCTGTCGCTGGAGGCCGGCGCGGACGCGCCGTTCGACATCAGGCTCTACCATCGCGGCACTGCGTCATTGGCGATCGAGGGTGTCGATCTGATCGGGCTAGACGCCCCGGACGATCGGACCGGGAACGCCCCGCCCGACCTGGCGACCGAGGCGCGAATCGGCCGCCCCGACACGAGGTCGCCGCCGCCAGTTTACCGTACGGTGCGGCGCAAGGTGGTCATTATCGGCAATTGCCAATCGGAGACTCTGCGTCAGGGATTTGCCCGGATCGAGGCGCTCAACCGGCTGTTCGATGTGCGATACCACTTCATTCAGCTGCCGCCGAACCTGCACGAATTCGCCGCGCGCGACCTCGAAAGCTGCGACATCGTGCTGATCCAGGACATAAGACTGTGGGACGAGTTCCCGCTGCGCGACACCGTGCGGCCGGGGGCCGAGGCGGTGCGCTTCCCGCTAGTGCGATTCGCATCGCCATGGCCGTTCGATGCGTGGAACGGGCCCGGCGACAAGGAAGCGCACGAACGGGAGGCGCCGAACCTGACCTTTCCGTATCTCGACGGCCTGCTGGGCCGGTTGCGCCGGGAGGTTCCGGACCGGGAGGCGCGGTTTCACGCGTATCGCTCGCTTGACGTGCCGGGCATAGTGAATTACCGGCGGCTGCATGAACTCGAAATCCGACGGCTCGCCGGCATGGACAAGAAGTTCGGGTTCACGATCGGCAGCTATATTCTCGAAAATTTCCAGAACAGGCGGGTATTCCACACAACCGTCCGGCCGAACTGGCAGGTGTTCAACCTGCTGATGCAATCGATAGCAAAATCGCTCGGCGTCGCGACCCCGATAGCGCTCGACGAAACCTATGACGCGTCGCTGCGCGACCCGCAGGTCCCGGTGCACCCGAAAGTGGCGCGCGATCTCGGGATGCGGTGGGCCGACGAGCGGACCCGCTACCTGAACCGCGGGATCGAGGTGACTTGGGATGGCTACATCCGCAGCTATATCGAGCATTACGGCTGACCCGGCATGACATCGGAGCGGAATGCGGGCGTCCCCCCCGCCCCAGCAGCCGCGATAGCCGCGATCCAATCTCCGACACTGCGCGACCGCATCGGCGTCGATGTCGGGGGCAAATTGCGGTTAGAAGCCGCCGTGGCCTGGGCAGCAGAGCATCGGGTGCGCTTTATCGACGTGCAGCTCGACACCGGCGCCAACGCGCTCGGCACGATCGACAGGACGCGGGCCGCGGCGGTGCGCGCCGGATGCGAACGGCACGGCATCAATCTCGGTCTTCATACCGCATCGGCGGTCAATGTCGCCGAATATGCGCCGTTGGTCGGCGACGCGGTCGATCGCTACCTCGAAGCCTATGTCGATGCAGCCGGGCTGCTCGGCGCCGGGTGGATTGTCGTGCATGCCGGGTTTCATTTCACGTCGGACCGCGGCGAGCGGATGCGCGCCGGTCTTGAGCGGCTGCAACGGCTCGCCGCCTATGCCGAGCAACGCGGCACGCTGATCTTGCTGGAAAATCTGAACAAGGAACCCGAACAGGCCGAAATCCACTATCTCGCCCACACGGTCGAGGAGTGGCGTTTTCATTTCGACCGTATCCAATCACCGGCGTTCGGCCTGTCGTTTACGGCCAACCACGCGCATCTTGTGCCCGAGGGCGTCGCCGGATTTGTCGAAGCGCTCGATTTCGCACGCGTTAAGGAGGTCCGGCTGGCGGATTGTTTTCGCAACGGCCACGAGGCTCACCTCAGGCCGGGCGACGGCGATCTCGATTTCATCGATACATCCCGCCGGATCGAGGGCAGCGGGTTTTCCGGCCATTACATGAACGCGTTCGGCTCCCTCGATGACATGCTGGCCGGACGTGACGATCTCGTGCGCCTCGCCGAAGGGGCCGGCATCGCTATTGGATAAGGCACGGGGATGAGGCGGGCGCGGGGGCTGTTGCGGTCGGCATTCCGATCGGCGGCGACGCTGTCTCTCGTTGCGCGCGGCGGGCTCGACCGGCTCGATGTCGAGGAATTCGCCGGCCGTTCAAAGCGGGCGCTCGAGGCATTGTGCCGTGCCCGCGCGCAGCCGGTTTATCTCGGAGACAACGAGGCGCTGTGCCGTATCCTCGGCCGGTACAAGCTCTATGTCGACGCGCGCGACAAGGGTCTCGGCGCACACCTGCTGCTCGATGGCTATTGGGAGATGGGTCTGACGATGCACATCGCCCGCCATCTCCGTCCGGGCATGTCGGCAATCGATGTCGGGGCAAATTTTGGCTATTATACAATGTTGCTCGCGGCGCTGGTCGGCGAGGATGGCCATGTCCTCGCGATCGAGCCGTCGCCCGGGACCGCGGCGATGCTGCGCCGTTCGGTTGCGCTCAACGGGTTCGAGCAGATCGTGTCTGTTGTCGAGGCCGCTGCCGGCGACGGCGAAGCATCGCAAGCGCTGCTCTTCGTGCCAGAGCGGGAGCCGAAAAACGCGCAAGTCGTCGCCTCGCCGGACGGTCTCGAACATGTTCCCGGCACCCTGCACCGGGTCGCGCAGTCGCCGATCGACGCACTTGCCGCGGAGCAGCGCCGCATCGATTTCATCAAGATCGACGTCGAGGGCGCCGAGGAGAGCGTGGTCGCCGGCATGCTCGCGACACTGCGGCGCGACAAGCCTTCTTTGGTGCTCGAATTTAATGCCGCCCGCGCGCGCGACCCCACCGCCGTGCTCGCTACGCTGAGCGGGATTTATGGCGCACCCCGCTATCTCGACCTGCACGGCAATTTGCACCAGACGACACCGGAGCGGCTCTTGCGCGAGCGCTTCGCGACCGACTGGCTGCTGGTGTTCGGGGAACGCTGATCAGCGCTGTGACCCGATCAGCCGGTCCAGTTCGCGCTGATTCTGCTCACGGTAACGCGGCGGCGCCGCATCTTGGGGGATTTGGCCGGTCGCGGCCGGTCTTTCCAAAGCTCGCATCGCCCGCCTTGCCTCGGTTGCCGGGTCGACCGGCGGCGGCGCGAGATCGGCGCTCCTGAACTTCAGTTGTTCGGGAATAAACCCTTTCAGCAGATCGGCGCCTTCATGGAGATAGGGCCCGCTCTTCGCGTCGCGCAGCCACGGCGGCCAATC
>JBFXDF010000029.1:0-25611 GCA_050181375.1 Alphaproteobacteria bacterium
GCGCAAGGACGCCGACGCGATGCGTCCGCTGCTCGAAGCCGCCAACCGCCACGGCGCGGTGCTGTTCATCCACCATGGTCCGCGCCCGGGCGACGCGTTCCCGAAGGTCGCGAACGATACCGACAACGCGCGCCGCCGCAATGGCACGCTCGACATGCAGGCGAGCCTGTCGTCGGTGATGGTGACGCTGTGCCTGACCGATTTGCTGGCCTCCTATCCGGACGTCACGGTCGTCGTCCACAATCTGGGCGGCAATCTCCCGTACGAGATCGAGCGGATGGACCACCGCTGCCTGCTCGACACGCCGGACGAGGAATTGCCGTCGGCCCGCGTCGGCAGGGCCAAGGTGTTCGTCGATTGCAATTCGTTCGGCCCGCGCGCGATCGAGGCGGCGGTGCGGCTTTATGGCGCCGATCGCATCGTATGCGGCACCGACGGCACCGCGTTCGGCGTCGATTGGACCAGGAAGGCGCTGGAGGAGGCCGATATCGGCGAGGAAGCGCGCGACCGGATCCTGCGCGGCAACGCCGCCGACATGCTCGCCCGAGCCAAAACCGCCGGGCGCCAAATGGCCGCCGAGTGAGGCACGGCTCCCGTACGCGCGCCGCGTGACGATGGGCCGGGATCGGCGATGCGCAGCTTTGACGCGATTGTGATCGGCGGCGGTCTGGTCGGGACCGCGATCGCCTACGGGCTCGGCCGCGGCGGGCTGAAGGTCGCGCTGATCGACGAGGGCGATGTCGCCTATCGCGCCTCGCGCGGCAATTTCGGCCTCGTCTGGGTGCAGAGCAAGGGTCTCGGCGCGCCGCATTACCAGCGCTGGACCCGCGCCTCGGCGGCGGAATGGCCCGCGCTGGCCGCGGCCTTGGAAGAGCGCACCGGGGTCGCGCTCGGCCGCGAACAGAATGGCGGCTTGCAGCTCTGCCTCGGCGAGGCGGAAATGGAAAAACGCCGCGCAATGATGGAGCAGATGCGGCGCGAGGCGGGCAATTTCGGCTTCGACTATCGCATGGTCGATCGCGACGAACTGGCGGATATGCTGCCGGGCCTCGGCGCTTCCGTCAGCGGCGCGTCGTGGACGCCGTATGACGGCCACGTCAACTCGCTGGCGCTGTTCCACGCGCTGCACCGGGTCTTCGCCGCCTCGGGCGGAGCCTATCTGCCGAACTGCACGGTGACGCGCGCCGAGGCCGCGCCCGGCGACTTCCGGATCGAGGCCGGCGGCGAGACGGTCGCGGCGCCAAAACTCGTTTTGGCCGCCGGTCTCGGCAACGCCGCGCTGGCGCCGCTGTTCGGGCTCAACGCGCCGGTGCGGCCGCAGCGCGGCCAGATTCTGGTGACCGAGCGCACCACCCGCGCCTGGCCCCTGCCGCTCGGCAGCATCAGGCAGACGCCGGAGGGTACGATCATGCTCGGCAGCAGCGAGGAGGAGGTCGGGTTCGATACCGGGCAGAACCCGGACGTTATGCGGACGATCGCCGACCGCGCCGTGCGGAGCTTTCCGTGGCTGGCCGAGCTGCAGATCGTGCGGGCCTGGGCGGCGCTCCGGGTCATGCCGCCGGACGGGCTGCCGATCTACGACGAATCCGAGCGCTATCCCGGCGCCTTCACCGCGAATTGCCACAGCGGCGTCACGCTGGCCGGGGCGCACGCCAATCTGTTCGCGCCGATGGTCGCCGCCGGCGCGCTCGATCCGATAATGGCGCCGTTTTCGGCCAAGCGCTTCGATGTTCCGGCTGCGGCCTGACGCGGCCGCGGCCGAGCAGATTTCGGTCGAGGTCGAGGACCGCGCCGTCCGCGTGCCGCGAGGGGCCTCGGCCGCTGCCGCGGTGCTGCTCGCCGGGCTGCGATCGATTCGCGACACCGGGGTCGGCGGCGGCGAGCGCGCGCCCTATTGCATGATGGGCGTGTGCTTCGACTGTCTCGCCGAGATCGACGGGGTGCCGAACCGCCAGAGCTGCATGGTCGCCGTGCAACCGGGCATGCGCATCCGCCGCCAGCGCGGCCGGCGGCTTCTCGACCGCTCCAAATGACCGCCGATCTCGCTATCATAGGGGCGGGACCGGCCGGCATGGCGGCGGCGGCGCTGGCGAGCGAACTGGGGCTCGACACGGTGCTGATCGACGAGCAGGACAGCCCCGGCGGCCAAATCTACCGCGCGATCGAGCGCACCGGCGCGGCGGATGGCCAGAATTCGCCGCTCGGCGCCGATTACCTCGCCGGACGCCCGCTGACCGCGGCGTTGCGCGCCAGCGGCGCATCGTACCGGCCGGGCATGACGGTCTGGCACATCGATCCGGGCGATGCGGATCAAGGAGGCTCGGTCTCCGTCATCGGCGAGGAGGGCAGCGAGACGATCGCCTGCCGCCGCATCCTGCTGGCGGCCGGCGCGATCGAGCGGCCGGTGCCGATCCCGGGCTGGACCCTGCCCGGCGTCATGACCGTGGGGGCCGCGCAGATCCTGCTCAAGACCGCCGATCTGGTGCCGTCCGGCCGAACGGTCATCGCCGGTCAAGGGCCGCTGCTCTACCTCGCCGCGATCCAGCTGGCGCGCGCCGGCGGGCCGCCCCTCCTGGTGCTCGAAACGACCCCGCGCGAAAATTACGCCGCCGCGGCGCGGCATCTCGGCGGGTGGTGGCCGGGGCGGCGCGATCTCGCGAAGGGTCTGGCAATGATCGCGGCTCTGCGCCGGCTGGGAGTTCCGGTGCGGCGCGGCGTGCGCGGGCTGCGCGCGTCGGGCCGGCGGCGGGTCGAGGGCGTTGCCTGGGACGGCGGCGAGATCGCCGCCGATCTGCTGCTGCTGCACGAGGGGGTCGTGCCGAATACACAAATCGGTCTGGCGCTGCAGCTGGCGCATGTCTGGGACGAGACGCAATTTTGCTGGCGGCCGGCGGTCGACGAGTGGGGCCGCACGAGCCTCCCGGCGGTGGCGATTGCCGGCGACGCGGCCGGGATCGCCGGCGCCGACGCGGCGGTGCCGTCGGGACGCCTCGCCGCGCTCGACGCGGCGCATGTCCTGGGCTGGATCGGCGAGGCCGAGCGCGACCGCAGAGCCGCGCCGCTGCGCGCCGAGCTGGCGCGCGAGCGCGCGATCCGGCCGTTTCTCGACGCGCTCTACCGCCCGGCCGATCCGGTGCTGTGCCCGGAGGACGATGTCATCGTGTGCCGCTGCGAGGAGGTCACCGCCGGCCAGATCCGCCGCGCCGTCCGCCTCGGCGCGCAGGGGCCGAACCAGGTCAAGGCCTTTATCCGCTGCGGCATGGGGCCGTGTCAGGGCCGCATCTGCGGTCCGCTCGCGAGCGCTGTCATTGCCGACGCCCGCGGCGTGCCGGTCGCCGAGGTCGGCGCGTTCCGCCCCCGCGCGCCCTACAAGCCGATCGCCCTGGGCGCGCTCGCCGCGGTCACGCCGAACCCCGCCGGCACGATTGCCGGCCGGAAGCCGGCGGTCCGGGCGGCGGACGCCGCGAATGGCGGCTGAACCTGTCCCCGCCGGCGAGGAGGCAATCCGGAACGCGGCGAGGCTGTTGCACGCCGGCGCCCTGGTCGCGTTTCCGACCGAGACCGTGTACGGGCTCGGCGGCGACGCGACAAACGACCGCGCCGTGGCGGCGATCTTCGCCGCGAAGGGCCGGCCGCGCTTCAACCCGCTGATCGTGCACGTCCCCGGTTTGGTTGAGGCGGAACCGCTGGCCGTATTTGATGAGAGGGCGCGGCTTCTGGCCGGCCGCTTCTGGCCAGGGCCACTGACGCTGGTGCTGCCGCGGCGCCCCGGCGGCGGCGTGTCGCTACTGGCTAGCGCCGGGCTCGACACGGTGGCGGTGCGCGCGCCGGCTCACCCGGTCGCGCAGAGGCTGCTGGTTGCCGCCGCCCGGCCGATCGCGGCGCCGTCGGCCAACCGCTCCGGCCGGGTCAGCCCGACCACGGCGGCGCATGTCGCGGCGGAATTCTCGGCAACCGGCGATACCCCTCGCCCGCCCGCCTCCGACGCGGCGGGTCCCCCCCTCTCCCGCAATGCGGGAGAGGGGGGCCGCGGGCGACGCAAGGAGGCGGGTGAGGGCGCCGGCCCCGCGCTGATCCTCGACGGCGGTCCCTGCCCGATCGGCGTCGAGTCGACGGTGCTCGACCTGACCGGACCAATCCCGGTGCTGCTGCGCCCCGGCGGCATCACGATCGAGGAGATTGCCGACATCCTCGGCGTGGTCGAAACGTCGGCCACCGACGCCGGCGCGCCGCGCTCGCCGGGCCGCCTGCCGAGCCACTACGCGCCGCAATTGCCGGTGCGGCTCAACGCGACCGACGCGCGCCAGCGGGAAGCGCTGCTGGCTTTCGGACCGGACGCGCCGCCGGGTTTTGCCGAAGTGCGGTACCTGTCGCACCGCGGCGATCTCGCGGAGGCGGCGGCGAGCCTGTTCGCGATGCTGCGCCGTCTCGACCGGCCGGAGTTTTCCGGGATCGCCGTCATGCCGATCCCGCAACGCGGGCTTGGCCTGGCGATCAACGACCGGCTGCGCCGCGCCGCCGCGCCGCGCGAGGCCAAGACCTAGCGCGGCGATTTCGCCAGCTCGGCGGCGCAGCCGAGGAAAGCCGGCAGCCGGTGCGTGATGACGTAAGTCGGGATCGCCGCGAGATAGGGCCCCATCCGGCCCTTGGCCTCGAAGCGTTCGCGGAATTCGCTTTCGGCGAAGCGCGACCCGAGCTTCGGCACGATGCCGCCGGCGATGTAAACCCCGCCCTTGGCCCCTAGCGTCAGCGCGAGATTGCCGGCCACGGTGCCGAGCATCGCGCAGAACATCGCGGTCGCCTCGCGGCATAGCGGGTCCTGCTCGCCGATCTCGGGGTCGGTGATCTGGGCCGGCGTGTAAGACGCGGCGGGCACGCCGTCGACCGCCGCCAGACTGTTGTACAGATTGACAAGGCCGGGTCCCGATATGCAGCGCTCGGCCGAGACATGGTCGAAATGCGTCCGCATTTCATCAAGAACGGCGCTCTCGCGATCGCTCGCCGGCGACATCGTCGCGTGCCCGCCCTCGCCGGACAGCGCGATCCATTCGGAGCCGGCCGCGACCAAGCCCGAGGCCCCCAGACCCGAACCCGGGCCGATCACCGCGATCGTCTGACCCATTACCGCCGCGCCGCCGCCGACCGGCAGCCGATCCGCCTCCCGCAGCAGCGGGATCGCCATCGCCACCGCGGTGAAGTCGTTGATCGCGACGAGCCGCTCGAAACCGAGCCGGTCGCGCAGCGCCGTCACCGAAAAGCTCCAGGGATGGTTGGTCATGCGGATCCGGTCGCCGGTAATCGCAGCCGCGATCGACAGCGCGCCGATGCGCGGCATCGGCAGGCCGCCCCGGGTATCGAGAAACGCCCGGATCGCGTCATCGATCGTCGCGAAATCCTCGCCAACATAAGTATTCGTATGGAGCAACGCGCCGCCCGGCGCGACTAGCCCAAACCGTGCGTTGGTGCCGCCGATGTCGCCGACCAGCCAGGTCGTCCCGGCTGTCGCCGTCTTACCGGTTGCGGCCATTAGCGCGCCGCTCCCGCCGCGAGCTCCTCGACAAACCGCCGGCGCCAGGCATCGGCGTTGTTGCGGCGCAGCGTTGTCATCATCGCATTCCAGCGCTCCCTGCGCTCGCCAAGCGGCATCTCGAGACCGCGCACGATCGCTTCGGCCACGCCCTCGGTATCGTTGGGATTGACCAGGATCGCCTCGCCGAGTTCGTGCGCGGCGCCGGCAAAGCACGACAGGATCGGCATTCCGGGATCCTCGGGGTCCTGCGACGCAAGATATTCCTTTACGACAAGGTTCATGCCGTCGCGCAGCGGGGTGACGAGCGCGAGCCTCGCCGCGCGGTAGAACCCGGTCAGAATGCGATGATTGAAGCTTTTGTTCAAATAGCGCAGCGGCGTCCAGTCGAACTCGGCGAAGCGTCCGTTGATGTGCCCGGTGGCCTCTTCGAGAGCGCGGCGGATCTCGCGGTATTCCGGCACGTCGGAACGCGACGGCGGAGCGATCTGCAGGAAGACGGTCCGGCCGCGCGTTTGCGGGTAATGCTCGAGCAGATGGGAGTAAGCCGCGAACCGCGCCGGCAGCCCTTTCGAATAATCAAGCCGGTCGACCCCGATCAGCAGCGCCCGGTCGCGGATGCTGTCCCGCAGCCGGCGATACGGGCGGGACGATTTCGCCGCCGCCGACAGCGCCGCGATACCCTCGACATCGATCCCGACCGGAAACACCGCGGCCCGCACCACCCGTCCGAAGGCGCGGATCGCACCCCCCTTGAGTTCCTCGCCGCCGCACCAGCGCACGAGATAGTCGCGGAACCCGTGGACATCGGTGATCGTCTGAAACCCGACCAGATCATAGGCGCACAGCGCCTCGACAAGCTCGCGGTGGTTCGGCAGCAGCCGCAGCACCTCGGCCGCCGGAAACGGCGTGTGCAGGAAAAACCCGATCGTATTGCCGACATCCAGCCGCCGCAGCTCGTCGGCGAACGGGATCAGGTGGTAGTCGTGCACCCAGACAAGATCGTCCGGCATCAGCATCGGCGCCAGGGCCTGCGCGAATTTGCGGTTGACGCGCAGGTATCCGGCGAGGGCGCGCCGCGAGAAGCCGACCAGCGACGGCCGGTAGTGAAACAGCGGCCACAACACGCGATTGGCGAAGCCGATATAGTAATCGTCGAAATCGCGTCGCGTCAGGTCGAGCGTCGCGGCGGTGATGTTGCCGGACGTCTCGATCTTCGGGGTTTCGCTCGGGTGGTCGGAAACCGATCCGCTATAGCCGAACCATAGTCCGCCGAGGCTTTCGAGGGCGGCGCGCAGCGCCACCGCCAGCCCGCCCTGGCTCGCCTTGCCGGCGGCAATCGGGCCGACGCGGTTCGACACGACGACCAGCCGCCGGTTTCGTTCGCGAACCCGCCCGGCTCGCGCGCGCGGCGTTCCGGCCAATGCAAGCGGCCGCTCGTCGACCGTCATGCCTCGCGCTCGCGCATGTCGGTGACCTCGCAAGATTGTTAAGACCAACAGCGGAACGGACCGTATCGACGGCCGTTCCATCGTGCCGGCGAACACGGGACGCGATCACCGGGAGCAATCACCCGGAGCAATCACCCGGCGCCGCCTCCACGCAGCCAATCCAGCACGGCCGCGACCGACGGAAGAGAGAAGGCGGCTTTTGTCGCGGAGCTTTCCGGGCCGACCCGAACCGAGACGCCGCCGCGCCGGTTGACTTCGGCGAACCCGTCTTCGTCGGTCGTATCGTCGCCGGCAAACACCGGCAGCCGGCCGCGAAACGGCTCCTCGGCCATGAAGGCGGCGATCGCCCGCCCCTTGTCGTGATGGATCGGCTTCAGCTCCAGCACCATTTTGCCGTCGATCAGCCGCAGCGCGGCGGTCTCCCGCCGCAAGAGGCTCGCGACAGCAGCCCGAATCTCCGGCTCGCGTTCGGGCGCCTGACGATAATGCACGGCAAGGGTCCTGCCCTTGTCCTCGAGCAGGACACCCGGAATTCGTCTCTCGATTTCGCGCAGCGCCGGTCGCAGCCTTGCCAATGCGGCGGCCGCGCGGCGATCCTCCACACTATTGCCGCCCGTCGCGATTCGGCCAGCCGCATCGCGGCGCTCGGCGCCATGCACGCCGGCTGCGGCGCCGCGCCACGGGCGCAGATAGCGGTCGAGATCGTCTATCCGGCGCCCGCTGATGACGGCCAGCGCGCCGCCGCGCTGCCGCGCCACGCGGGCCAGCAGCTCCGCGAGGCCTTCGGGCGCCGCCACCAGCTCCGGTCGCGGCGCGATTTCCAGCAGCGTCCCGTCGAGGTCGAGAAACAGGGCGCTGTGCGGATCGAGCGGCGGCGCTAAGGTCATGACAAGCAGATCGCCTCGGGGAGAAACGGATACAACCGGCCGCGCCTTTGTGCGCCGCACAAAAACACATCGAGACGACGTGGTCGAGCTATGCGAATTTCCCAAGGCTGCCAACGAGATTTTATCAGGGGTTGACTTCCCGGCGGCGATCACTATTTTGTGCGGTGCGGCATGGATCGCCTCTGGCGGTTCTGCCGTACGTCTTCTAGGCGTTTCCTCCCTAAACTCGGGCCGTGCGAAAGCGCGGCCTTTCTTTTTGCCCGCGACACGGGCGCCCGTTCGCGGGCAGCCAATGCCAGCGCGGCGCGTCGATCGCGGGAAGGACTTCTCGGACGGTCCGAGAAGCGAGCGGGATTGTGCGGCGGCGAAACCGGTTTATTCGGCCGCGAGGCGCGGCGCGGCGCCAAGCCGCTCGCTCATGATGGAAGCGAGATGCGCGACCAGCGCCGTCATCTCCGACGCCAGCCGCGACAGCTCCGGTTTGCGGCGGCAGCGGCGCTCGTCCATATAGAGCGCCCGGTTGATCTCGATCTGCAGCGCATGGCGGCCGCGCCGCGGATTGCCGTAATGCGCCGTCGTGAAGCCTCCGGCGTAGGGCGCGTTCATCGCCACTGAGAAGTTTCGCCGGGTGAGAAACGATCGCACGGCATCGATGATTTCCAGCGCGCAGGTCGTGCCGTGGCAATCCCCGAGCACGACATCGACCGGTCCCTGCCCGCCGGTCTCGCTGGCCGCCGACGGCATCGAATGGCAGTCGATCAACAGACAGCCGCCGAACGCCGCCTCGGTGTCGAGCACGAGCTTGCGCAGGGCCTGATGGTAGGGATGGTAAAGCGTCTCGACCCGTTGCCGCGCCTCGGCAAAACGCAGCCTGCGGGCGTAGATCTCCTCGCCGCTCGCGACGACGCGGGCAATCGTGCCGAGACCCATCCGCACCCGCGGCGAGCGGATGTTGACGTAATTCGGCAGCGCGTCCGCGAACATCGCCGGATCGAGCTCCCACGGCTCGCGGTTGACGTCGAGATAGGCGCGCGGAAAACGGGCCGCGACGAGCGGCGCCCCGAGATCGGGAGCGGACGCGAAAATCTCGTCGACAAAACTGTCCTCGGAGCGGCGCAGGGTCAGCGGATCGAGGCGCGAGGACGCGAGAAACTCGTCGGGATAGTCGGCGCCGCTATGCGGCGAGGCGAGCACCAGCGGCACGGCACGGCTGCGCGGCAGCCGCATCTCGAATACATCAACCGAATGTTCCTGCCCCGGCTCGTCCATTTCATGAACTTAGTCCAGCCTCTTGCCGCTGTCATCAGTGCGGGAGCCGAACACCCGTTGCGGCACCCGCATGCCCGGCCCAAGCGACCGGTCGCCGCAGCCGCGACCCTGGCGCGCCCGCGTGGGCCGCGCTATCTGATCGTCAGGACCGCATCGCCTGCGCGGAGCCGGCGTCGATCGCGGCTATTCGGGAGCTGAAGAATGCCCAGGCCCCTACTCGGATTCGCCGTGGCGGTGCTCTGCCTGTATTCCGCCGCCGCGGTCGCGCAGACCGGCGGTGTTGAAATAAAGGACGCCTGGGCGCGCGCCACGCCGGGCAGCGCTGAAAACGGCGCGGCGTACGTGACGCTGCTGTCGCCGAGCGGCGACCGGCTGACCGGCGTGTCCAGTTCCGCCGCCAAGGTGAGCCAGCTGCATGAAATGGCAAATGAAGGCGGCGTCATGAAGATGCGCGAACTCTCCGCGATCGATCTGCCGCCCGGTCAGCCGGTCACGCTGAAACCCGGCGGGGCGCATATCATGATGATGGGTCTCGATCACCCGCTGCGGCCGGGCGAGTCGATCCAGCTGAGCTTGCGCTTCGAAAAAGCCGGCACGCGCGAGGTTACCGCCGCGGTCGGCAAGGTCGGCGCCGCGGGACCGGAAACCCCTTCCGGGGCCATGCGCATGAACGAGAAGCCGGCCCACTGACGGAGGCGCCGCGATGACAGCCACGCCGCCCAACTCGCCGCGGCTTTCTCCGCCCGAGCCTCGGGCCGGCACGCCGCGGTTTTTGCTGATCGCGGCCGCGCTCGCCGGCTGCCTTGTGCTCGTGACCGGTCTGTTGCTGTTTATGGCGTACCGGGACAGCCCAAAGGGGATTGCCGGCTCGGTGCTGTCCGCCTCGATCGGCGGCCCGTTCCAGCTGGTTGACCAGAACGGAAAGCCGTTTACCGACGCCGATCTGAAGGGCAAGTGGAACCTCGTCTTTTTCGGCTATACCCATTGTCCCGACGTATGTCCGACGACGCTCAACGAACTGGCGCTGGCGATGGAACGGCTCGGCAAACAGCGGGACAAGGTCGGCATCGTCTTTATTTCGGTAGATCCGGAGCGCGACACGCCGGAAATCCTCAAATCCTATATCGCCAGCTTCGACGCCCCGGTAACGGCGCTGACCGGCACGCCCGCGCAGGTAGCCGCGGCCGAAAAAGCCTATCGCGTCTATTCCGCGAAACACCCGACGCAAAACGGCGGTTACGATATGGACCACAGCGCGGTCATCTACGTGATGGACCCGCAGGGCCGCTTCACGGCGACCTTCACGCCCGACACCGGCGCCGAGCAGGTCGCCCAACGCATGCAAAAGCTGCTCTCCTAGAGGCCCGACGGATCGCGCGAATTTTGCCGGCGGATAGCGCTTGAGTCGCGATGGGTATCGGTCCAGAACAGCCGTCGAATTTCATCCGCGTTCACTATGATTTTTATCCTCCAGATTGCCGTATGGAGCATCTCGGCTTTTGGCGCTCTGCTGTTTGTCGTTCAGTTGGCGGCGCATGAGGCCGGGTACTGGATCGGGCGCAGACAAGCGTCAAACCGTGATACTCCCCCGGAGGGCGTCGGGGTATTAGTCGGATCCTTGTTGGCGCTGCTGGCATTCGTGCTGGCTCTGACCCTCAGCTTCGCCAGCGAGCGCTTTAATGAACGGCGTTTGGCGACGATTGCCGAAACCAACGCGATCGGCACCGCCTGGCTGAGGGCCAGGGCTATCGGCCAACCGCGCGGCGATGAGATTGCCCGGTTGCTGGAAGAATACACAAACCTGCGAATGCAGTTTGTCCAGGCCCCGCCTGACGCGGCAGTTCTCGATGACGTCAACAATCGAACCAATGCGCTGCAATCGGCGATATGGAAAGAAGTGTCGGCGATCGTCCGCGAGCAGCCAAACCCGGTCAGCACGTCACTGATGGCGTCCGTGAACGAAGCTTTCGACACAAGCGCGGCCGGACGCTTCGCGTTCGAGCTTCGTCTGCCGCCCCAGATCTTTTGGCTGCTGATGGGATTGACGCTGCTGGGAATGGCCGCGCTGGGTTTTCAGCTAGGCCTCAGGGGATCGCGTATCCACGGCCTGGCGGCGCTGGTCGCTCTGACATGGACACTGGTGATCGTCGACATCCTGGACATGGCGGCGTCGCGAATCGGCTATTTGCGCACCAGCGTCGCCCCCTACGAATGGACGTTGCAAAGCTTTCAATCCGGGACGCCGCCTCCCGCCCGACAATAGCCCGCATTCCGGACGCGGCGACGCCGCCGCCGCGCGACAAACCAGGCTCGGATTTCCCGCTCCGAACGCCATATAGCACCGAACACCCCCCAACCCCGGCCACCGCCCCGACAGGAGCCATGACCAGCCTGCCCGATGAAATCGCGCGCCGGCGCACCTTCGCGATCATCTCGCACCCGGACGCCGGCAAGACGACATTGACCGAAAAGCTGCTGCTGTTCGGCGGCGCGATCCAGCTCGCCGGCGAGGTCAAGGCGCGCGGCGAACGTCGCCGGGCGCGGTCGGACTGGATGGCGATCGAGCGCGAGCGCGGCATCTCGGTCTCCTCGGCGGTGATGACCTTCGAGCACGACGGCTGCGTCTTCAACCTGCTCGACACGCCCGGCCACCAGGATTTCAGCGAGGACACCTACCGCACGCTGACCGCGGTCGACAGCGCGGTGATGGTGATCGACGCGGCGCGCGGCATCGAGGAGCAGACCCGCAAGCTGTTCGAGGTCTGCCGCTTGCGCGACATGCCGATCATTACCTTTATCAACAAGCTCGACCGCGAGGGCCGCGACCCGTTCGACCTGATCGACGAGATCGAGCAGACGCTGGCGCTCGACGCGACCCCGGCGAGCTGGCCGATCGGCATGGGGCGCGATTTTCTCGGCACCTACGATCTGTTCGGCGAGTCGCTGCTGCTGTTCGAGCGCGGCCTCAACGACCGCGAGGCGATCGCCGAGATCGGCGAGGCGGTGCGGGTTGGCGGCATCGGCGACAAGCTGCTGGCGCAGCGTCTGCCGGCGGGCGCCGTCGCGACGCTGCGCGAGCAGGTCGAGATGGCGTCGGGTCTGTGCCCCTCATTCGAGCTGGCCGCGTTCCGGCAGGGCCACATGACGCCGGTCTTTTTCGGCAGCGCGCTGAACAATTTCGGAGTGCGCGAATTGTTGCGCGGGGTGGCCGATCTGGCGCCACCGCCGCGCCCGCAACCGGCGGACCCGCAGCCGATCGAGCCGGCCGAAGCGGCGGTCTCGGGCTTTGTCTTCAAGGTGCAGGCCAATATCGACCCGCAGCACCGCGACCGCGTCGCCTTTGTGCGGCTTTGCTCGGGCCGCTTCCGGCGCGGCATGAAGCTGAAAAATTCGCGCACCGGGCGGCTGATGGCGGTGCAGAACCCGGTGTTTTTTCTGGCGCGCGAGCGCAACCTCGCCGAGGAGGGGTGGCCCGGCGACATTATCGGCATCCCGAACCACGGCACGTTGCGGGTTGGCGACACCTTGACCGAGGGCGCCGATCTCCGCGTCACCGGGTTGCCGAGCTTTGCGCCCGAGATCCTGCGCCGCGTCGCCATCGAGGACCCGATGAAGCAGAAGCATCTGCGCCACGCGCTGACGCAGCTCGCCGACGAGGGGGTGACCCGGCTGTTCAGGCCGGTTAACGGCGGCGACTGCATTATCGGCGTCGTCGGCGGGCTGCAGCTCGACGTGCTGCAGGCGCGGCTGCAAGCCGAGTACGGCCTTGCGACCCGGCTCGACGGCGCTCCCTACGAGGCGGCGCGCTGGCTCGACGGCGACCGCGCCGAACTCGACCGCTTCCGCGTCCGCAATGCCTCGGCGCTGGCCGAGGACCACGACGGCGTCCCGGTGTTTCTCGCGCGCAACGCCTGGGACCTGCGCACCACCACCGAGGAATGGCCCGCTCTCCGCTTCAACGCGACCCGCGAGCAGCATTGAGACGCCTGCCGCAGGCTGTGCCGCCGCAGAGCGACAGCATGGGCTTTCCCCGGCTTACGCCGGGGTCAGCCATCCTACGATTTATCTTTGTTGATCGGTATAAAGGTCGGCCAGGCAGTAACCTTAGGTCACGCGGCTCAATTTCCGCTGCGATAGCGCCGTCCGGCGAGATAGCGCGCGCCATCGGGGCCGGCGGTTTCACTGTGCCGGCATCCGGCCTGCATTTCGAAGGTGTCGCCGGCGCGATAGGTGCGCTCGCCGCCTTCCGCCGCGATCGTCATCGCGCCTTCGAGTACAAGGAGCCTTGCGTCGAATTCGTGCGCGTGGGTGGGGTTGACCGAATTCGGCTCCATCCGCCGATCGACTATCTCGCCATAACCCGTTCCGCGCAGTCCGTCCTCAAATGCTGTCCTGTCCACGACACCCTCCCTGATTCGGCATATCCGATACTGTCGAGCCTACCACAGACGGCGCCGGGCGAGGCACGCATTTGTGCCTCGCCTCGTCCATCGACGATGTCAGTAGGGATAGTAGTACCCGTAGGCCGGATACGAATAACCGTATGCCGGATACGAATACGAATAGTAATAAGGCTGCGCGGCCGAGGCGATCGCGGCGCCCGCCAGAGCACCCCCGATAACGCCGAGAGCGATGCCGTCGCCGTTATCCCGGTGATATCCGCCGTGCCATGCGTATCCGCGGTTCCAATGGTTGCCGCGCCCGTGGTCGCCGCGCCAGGCGTTTCCGCCCTTCCAATGCTGTTTGTTCGAGTGGTGACCGCCGTCGCCGTGGCGCCCGTCCCGCGCCTGGGCGGGAACCGCATTCAGTCCCATGGCGATAACCGCGGCGCCGGCAAGCAGAGTGCCAAGTTTTCGCATTGTTGATCTCCTGTTCACTTCACTACAAACAGTACGCGTCGGACACACTGGCCATCCCTGACATAACGGAAATAGACTCGAACTATTCCTTGGCTGCCCCAGGCCAAACGTCGGACGCATTTAGATAGCCAGATTCATTCGGCTATACTTTAGGAGAGGATTTGTACGTCCCACGGTTATTAAAGCGCCCTCGCCCGCAATTGCCGGCGCGAACCGGCTACGATAGCGGCGCAGCCCTCGTATGCGCCCGCGCCGATTGATCCGCCCCGGCCGGTCGGAGCGATATCGTCGCCGAGCGACGCAAACGTTCATGAGGAGGCGAGATGCAGTACGAGACGATCGCGGTGCGGCCGCTATCGGGCGCGCTCGGCGCCGAGATCGGCGGCGTCGACCTGCGCCGCCCGCTCGGCAACCGGCAATGGTCCGAAATCCATGACGCCTTTCTGGCGCATTGCGCGATCTACATCCGCGGCCAGGACCTCGCGCCGCCCGACATGCTGCGCTTCGCGCGCTATTTCGCCGAGCCGGCCTTTTATCCGTTTGTCGAGGGCCTGCCGGACTACCCGCAGATCTTCGAACTGCGCAAGGAACCGGACCAGAAGGAAAATGTCGGCGGCGCCTGGCACTCCGACACCACCTACACCGAGCGGCCGCCGATCGGCACGATGCTGTACAACCTGGAGGCGCCCGCCTGTGGCGGCGATACGATGGTCGCGAACCAGTATCTCGCGTACGAGACGCTGTCGCCGGGGATGCGGGCGATGCTCGACGGCCTCGTCGCGGTCTACAGCGCGCGCATGAATGGCGGGCGCGGCGGGCGCGAGGAAAACAAATACATGAAGATGCGCGACACCGATAAGGCCGACACGATGGCGGCCGAGCACCCGGTCGTGCGCACGCACCCGGAGACCGGCCGCAAGGCGCTGTATGTCAGCACCCGCCACACGGTCCGCTTCAAGGACATGACCGAGGCGGAAAGCCGGCCGCTGATCGAATTTCTGCAGGAGCACTGCACGCGGCCCGAGTTCACCGCGCGCATCCGCTGGGAGAAAGGCACGATCGCAATCTGGGACAACCGCTGCGTCCAGCATTTCGCGATCAACGACTATCACGGCCAGCGCCGCGTGATGTGGCGCCTGCCGGTCGGGGCCGAGGCGCCGGTCTAGAGCCTGATCGGCTCAGATCGCAACGATCTGAGCCGGAATCAGGCTCTGCATATTTGAATCGAGAGCAAGATTCACGGGTCAGATGCTTGCATCTGACCCGATCTTGCTCAGGCCGGCTCGGCCGTCCCGCAGACGGCGAAGTCGGCCGCGGTCACGTCGCGCAGCAACGCGCGCAGCGCCGCCGCGCGCTCGCTGCCGAACGCGGTCTCGAAACGGCGCTGTGCGAGCGACCAGCGCGCGAGCGCCGCTTCGTGCTTCGACAGCCCCGCCTCGGTCAGGCGCAGTTCGCGGCGGCGGCGGTCGGCCGGCGAGGCGACGACCTCGATCAGCCCGTCGCGCTGCAGCGGCAGGATGTTGCGCCCGAGGGTCGTCCGGTCCATCACCAGCAGACCGGCGAGGGTATTGATCGTCATCGGACCCCGGCGCCGCAGCCGGCTCAAGATCGCGAATTGCGTGGCGCGCAATCCGAGCGGCGCGAGCAGCCGGTCATAAAGCTGGCTCACATGCCGCGCCGCCTGGCGGATCGCGAGGCAGTTGCAATCCGAGAGCGCGTTCCGCTCCGTCGATGTCGCCTCCCCGCTCATAGCCTCGCTCCGGAAACACATGACTGGGTTCTGGACAAATGCGTGTATATACGTCGGTAATAGGCGCATATACGCATGAAGTCGCGCGCGCAGCTTCCAACAAAGGATTTCGCCCCAATGACCTCGACGGACCGCGTGGCGGGACGCTCGCCCGGCAGCTTCTGGGTGCCGGTGTTGTGCGGCGGGGTCATCCTGACGATCGGCATCGGCGCGCGCCAGAGTTTCGGCATCTTCCAGAAGCCGATCGCGGCCGAACTGGGCGTCGGCCGCGAACTCTGGTCGTTCGCGAATGCGCTGTCGATGCTGTTGATGGGACTGCTGTCGCCGTTTGTCGGCAATATCGCCGACCGGTTCGGCACCGCGCGCACCGTTGCCGCCGGTGGCCTCGTGTACGTGGCCGGCATGTTCATGATCGCGCTCGCCACCGAAGGCGTTATGCTGACTGCCGGCAGCATTCTGTGCGGGGTCGGCACCGCGGCGGCCGGGTTCGGTCCGATCTTCGGCGCGATCAGCCGTAAGACCCCGGAGCGGCATCGCTCGATCGCGCTCGGCGTCGCGACCGCCGGCGGTTCGTTCGGCCAATTCGCGATCGTACCGTTTGCCTCGCTGTTGCAGCAGCGGCTCGACAGCTGGCACGCAACGATGGCGATCCTCGGGACCCTGTCGATGCTGATGATCCCGCTGGCGCTCGGTTTGCGCGAAGCGCGCAAGCCGGCCGCGACCGCCGCGACCGGTGGGGCGCGTCAGGGCGCGCGGGAGGCGCTGCGCGAGGCGTCCCGCACACCGGGGTTCTGGCTGCTGACGACCGGGTTTTTTGTCTGCGGCTTTCACGTGACATTTATCGGGCTGCATCTGCCGCCCTACATCGCTGACAACGCGGTCGGGATGACATTCCTCGGTGTTCCGATCTCCCCGCTGGAACTGGGCGGTTGGGCGATCGGCCTGGTCGGGCTGTTCAACATCGCCGGCTCGCTGATCTGGGGTTGGCTCGGCGGCCGATACGCGAAAAAGGACATGCTCGCTCTGCTCTATGCGTTGCGGGCGACGGCGTTTGTCTTGTTTCTGGCGCTGCCGCTGTCGTGGGCCTCGGTGCTGTTGTTCGCCGCCACGCTCGGGTTCCTGTGGCTCGGCACTGTACCGCTGACGAGCGGGCTTGTCGGTACGATGTTCGGCCCGACGCATATGTCGATGTTGTGGGGCATCGTCTTCTTCAGCCACCAGCTCGGGAGTTTTCTCGGCGGCTGGGGCGCCGGCCGGCTCTACGACGCGCAGGGAAATTACGACGCGATGTGGTGGATTTCGGTCGGGCTCGGCGTCGTCGCTGCCCTGCTTCACTGGCAAATTCGCGAGAGGCCGGTGCCGCGCCTCGCAATGGCGCGGGCGTAACGACGAGGTAGGTGGGGACGTGCCGATCGGAACCGGCCCTGGCGGGCCCCCGAATGCGTCCGGTTCTTCACGGCTTCTCTGGGCCGGCGGTCTCGCCGCCGTCGCTCTTTCCGCGGCCGCGTTCGTGCTGTGGGCGAAAAACGGCGCTTCTATCCTTCTCGATATGATGCTCGCGCTCTGCGGCTGAGCCGCGCCGCGGTCGCGGCCTCCCGCGGATTGCGCCGGCTCGATGCGATGCCGCGCAGCGCCGCCAGGTTGAACCCGGCGATCAGCCCCAGCACGACAAGCGTCCCGACCACGCCGCCTTCCGACGCAAAACTGACCAGCGCCATCGCCAGCGTCAAGTCGATGATCGCGATCGCGAGGTAATCGCCCGCAGCCGACTCCAGCCCCGCGGAATGCGCGCCCGGCCGCTCGGCCGCTTTCAGGTCCAAATCCTCGTGCGGATAGTATTGCAGGCTCACGATGGCCTCCGGAGCGGCCCGTCAGGTCATCGGTCGAGCCAGACCGTCGCCAGGTCCTGGTTCGCGAGGTGGCTCGGACCGATCTTCCAGCCCTTGACATAGGCATGATACGGCACGATCCGGTTCCACCACACCAGAAAACCCTGGTGCGCCTCGGTATCGAGGTTGTGCTTCTCGAATGCGAGCATCAGCGCCTTCTGCTTGTCGGGATCGGTCTCGCGCAGCATCCTGTCGTAGATTTCGACCGCTTTCGGGTCTTCGTAACCGCCATAGCTCTCGGCCGAAACCGATGCCGGCAGCTCCTTCTGCACATCGAGCAGCGGATTGACGATGCCGTGCCCCGGCGCCTCGACCGATACGTCGAAATTGCCGCTGCGCAGCGCCTCGTACCACGGCCCGCTCGGCACGACGCGCTGCGTCACTTTCAGCCCGATCTTGCTCCACTGGTCGATCAGCCAGCTGCCGATGTATTTGTAGGGCTGATCCACGTTCCGGTTCAGCAGTTCAAAGCTCAAGCCCTCGGCGCCCGCCTCCTTCAACAGCCGCCGCGCCTCGGCGCGCGACTTCTCGATATCGGGCCAGTAGCCGGCCATCTCGTGCAGCTCTTCCTTGGTCGGAGCCAGTTTCGATTCGGGAAACACGAACGTGCCGACCGTCTTGACCACGGCGACCTTGGAGAGCGCTTCGGCGCCCTGCCAGCGGTCGATCGCGAGGGTCAGCGCGCGGCGCACGCGCGCGTCGTCGAACGGCTTTTTCCTGTGGTTGGGCGTAAACGACGAGCCGACATTCCAGTCGCTGGTGGCGATGACGATCTTGTCGCCGAGTTCGCGTTTCAGCTCGTCGGCAGCCGACGGCGGCATGCCGCGGAATTCCATCGCGGCGCGGTCGGTGCGGATCGCGTCGATGCGCGTCGCCTGTTTCGGCGCGTAGATGCCGACAAAGCCGTCGAGATACGGCAATCCCTGCTTGAAATAATCCGGGTTGCGCTCGCCCTTGATCGACTGCCCGGTCTCATAGGCGACGAACTTGAACGGCCCCGACCCCATCACGTTGCGTTCGTACCAGTGCGGGTCCTTGTCGAGGATTTTCTTCTCGTAGATGAAGGCGAACGGATCGGCCAGCGCCGGCAGAAAGGCATTGGTCGGAAACTTCAAGCGGAACACGACCGTTTCCGGGTCCGGCGCCTCGATCTTGTCGACCATCATGAAATAGCTTTGCCGCGGGCTGATCGTACCTTCCGGCGGAAAGACGATCGTGTTCCAGCTCGCGACGACATCGGCCGCGGTCAGCGGCGTCCCGTCGTGGAACGTGACGCCCGGCCGGATCTTGAACGTGTAGGTTTTCCCGCCATCGGCCGGGGTCGGCATCTCGACGCACAAATCGCAGACGAACCGCTCCGACCCCGGGTCTTCCGGATTGACCTGGATCAGCGTGCTGTAGAACGGCGCGACCGAATGGATCGTCGCGAAGGTGCTTTCGCGATGCCCGTCAAAGCTGGGCGGCGCGTCGGCCGGGATCATGTAGGTCAGGGTGCCGCCGCGTTTCGGCGTCTCGGCCGGAGCCGGCGCGGCGCCGATTGCCACCGCGGCGACGAGGGAAGCGGCAAGCCCCAGCAGCTTTGATGCGCGTCTCAAAACAGGCCTCCGGCTGGGCGGGCAAAAGATTCGCGAATTGTCATACCCAAGCGAGCGCAGCGGGGCGACTGCAAATTGGTGGGCAATAGCGGCACGCCGGCAATGTAGGATGGCAGCGACCGAATGGTTTCTCACTTCCATCGCGGCGGAGCCTTCGCCGGGATGGCGGCGCAACGACGGGAAGGCGGCACCTGTGAGCAGCGACACCTACCAGATCTACGCGGTGCGTTACGCACACCACGACCGGCGGGCGAGCGAGAATTTCTACGGCGGCGACCCGCATGACGGCCCGATGCCGCTCGACTATTTTGTCTGGGCCGTTGTCGGCGAGAGCCGCACCCTGGTGTTCGACACCGGCTTTGACGCGGCGATGGCCAAAAAACGCGGGCGCGAGTTTCTGCGGCCGCCGCGCGACGGCCTCCTCGCGATCGGCGTCGATCCCGACGCGGTGAGAGATGTCGTCATCAGCCACATGCATTACGACCACGCCGGCAACAACGACCTGTTCCCGAACGCGACGTTCCATGTCCAGGACCGCGAGATGGCGTTCTGCACCGGGCGGTGCATGTGCCATCGCGACATCCGCCGCTCGTTCGAGCCGGCCGACGTGACCGCGATGGTCGAACGCGTGTTCCGCGACCGGGTTTGCTTTCACGACGGCACCGGCGAGATCGCGCCCGGCATCACGGTCCACCATGTCGGCGGGCACACCAACGGGTTGCAGGTGATGCGCGTCAAAACCAATCGCGGCTGGGTCGTGCTGGCCTCCGACGCGTCGCATTTCTACGCCAATTTCGAGCAGATGCGCGCCTACGCGACGGTCTACAATGTCGGCGACATGCTCGAAGGGTTTGCCACCGTCAAGCGGCTGGCGACCTCGCCGCTTCATGTCATTCCGGGGCATGACCCGCTGGTGCTGCGCCGCTATCCCGCTCCGAAACCCGAACTCGAAGGGATTGCCGCCCGCCTCGACGTCGCGCCGGCGGCGTAGCGCGAACATTCCCCTCTCCGCCCTTCAGGGGGGGAGAGGGGCTTAGACTGCGGCCCGTTTCTTCGCTCGCAGCGGCCCCGTCCCGGCGAAACGGGCGCGCGGCCCCAGCGCCTCCTCGATGCGCAGCGCCTCGTTCCACTTCGCCATGCGCTCGGAGCGCGCGAACGAGCCGACCTTGAGCTGAGCGGCGCCCCAGCCGACCGCGAGATGCACGATCGTCACGTCCTCGGTCTCGCCGGAGCGGGCCGAGACGATCGCGCCCCAGCCGGAATCGCGCGCCGCGTCGAGCGCCGCTTTGGCCTCGGTCACGGTGCCGGCCTGGTTCGGCTTGACCAGCACCGCGTTGCAGGCGCCCGACGCCGCCGCCTCGCGCACCCGCGCCGCATCGGTCACCAGAAAATCGTCGCCGACGATCTGCACCCGGCCGCCGACCGCTTGCGTGAACCGGCGCAGCCCCGCGCGGTCGTGCTCGCCGAGCGGGTCCTCGATCGAGACGATCGGATAGCGGCCGAGCCAGGAGATCAGCATCTCCGCCAAGCCGTCCGAATCGAGTTCGCGCCCGTCGCGCGCCAGCCGGTAGCGGGTCCCGTCGTGAAATTCGGAGGCCGCGATGTCGAGCGAGATCGCGATCTCCCGGCCAGGCGTGAACCCGGCGCGCTCGATCGCCCGCATCAGCGCGTCGAGCGCCGCCTCGTTGGTGTCGAAGGCCGGCCAGAACCCGCCCTCGTCGGCCACCCCCTGCAACAACCCGCGCTCTTCCATCATCGCCCCCGCCGCCCGATAAACCTCGGCGGTCCATTCGAGCGCCTGATCGAACGAGACCGCGAGCGGCGCGACGACCATGAAATCCTGGATGTCGACCCGCCGGCCGGCATGCGCGCCGCCGCCGAAGATCTGGATTTCCGGCAGCGGCATCACCGCCTCGCCGCGATCCCCGAGCAAATATGCGTAAAGCGGTCTTCCGTGCGCCGCGGCGGCGGCGTGCAGCGCGGCCATCGACACCGCGACCAGCGCGTTGCCGCCGAGCCGGCTCTTTTGCGGTGTGCCGTCGAGCGCGACAAGCGCGGCGTCGAGCGCCGCCTGATCGGCGGCATCCATCCCGGTCAGCGCGGCGGCGATCTCGCCGTCGATCGCCGACACCGCGCCGCGCACGTCGCGGCCCCCGAGCCTCCGGCCGCCGTCGCGCAGCTCGATCGCCTCGCCGGAGCCGGTCGAGGCGCCGGCCGGCGCGATCGCCCGCCCGACCGCGCCACCGGCCAGCCTCAACTCGGCCTCGACGGTCGGCCGGCCGCGCGAATCCCATACCCGGCGCCCCCTCACGGCGATGATGCGCGTGTCGCTCATCCGCCTACCCCCTCCCCTCCCCCGCTCGCGGCCCAGGCCGCGCGCACGGCCGAAAGCCGCTCGACCGGATCGCGCAGCAGCGCCCGCGCGACAAGCCGGACGCGGTCCTTGTCGGTCTCGAGCGTGACGTATTCGACCGGCGATTTGCCGTCGATCCGCGCCAGCAGCAGCCCCGGCAAGAGGTGCGCGGCGCGCGCTTCGAGCGCTTCCGTCGGCTCCCACCGGACGCCGCTCAGGTAGGTTTCGGCGAGCCGGTCGAAGCAGGCGAGAAACCCCGCAACCGCCCCCCTGTTCCACAGGCATTTGAGCAGCAGGTGGTTCAGGCAGAACGCGAGGTCGAAGGCCGGGTCGCCGTACCAGGCGCATTCCGCGTCGAGAAACACCGGCCCATGCGGTCCGATCAGGATGTTTTTCGGGCTGACATCGCCATGCACGAGAGCGCGGCGGGTCCGCGCGGTCGTTTCCGCCAGAAGACCCAGCGGCTGCGCGAGAGCGGGATGCGCGCGGCCCGCCGCGATCAGATACGGCTCGAGGCGCAGCGCATAAAAGCTGTCGTCGGTCGCGAAGCCGCGCGCGATTTCAGGATCGCCGGCCGTCGCGGCGTGGATGCGGGCGAGCCGTTCGCCTACCAATGCCGCGCTCGCCGGGTCGGCACATCCGTCCCGCAGCCTGTATTTCCATACCGGATAGGCGGCAGGGTCGAGATATTCCATCGCGAACATCCCGTCCGCCTCGTCCTCGCCGAGCAGCTCCGGCACGGCCCGCGGGCAGATCGTCCCGGCGACCCGGAACCAGGCGGCCTCGTAATGGTTGCGGATGACCGGCGCTTCCCAAAGCTGCGCCACCCTGAGCCGCGGCAGCGCCCGCTTCAGGCAGAACCGCCGGCCCGGCAGCTCGACGACCCAGATCTCGGACGAGACCCCGCCATCGAGCGGCCGAACACGCGGCGTCTCGCCCGCGCCGAGGAGACCCATGCGAGCGAGCGCGGCGGCGATCGCGGTCGGGTCGGCGGGCTGGGCTTCGGCTGAGGTTTCCATGATGATCCGGCTCTCGGAACCGACGGATGCTAGCGGATGATGAAGGCGATCTTCCATTATGACGCCGGGCCGCGCCTCGAAGCCCGATTTGCCGCCCTGCGCCTCGAGGGTTTCGACATCGCGCCCTGCCCCGAGGCGGATGACGCCGCGCTTGCCGCGCTGCTGCCGGAGGCCGAGGTGCTGCTCCACGTCCTGAAGCCGGCGACTGCCGCGCTCATCGCGCGGGCGCCCCGGCTCCGGCTGATCCAGAAGATCGGGGTCGGGGTCAACACGATCGACCTCGCGGCGGCGCGGGCGCGCGGCATCGCGGTCGCCAATATGCCGGGCACCAACACGCCGGCCGTCGCCGAGGCGGCGCTGCTCCTGATGCTGGCCGCGCTGCGCAACCTCGCCGGGCTCGACCGGGCCTGCCGCATGGGCCGCGGCTGGGCGGCCGGTCCGGCGCTGCAAGAGCGGGCCGGCGAGCTGCGCGGCCACGTTGTCGGCCTCGTCGGCGCCGGAATGGTGCCGCGGACGCTGGTGCCGATGCTGCGCGGGTTCGGCGCCCGGCCGGTCTACTGGTCGCGCGGCGAGCATCCCGAACTCGGCGTCCCGCGCGTCGCGCTCGACGAGTTGCTGGCGGTCGCCGACATCGTGTCGCTGCACCTGCCGCTGGTGCCGGAAACCAAAAGCGTGATCGACGGCGCCGCGCTGGCGCGCATGAAGCCGGGCGCGATCCTGGTCAACACCGCGCGCGGCGGGCTGGTCGACGAGGCGGCGCTGGTCGCGGCGCTGACCAGCGGCCGGCTGCGCGCCGCCGGGCTTGATGTTTTCGCCGACGAGCCGGTGCCGCCCGACAATCCGCTTCTCCGGCTCGAAAATGTCGTGCTGATGCCGCACGTCGCCTGGCTGACTCCGGAAACCCTCGATCGCAGCCTCGATGTCGCGCTCGAAAACATGCGCCGCCTGCGCGACGGCCGCGAATTGCGGCACCGCGTGGCGTGAACCGTAGCATGGGAATGGTCATCAAAAGATGGCATATTTGATGCCACTCTAGCAAGGCCCGCTCGATGAGAACCACCGTTACCGTGGACGACAAATTGATCGCCGATGCCGAGTTCTATACCGGGATCAAAGAAAAATCCGCGCTGATCCGCCACGCGCTGAAGACGCTGGTTGAACGCGAAGCGGCAAAGCGGTTGGCTCGGCTGGGCGGCAGTCAGCCTCATCTCAAACCGATTTCCCGGCGCCGCACGGGGCCAGGATGATCCTCGTGGACTCATCGGTATGGATCGCCCATTTGCGGGTCACCGATGAACGGCTCGTTGCGCTGCTTCAGGAAGGCGAAGTGCTTGGCCATCCGTTTGTTGTCGGGGAGCTGGCCCTCGGCAATCTCCAGCCCCGAGATGCCGTCCTGGCAGATTTGCAGCAACTTCCGCAAGCGACACTGGTAGCCGACGAAGAAGTCCTGGACCTTATCAACAGGCAGTCGTTATTCGGCCGAGGCATCGGATATGTCGATGCCCACCTCCTCGCGTCCGTTCGGCTGACATTGGACGCGCGATTGTGGACGTACGACCGGCGCCTCCACGAGGTTGCCACTGATTTGAGTCTTACGGCGGCGATGCTGTCGCACTGAATCTTGAAGGTTATTGACGCGTGCGTTACTCCGGGCTGGCGGCGCTGGCGCTGCCGCCGAACAACCCGGCGAGACTGCGCTGGCGGTTGATGTCGATCGTCACGGTCGCGGTCATCCCGGCGCGCAGCGGCGGCTCGCCCTGCGATGGCACAAGCCGCACCCGGACCGGCAGGCGCTGCACGACCTTGACCCAGTTGCCGGACGCGTTCTGCGGCGGCAGGATCGCGAACTCCGCGCCGGTCGCCGGGCTGATGCTCTCGACCTCGGCCGTCCAGGTGACATCCGGATAGACGTCGAGCACGACCGACGCTTTCTGGCCCGGCTTCACGTGGGTCAGGTCGGTTTCCTTCATATTGGCCTCGACCCAGGGCCGAGTGTTCGACACCAGCACGAACAAGGGCGTCGCCACCTTGACCTGTTCGCCGGGTTGCAACTTCACGTTGACGGCGGTGCCGCCGATCGGCGCCTTGATCACCGTCCGCTCGAGATCGAGTTTGGCGCTGTCGCGCTCGGCCTTCTTTTCGCGCACCAGCGGGTGCTCGTCGGTCGGCATCTCCGGATCGCCGCCAAGCGTGGCCAGCATGCGCGCCAGCCGGCTCTTGACGATCGCCACCCGGTCGCGCGCCGCGTTCGCGGCGTTCTGCGCCTCGTCGAGCTTGGTCATCGCGGCATTGCCGTTGGCCGCGAGCGCGCGCTGCCGGGCCGCTTCCCGCATCAGATATTCGGTGCGGTTCTCGGCTTCGCGCAGCTCGTTCTCGGTCTCGCGCCACTGCGCGCGCGCGGTCTCGACCTCGGTACGGGCCTTGTCGAGCTCCGCCTCGGCCTTGTCCAGCGCCAGCCGGAACGGCTCGGGATCGAGCTTGACGAGCGGCGTGCCCGCCTCGACGGCCTGGTGATCGCGCACCAGCACATCGAGGACGCGGCCCGAGACCTCAGGCGCGATCTGCGCCATGTCGGTTTTGACATAAGCGTCGTCGGTGCCGACCGTCCGGCCGCCGTGCAGCCAGACGACCCCGCCGATCAACACGACCGCGATCGGGATCAGCACGAGCAGCACCAGCCGCACGACTTTCGGATGCGGCCGGGTCACGGCACCAGCTCCTCCGCGTGCGCGACCGCTTCGGCCGAATCGGGTTCGAGCATCGCTTGCAGCCGCGTTTTGACCCGCCGCATCCACTCGGAAAACTGGTCGCGCTCGCGCGGCGACAGCAGCGCCAGCGCGTCCTCGACGGTGCGGTCGGCGATCTGCGCCAGCCGGACCTGGATCAGCAGCGCCTCCGGCGTCAGGTGCAGCCGGTTGACCCGGCGGTCGCCGGCAACGGCCCGCCGCACCACCCAGCCCTACATTTCCATGCGATCGACCATGCGGCCGGCGCTGGCCTTCTCGACTTCGA
>JBFXDF010000030.1:0-25280 GCA_050181375.1 Alphaproteobacteria bacterium
TATTTTGTCGAATACTCGTCGATGTCGTTTGCGCTCTTCTATCTCGGCGAATACGGCAACATGTTCCTGGTCAGCGCGATGACCACGATCCTGTTTCTCGGCGGCTGGCTGGCGCCGTTCGGCATCGCGCCATTCACGTGGGTGCCGGGCGTGATCTGGTTCCTGCTCAAGGTCGTGTTCGTCATGTTCTGCATCCTGTGGGTGCGCGCGACCTTTCCCCGCTTCCGCTACGACCAGCTGATGCGGCTCGGCTGGAAGGTGTTCCTGCCGTTCTCGCTGGCGTGGCTGGTGCTGACCGCCGGGGTGCTGGTCGCCTTCGACTGGCTGCCGTATTGACCGCCGCGGTTGACTGCTTCCGAGGGGCGCCTATGGTGCGCCCGATTGAGGATTGAGCGATGAATTCCCTGGCGCGCAGCGCGCGCGGTCTGTTGTTGATCGAGCTGCTGGAGGGCATGGCGCTGACGCTGCGCTACATGTTCAAACCGGCGGTCACGGTCAACTATCCGTACGAGAAGAGCCCGCTCAGCGCGCGGTTTCGCGGCGAGCACGTGCTGCGCCGCTATCCGAACGGCGAGGAGCGCTGCATCGCCTGCAAATTGTGCGAGGCGATCTGCCCGGCGCTCGCGATCACGATCGAGGCGGAGCCGCGCGAGGACGGCAGCCGGCGCACCACGCGCTACGACATCGACATGACCAAATGCATCTATTGCGGCTTTTGTCAGGAGGCCTGCCCGGTTGACGCAATCGTCGAGGGGCCGAATTTCGAGTTCGCCACGGAGACCCGCGAGGAACTGTTCTACGACAAGGACAAGCTTCTCGCGAACGGCGATCGCTGGGAAGGCGAGATCGCCAGGGCGCTGGCTCTCGAGGCGCCCTATCGATGACGACACGGTGCGCCGAAATTCCCTCTCCGCCCTTCAGGGGGGAGAGGGAGGGGCCCAGCGCGCAGCGCTGGGAGGGTGAGGTGGGTCTCGACGAGCGCCCTGGAATCCCTCACCTCACCCCGGCCCTCTCCGCCCCCCAATGGACCATGGCGGGCGGAGAGGGAGGACGAATGCAATGATCTTCGCCGCGATCATGTTCTACATTTTTTCCGCGGTCACGGTGGCCTCGGGCGTACTGGTCGTGTCGGCGCGCAACCCCGTCCACTCGGTCTTGTGGCTGATCCTCGCCTTTTTCAACTCGGCGGGGCTGTTCATTCTGCTCGGCGCCGAGTTCCTCGCGATGATCCTTGTCATCGTCTATGTCGGCGCGGTCGCGGTGCTGTTTCTCTTCGTCGTGATGATGCTCGACATCAATTTCGCCGAATTGCGCAGCGGCTTTATGAGGTATCTGCCGATCGGCGCGGTAATCGGGCTCGTGCTGTTCGCCGAACTCGTGCTGCTCTTTGGGCATTGGGTCATCGCGCCGGGGGTTGACGCGCTCAGTGTCGCGCCGGCATTGGCCCCGGCGGCGGGGCAGGCGGAGCCGCTGACCAACACGCGGGCGCTGGGCAACCTGCTTTACACGCGCTATCTGTTCGCGTTCCAGACGGCCGGCGTCATCCTCCTGGTGGCGATGATCGGCGCGATCGTTCTCACGTTGCGCGAGCGCGCCGGAGTGCGCCGCCAGCGCATACCGGAGCAGATCGGGCGCAGGCGCGCCGAAGCCATCGCGATCGTCAAGGTGCCGCTCGGCGGAGGCGTCGCGGAACCGGTGCGCGAGCCCGGAGAATAGACCGATGGCTGAGATCGGCATCGCACATTACCTGACTGTCGCCGCGATCCTGTTCACGCTCGGTATCTTCGGCATTTTTCTGAACCGCAAGAATGTCATCATTATCATGATGTCGATCGAGCTGATGCTGCTCGCGGTCAACATCAACTTTGTCGCCTTTTCGGTCGCGCTGAACGACCTTGTCGGCCAGGTCTTCGCGATGTTCGTGCTGACCGTGGCGGCGGCGGAGGCGGCGATCGGCTTGGCTATCCTCGTCGTCTACTTCCGCAACCGCGGCTCGATCCAGGTCGAGGACATCGACATGATGAGAGGCTGACCGCAGTGGCTGTCGCCGTTGTCTTCCTGCCGCTGCTGGCCGCCGTAATCGCCGGTTTCTTTGGCCGCGCGATCGGTGATCGCGGGTCGCAGCTCGTCACGTGCGGCGCGATGCTGATATCGATGGTGCTCGGCATCCTGCTGTTCACCAGCATCCTGGCCACCGACGAGCCGCAGATCATTCCGCTCGCCACCTGGATCCGCGCCGGCGGCGTCGATCTCGACTGGGCGCTGCGGCTCGACACCCTGTCCGGTGTGATGATCCTCGTCGTGACGATCGTGTCGGCAATGGTCCATGTCTACTCGATCGGGTACATGGCGCATGACCCGGGCATTCCGCGGTTCATGGCCTATCTGAGCCTGTTCACCTTCTTCATGCTGATGCTGGTGACGGCCGACAATTTCGTGCAGCTGTTCTTTGGCTGGGAAGGCGTCGGCTTGTCCTCGTATTTGCTGATCGGCTTCTGGTATGACCGCCCCACCGCGAACAACGCCGCGATCAAGGCCTTTGTCGTCAACCGGGTCGGCGATTTCGGGTTTGCACTCGGCATTTTCTCGGTTTTTGTGATCTTCGGCTCGCTGGATTTCGGCGTCGTGTTCGCGAAAGCGCCGTCGGCGGTCGGCACGACGATAGACTTCCTCGGGTGGCAGGTGTCCTCGCTCGAACTCGCCTGCGTCCTGCTGTTCGTCGGCGCGATGGGGAAATCGGCCCAGATCGGGCTGCATACCTGGCTGCCCGACGCGATGGAGGGTCCGACGCCGGTTTCGGCGCTGATCCATGCCGCGACAATGGTGACGGCCGGCGTGTTTATGGTCGTGCGGCTGTCGCCGATGTTCGAATACGCGCCCGACGCGCTCGCCGTGGTTGGGGTGATCGGCGGCACCACCGCGATTTTCGCCGCCAGCATCGGCATGGCGCAGAACGACATCAAGCGCGTCATCGCCTACTCGACCTGCTCGCAGCTTGGCTACATGTTTTTCGCGGCCGGGGTGTCGGCCTACACGGCCGCGATGTTCCACCTGTTCACGCACGCCTTCTTCAAATCGCTGCTGTTCCTCAGTGCCGGCTCGGTGATCCACGCGATGAGCGGCGAACAGGACATGCGGCGCATGGGCGGGCTGTGGAAGAAAATCCCGATCACCTACGTGCTGATGTGGATCGGCAGCCTGGCGTTGGCCGGTATTCCATTCTTCGCCGGTTACTATTCGAAGGATGCGACCCTGATGGCGGCGTGGGCCTCGGGCACCGCGGTCGGCCGCTATTCGTTCACTCTCGGCACGCTCGCCGCGTTTATGACCGCGTTCTACTCGTGGCGCTTGCTGTTGATGACCTTCCACGGCACCCCGCATGCCGACGAGCACACGATGCAGCATGCGCACGAAAGCCCGTGGGTCATGCTTCTGCCGCTGTTCGTCTTGGCGGCCGGTGCCGTCTCGGCGGGGTTTTTGTTCGAGGAGTTTTTCATCGGATCGGATCGCGCCGAATTCTGGAGGGATTCGGTGCTGGTCCTGCCGGCCTACGACTCGATCGCCAAGGCTGAGAATATTCACGGGATCCTCGAATTCCTGCCGTTGATCGCCGGCGGTCTCGGCATCGTCACCGCCTATCTGTTCTATTCGATCGAACCCGACATCCCGGCGCGGCTGGCAATGCAGTACCGCTCGCTGTACCAGTTCCTGCTGAACAAATGGTACTTCGACGAGCTCTACGATCGCCTGTTTGTGCGCAACGCCTTCTCGCTGGGCGAAGGACTGTGGCGAACCGGCGACGGCAAGATCATCGACGGGCTCGGACCGGACGGCATCGCGGCGGCCACCCGCGAGCTGTCGCGCGAGGCCAGCCGATTGCAGACCGGCTATCTTTATCACTACGCGTTCGCGATGCTGATCGGCGTTGTCGTGCTGGTCACCTGGTACCTGCTGCCGCGATGATGTTCATGGCAAAGATCATTCGTCGTTCCCGCATGATCCCCGGATCAAGTCCGGGGAGGAACCCAGGGTTATCGGCGAGTTACCGGCCCGGTGCGTCCGCTGCCGCGGGGGTGACGGTAATCACGAGGCGCGCGGCATGACCGGCTGGCCGCTCCTGTCGCTTGTCACGTTCCTGCCGCTGGTCGGCGCCGCGTTCATCATGCTGGCGCGCGGCGATGAGCATGTCGTCGCCCGCAACGCACGCAATATCGCGCTATCGACCTCGCTGATCGTTTTCGCGCTGTCGCTGCTGTTGTGGATCGAGTTCGATCCGAGCGTCATAGGTTTTCAATTCGTCGAGCGCGCCGATTGGATTTCGATCGGCGGGTTCACCATCAACTATCACCTGGGCATCGACGGTATCTCGCTTTTCTTTATATTGCTGTCGACCTTGTTGACCGTGCTGTGCGTCGCCGCGAGCTGGACGAACGTACATCATCAGGTCCGGGAGTACATGATCGCCTTCCTCATCATGGAAACGATGATGGTCGGCATTTTCTGCGCCCTCGATTTCGTGCTGTTCTATGTGTTTTTCGAGGGCGTGCTGGTTCCGATGTTTCTGATCATCGGAATTTGGGGCGGCCCGCGTCGCATCTACTCGGCGTTCAAGTTCTTTCTTTATACGCTGCTCGGCTCGGTTCTGTCGGTGTTGGCGATTATCGCGATCTATCTCAATACCGAGCCGCACACGACCGACATCGCGACGATCCTGACCTCGGCCGCGTTCCCCGCCGATTTGCAGAAGTGGCTCTGGCTCGCGTTTTTCGCCTCGTTCGCGGTCAAGGTGCCGATGTGGCCGGTGCACACCTGGCTGCCCGACGCGCATGTCGAGGCGCCGACCGCCGGCTCGGTCATTCTTGCGGGTATCTTGTTGAAGATGGGCGGTTACGGGTTCATCCGCTTCTCGCTGCCGATGTTTCCGCTCGCCTCGGAGTATTTCACGCCGCTGATGTTCGCGTTGTCCGTGATCGCGGTCATCTATACGTCGTTTGTCGCCCTCGTGCAGACCGATATGAAAAAGGTGATCGCCTATTCGTCGATCGCGCATATGGGCTTTGTCACGATGGGCATCTTCGCCGTGACCAGCGAGGCCGTGAGCGGGGCGATGATCCAGATGCTGAGCCACGGTTTTGTCTCGGCGGCATTATTCCTGGTGGTCGGCGTCATCTATGACCGGCTGCATACGCGCGATATCGACCGCTACGGCGGGCTGGCCGATACGATGCCGTCCTATGCCTTTGTGTTCATGGTGTTCATGCTGGCCTCGGTCGGGCTGCCCGGCACCAGCGGCTTTGTCGGCGAATTTCTGGTTCTGCTCGGCACGTTCCGGGTCAACACGCCGGCCGCCGTTCTCGCCGCGACGGCGCTGTTTCTTGGCCCGATGTACATGCTGTACCTGTACCGCCGGGTCATCTTCGGCACGATCACGCGCGACGATGTTCGTGCAATGCTCGATCTCAGCCCGCGCGAAAAGGCGGTATTCGCGCCGCTCCTTGTGCTCGTGGTGTGGATGGGCGTCTACCCCGAGCCGTTTCTGGCGCCGATCCGGCCGACCGTCGACGCGCTTGTCGCGCGCGTCGCCTCGATACAGCAGCAGGCACGCGCAAATAACGCCGATCCCGTCATCCAAGCGAACGCTGGGATCGATCCGACAAGCGATCGGGTGGCGGATCAGCGGGTCCCGGCAGAGGTCCATCGCCGGACCGGGAACACACCGGCACCGTGGGTCGCGACGACAGCCAAAGACTGACGAATATGCCCCCCTTCCCGTTTCCAAGCATCTCGCCGGTTCTGCCCGAAATCGTGCTGGTCTGCGCCGCGATGGCGCTGCTCCTTATCGGCGTTTTCCGCGGCGAGGGATCGGCCAGGCTCGTCTCGTGGCTGGCGGTCCTCGTCCTCGTCGTCACGCTCGTCCTGTGCGGCGTGTTCGGGTGGGAGCGGCGCCTCGGGCTTTACGGCATGTTCGTCACCGACGCTTTCGCGGTGTTCGCGAAGGCGCTGGTCCTGCTGGGGGCCGCGATCAGCGTCATCCTGTCGTTGCGCTTCAACGAAGATCACCGTATCGCGCGCTTCGAGTTTCCGGTCCTGGTGCTGCTCGCCAGCACCGGCATGATGTTGATGGTATCGGCGAACGACCTGATCGCTCTTTACCTCGGCCTCGAACTGCAAAGTCTCAGCCTCTATGTCGTCGCCAGCTTCAATCGCGACTCGGTTCGATCGACCGAGGCCGGGCTGAAGTATTTCGTTCTCGGCGCGCTCGCCTCGGGCATGCTGCTCTACGGCGCCTCGCTGATTTACGGTTTCGCCGGCACGACCGAGTTTGTCGGACTCGCGCGGCTGTTCGCGGCCGGCACCGCGCCATCGGCCGGGCTTATCATCGGGATCGTGTTCGTCGCCGTCGGTCTCGCGTTCAAGGTATCGGCGGTGCCGTTCCATATGTGGACCCCCGATGTCTACGAGGGCGCGCCGACCCCGGTGACCGCGTTTTTTTCGGTCTCGGCGAAGATCGCGGCGCTCGCGCTGTTCGTGCGCTTCCTGATCGAGCCGTTCGGCGCCTTGCTGGTGGAATGGCGTCAGGTCATCGTGTTCATCTCGATCGCCTCGATGATCCTCGGCGCGGTCGCCGCGATCGCCCAGCAAAACATCAAGCGGCTGATGGCCTACAGCTCGATCGGCCATGTCGGGTACGCGCTGATCGGTCTTGCCGCGGCGACCCCGAGCGGGATCCGCGGCCTGCTCGTCTACATGGCGATCTACCTGTTCATGAACCTCGGCACCTGGACCGTCATCCTGTGCATGCGGCAAAAGGGGCGGATGCTCGAAGGCATCTCCGACTTGTCGGGGCTTGGGCGCACGCAGCCGGGGCTGGCTCTCGCGCTCGGTATTTTCATGTTCGCGCTGGCCGGGATCCCGCCGACCGCCGGGTTCTTCGCCAAGCTCTACATCTTCCTCGCGGCGATCGACGCAAACCTGGTCGGGCTCGCCGTCATCGGCGTCGTCACCAGCGTCGTCAGCGCGTTCTATTATCTGCGCATCGTCAAGGTCATGTATTTCGACGAGCCGCTGATCGCGTTTGACCGGCCGCTCGCGCCCGAACTGAAAGCGGTGCTGGTCGTCACCGCCGTCCTGACGATGTTCTTTACCGTGTGGCCCGACCCGATCGTCGGCGGCGCTGCGGCCGCGGCGGCATCGCTGTTCCCGCAATGAACCGCCAATGAGTGGAACCGGGCCTCTTCTCCCGGAAGGCTACCGGCTGCTCCGCTACGACAGCATCGGCAGCACCAATGACGAGGCGAAAGCGCTGGCCCGCGCCGGCGCCGCCGAAAACACGCTGATCTGGGCCGGCGAGCAGACATCCGGGCGCGGCCGGCGCGGCCGCCTTTGGGTATCGCCCCCCGGCAACCTCTATCTCTCGCTGATCGTGCGTCCCGCGGTGTCCCCGGCGCGCGCCGCGCAGCTCGGCTTTGTGGCGACGCTCGCTCTCGCCGACGCAATCGGCTCGCTATGCGGGACCTCCCTCGAAATTCGCTGCAAATGGCCGAACGACATCCTTGTCGCCGGCCGCAAACTCGCCGGAATCCTTCTCGAGTCGGAAATCGCCGATAACGACACGATCGATTTTGTCGTAATCGGCGTCGGCGTGAACCTGGCTTCGCGACCGAACGACACCGAATACAAGGCGACCTCGCTGGCCGAGCAGGGATTTCCCGGGATCGGACCGGCACGGCTTCTGTCGGCGTTTGTCCGGGACTTTGCGGAGTGGTCAGGAACCTGGCGGGAGGGCGGTTTCGCTCCGATCCGCGAGGCATGGCTGGCCCGTGCCGCCGGCCTCGGAGCCGAGATCCGAGTGCGGCTGGAGCGGACGACGCTGCTCGGCAGGTTTCTCGACCTTGACGAGGGCGGTTCTCTGGTGATCGAGACGCTCCGGGGCCGCCAGCGCGTATCGGCCGGAGAAATTTTCCCGGCTTCCGATAATCCGGCCCTCGGCTGAGAGGAACGGGCCGATGCTGCTCGCGATCAACGCCAACAACACCAACACCTCGTTCGCGATATGGGACGGCGCCGCGCTCAAGGGCAGCTGGCGCACCGCTACCGAAGGCAAGCGCACCGCCGACGAATATGTTGTCTGGCTCGATCATCTGCTGGCGCTCGACGGCCTGTCGCGCGCGCGGATCGAGGGAGTCGTGATCGCCAGCGTGGTGCCCGAGACCAACTTCAACCTCGTCACCTTCTGCCGGAAATACTGCCGAACCGACCCTCTGGTGGTCGGCGACGCCGGCGTGGCGATCGGCACCAAGGCGCTGGTCGACCGCCCGGAGGAGGTCGGGGCCGATCGCCTCGTCAATACCGTGGCGGCGCACGACCGCTACGGCGGCCCGCTGATCGTGGTCGATTTCGGCACCGCCACGACGCTGGACGTGGTCGATGGCGACGGCAACTATCGCGGCGGCGTCATCGCCCCCGGGATCAATTTGTCGCTGACCGCGTTGCACATGGCGGCGGCCAAGCTGCCGAGCGTGCGCATCGCCCGCACCGAACGGGTGATCGGCACCGACACGGTGAGCTGCATGCAATCGGGGATTTACTGGGGCTATGTCGGTTTGATCGAGGGTCTGGTCGGGCGCATCAGGAACGAAGTCGGCCCGGTCCCCGGATCGGGGTCCGGGGCGGGCATGGAGGTGATCGCCACCGGCGGGCTGGCGCCGTTATTCGCCGGCGCGACCCCGGCGATTGATCGCGTCGATCCCGACCTGACCCTTTGGGGGCTTCGCCTCGTTTACGGCTATAACAAAAGCCGATGAGCCTCACCGCGCCGCAGCCGAGCTCCTTTCGCGAGCACGATCCCGACGCGCTCTACTTCCTGCCGCTCGGCGGTTCCGGCGAGATCGGGATGAACCTCAATCTCTACGGGTATCGCGGCGAATGGCTGATCGTCGATTGCGGCGTGACCTTCGGCGAGGAAGAGCATCAGCCCGGCGTCGACGTGATCATGGCCGACCCGGCCTTTATCGTCGAGCGCCGGGACCGGCTGCTCGGCATCGTCGCGACGCACGGGCACGAGGACCATATCGGCGCGATCCCGTATCTGTGGCCGCAGCTGCAATGCCCGATCTGGGCAACCCCGTTCACCGCCTCGCTGCTGCGCGCCAAGCTGATCGAGGCGCAGCTCGCGCAGCAGGCCAAAATCACCACTGTCCCGATGTCGGGCCGCTTTACGATCGGGCCGTTCGACCTCGAACTGATCACGCTGACCCATTCGATCCCGGAGCCGAACGCGGTCGTGATCCGCACCACTGCCGGCACCGTGCTCCACACCGGCGACTGGAAGCTCGATCCGGACCCGCTGATCGGCTCGCCGACCGACGAGAACAGGCTGCGCGCGGTCGGCGACGAGGGCGTTCTGGCGATTGTCTGCGATTCGACCAACGCGCTGCGCGACGGGACCTCCGGCTCCGAGGGCGAGCTGCGCCGCCACCTCACCGAGCTGATCGGCCGTTATGACGGGCGGGTCGCGGTCGGCTGCTTTGCCTCGAATGTCGCGCGGCTTTCGACCATCGCGCATGCCGCCGCGGCCAACGACCGCAATGTCGCGTTGGTCGGGCGCTCGCTGACGCGGATCGACAAGGCGGCCCGCGAGAACGGCTACCTCGCCGATGTGCCGCGCTTTCTGAGCGAGGAGGAAGCCGGCTACGTGCCGCGCGACAAGATCGTGCTGATCTGCACCGGCAGTCAGGGCGAGCCGCGCGCCGCGCTGGCCCGCATCGCACGCGACGATCACCCTCATATCGTCCTCGAGGAGGGCGACGTCGTGATCTTCTCGTCGCGCATCATCCCGGGCAACGAGAAGGCGATCGGCCGGCTGCACAACGCGCTCCTCAAGATGCGCGTCGAGGTGGTCACGGCCGAGGACCATTTCGTGCACGTCTCCGGCCATCCCTGTCGTGACGAGCTGACCGCGATGTACCAGATGGTGCGGCCGCGGATCGCGATCCCGGTGCACGGCGAGGCGCGGCATCTGATCGGGCATGCCGACCTCGCGCGGCAATGCCAGGTGCAGCAGGCCGTGGTCGTGGAAAACGGCGATATGGTCAGGCTTGACGGCGACGGCGCCACGATCGTCGACGAGATCCCGACCGGCCGCATCGCCAGCGACGGCACGAGCCTGTTGCCGATCCGCGGCGCCGTGCTGCAGCAGCGCCGTCGCGCCAGCGCCGAAGGGACGGCGGTCGTCTCGCTCGTCGTCGATCGCGGCGGTGCGCTGGTCGCGCCGCCGCAGCTCAGCCTGATCGGCCTGGCCGAACCGGGATCGGAACCGGCCGCCGACATTCGCGACGCCCTGAGCGACGCAATCGGGGCTCTGCCGGCGCCGCAGCGACGCGACGACAACGCGTTGCGCGAAACGGCAAGGCGTGTGTTGCGGCGCATGCTGAAGGAGCGGTTCGGCAAGCGATCGTTGGTGGAGGTTCAGCTTATCCGGCTCGGCGGAAAGCGATGATCGGCCGTCTCAATCATGTCGCGATCGTGGTGCCGAACCTTGCAGCCGCCGCGGCGCTGTACCGCGACACGCTTGGCGTTGTCGTATCGGCGCCGCAACCGCTGCCGGCCCATGGGGTGACTGTCGTGTTCGTCGAGCTGCCGAACACGAAAATCGAACTGCTGGAGCCGCTCGGCGATACTTCCCCGGTGCGCGGGTTTCTTGAAAAGAACCCGGCCGGCGGCATCCACCATGTCTGCTACGAGGTCGGCGACATCATCGCCGCCCGCGACCGCCTGCGCGCCAGCGGCGCTTGCGTCCTTGGCGACGGGGAACCCAGGCTTGGCGCCCACGATAAGCCGGTGCTCTTCCTGCACCCGAAAGATTTTGCCGGGACCTTGATCGAACTCGAACAGGCGTAAAAAGGGGGAGGGCCTTTGCCCTCCCCACGTTCCATAACGCCGGTCCCGCTCAGCGGTACGGTTGGTATTGAGCGAACTCGCCGTTCGGCTGATCCTTGCTCCAGTTCGGCGCGCTCTTGATTTGATCCTCGGTCATGTTGACCGTGAGCCGATCGCCCTGCGTGTTCATCTCGTTCCACGGGACCGCGACTTTGTGATTGCCGATCCCGAGAAATCCGCCGAACTCGACCACCCCGGCGCGCACCCGCCCGTCCGAGTTGATCAGCAGATTGTTGAGTTCGCCGACCTTTTTCCCGTCGGCGCCGTAGACATCCTTGCCGATGAATTTCTCGACCTCTTTCGCGGCCGGGAAGGTTCCGGCGGCCGGCGCAACGGCGGCGGTGCCGGCGGCCGGCGCGGCCGCGCCAGGGGCCGAGGTTGAGCCGACATTGACGTCGGGCTTGCCCGTCTGATTGATCGTCACATTGGGCTTTTCGGCCGGCAGGACGTTGACCTGCGGCTTACCGGTCTGAACCTGGACGTTGGGTTCCGGGTTCTGAACGGTGACCTGCGGCGGCTGTTGCGTGACGGTCACATCCGGCTTGGCTGTTTGCACGTGCACGTCCGGAGCGTCGGGCTTGACGGTAACCGCCGGCGCCGGCTGCTGGACGACAACATTGGAGCCGTTGGCGGAGCCGCCTGACCTCGCTGCCGGGGTTGCATCCTGATTGGGCGCTTGCGCCAGCGCCGGCCCGGCAAGCAGCGCCACGACCGAAGCCGTCGCCAAAGCGTATTTTATTTGCATCTTCGCACTCCGTTGGAAGGCGCCCTCACGTAAACTGGCGCTAAAGCGGCTCCTCCTCCGCTCCGCGCCCGCGTCTGAGACGCCGAGGCCGCCAATCGCGTTTCGAGAGAACACCGGGCCGCCATGCCCTTGCATCGGGCGTGACTTCCCGCCCAGGCAGGGTCGCTCGCCCCTGCCCCGGTCCCACGGATGTCCTTATTTGTTGAGCGGCTGGTACTCGGCGAACTGGCCCGGCCTGTTCTGGTCCCAGCGCGGCGCGGCCTTGATCTGGTCCTCGCTCATATTGACCGTAACGCGGTCGTTGCTGACACTGAGCTGATCCCAGGGGACCGCGACCTTGTCCTCGCCGATTCCGAGAAACCCGCCAAACTCGATAATCGCCGCATGGACCTTGTCGTCCTTGCCAACCAGGAGATTATTGACCTCGCCGACCTGGTTTCCGTTCGCGCCGTAGACGTTCTTGCCGATCAGGTTCCTGGCGTTGGCGGCGGTAAGGAGGTTGCCCGCCGGCGTAACCGCGGTCGGACCGGACGCGGGAGGCGTCGTGGATCCGCTCCCGGCGGTGGTATCGCCGTTCTGCTGCGTCGTGGCATTGGTGCTCGAGCCGGTATTTGCGGCAGGCTGCGTCACGTTGACGTCAGGCTTCCCTCCCGGAAGCACCTTGACCTCGGGTTTGCCGGTATCGACCGCGACATTCGGTTTCGGGTTCGTCACCTGCACCTTTGGCTCGGCCTGCTGTACGGTGACATCCGGCTTGCCAGGCGTCACAGTCACATCCGGGGCGCGCGGCTGGACCGTGACGACCGGCGGCGGCTGCGTGACGGTGATTTGCGGCCCGCCCGACCCGCCGCCTGTGTTCGCGGTCGTTGCGGAACTGCCTGAATTATTGTTGCCCTGGTTCGCGGTCGAGTCCTGCGCCAGCGCGGGTCCGGCCAGCAACAATGCAATGACGGAAGTCGTCGCGAAAATGTGTTTCATCGCGCTCTCCTTCGAATGGCGTCGTGTTAGCCTGTTGAACGCGGGGCAAATCGGCCCTGTTCCGCCTATCGCGTTCTGAGTTATCCTTAATGTACGGTGGTCGCGCGCCGCGATGGATTGTTCGGCCTGTCGGCAAATACTATAGATTTACGATGACTTGGCTGAGCGCCGTTGTTGTCTACATTCTGGTCTGGTGGGTGACGCTGTTCGCGGTGCTGCCTCTCTGGGTCGCGCCGACCGAACCGGACGATGTCGGGCACGGCACGGGCGCCCCAAAGAACCCGCACATGCTGCGCAAGCTGGCCCTGACGACCGCGATCGCGGCGGTGATCTGGCTCGGCATATTCCTCGTGGTCAGCTCGCCCTGGCTCAGTTTTCGCGACAGCCGGGGCTGGCCAGAGAACACGCCATCGTCGACTATGGCGCGATGAGCGCCGCTTATTGTCTCGCCGCCCCCGCGCATCCGCTGCACGGTCCCTATCACGACCTCGAATACGGGTTTCCCGCCGAGGACGAGGCAGTCCTGTTCGAGCGGCTCGTTCTCGAGATCAACCAGGCCGGCCTGTCCTGGCTGACCGTCCTGAAAAAGCGGGACGCCTTTCGCGCAGCGTTTGCCGGGTTCGACGTTGACCGCGTCGCCGCGTTCGATGAATCGGATGTTGCACGGCTCTTGGCCGATCCCGGCATCGTACGCAACCGCCTGAAGATCGATGCGGTCGTGGCAAACGCGCGCCGCATCCGAGAGCTGCGCGTCTCCCATGGCTCGTTTCATGACTGGCTGCTGGCGCACCATCCGCGCCCGCTCGACCAGTGGACTCGCCTGTTCCGGAGCACGTTTCGCTTCACCGGCGGACTTATCGTCGAGGAATTTCTGATGAGCCTCGGGTTTCTTCCCGGCGCGCACCAGCCCGATTGCCCGGTCTACGCCCGCATTCTCGCCGCAACGCCGCCCTGGGCGCGCGTTCCGGTCGGGGCGGCGCCCCCGCCGAACTGAACCCGCTGCCGCAGCGATCCGCCTGGGCCGCATCATCGCTCGACGAGCAGCCCCCGACCGGCGAGCGATCGCATGCGCGCGAATCTCCTCCTGGGCGCGCCGCCGCGACGCGCCGTTTTCGGATGCACCTTGACGTTTGCTGTTTCGATCTACATGAAGCCGAAGCGAGAGCTCGCCGGGTGGCGGGCTTGGACCTGCTGAGGAGAGTTCACAATGCGCCCGCTTACGACGACCCTTTCGGGCATTGGTCTCGCCGCACTGATGGGGATCGCTCCGGCGATGGCGCAAAACCCGCAGGCCGATTACGCCGCCTGCGACCAGTACGCGCGGCAGGCGGCCGAACCGTATCGCGCTCAGGCAAACCTTCAGGGCGTGGGCAGCGCGCTCGTCGGGGCCGGGCTCGGCGCCGCTCTCGGCGGAGCGATCGGCGGCGGACGCGGCGCCGGTATCGGGGCGGCGAGCGGCGCGCTCGCCGGAACCGGCTATGGGGCCGCGACTTCCTCGGCCGCATCGGGGCAGGTCCAAGACATCTACAATTCATATTTCTACAGCTGCATGCAGTCGCGCCAGGCCTACGCTGCACCAGCCTATGGCGCCCCGGCTTACGGTGCCCCGGCCTATGGCGCCCCGGCTTATGGCGCGCCAGCCTATGGGGCGCCGGCCTACCAGCAGCCGTATTCGGCCTATTACGGGTATCCGCGATAGGCGACCCGGTCGGCGGCCTGGCCCGCGGCATGACGGCATGCGCGACGGAAACGACTCGGCGGAGCCGCTGATCGAAGGCGCCCCGCCGGCCTCCGCCGGCGGCGCGGAACCGGTCATCGACAACCGCCTGTTCGTGCTGGTGTTGCAGCACCCGCAGGAGCGGAGCGAGCCGCTCGCGACCGCGCCGGCGACCGTTGCCGCCTTGCGGCGCGCCCGCCTCGCGGTCGGCCTGTCCTGGCCGAACCTGACCCGCGCCCTGGATCGGCCGGCCGATCCGCGGGTTTGGGGCGTGCTCTACCTCGGCTCGGCGCGCCCCGCTCCGCCGCATGAGCCCGAGCGCAAGCCCGGCTCCCGATCCGCACGCCGCGATGCCGGCGAGATTATTGCGCTGAACCGCGACGGCGATCCCCTGCCCGCCACGGACCGGGTCCTGCGCGCCCTGGAGGGTATCGTGCTGCTCGACGGCACGTGGAGCCAGGCGAAGACGCTGTGGTGGCGCAATCCCTGGCTGTTGAAGCTGCAACGGATTGTTCTGAACCCGCCAAGTCCGGCGCGCCTTGGCCGGCTGCGCCGCGAACCGCGACGAGAGGCACTCTCCACTCTCGAAGCCGTTTCCCTCGTGTTGCGCCACACGGAGACGGGGCCGCAAGCATCCGATGCTCTATCGGCCGTGCTCGACCGGTTGCTCGCAGCTTCCGGCGGACGTTTCGCCTCCTAGCGCCTGATCGGCTCAGATCGCAACGATCTGAGCCCTGAATCAGGCTCTGCATATTTGAATCGAGAGCAGGATTCACGGGTCAGATGGAACCATCTGACCCGATCCTGCTCTAGCGCCGGCGGTACCGACCGTTCCCCGGCCCCTGCCGCCGGCCGCGTTTCGGCGCGTCGGGGTCGGTATCGCGGTATATCTGCAGGCGGGTGACGCGCAGCCCCGGAACACCGTGTCGTTCGATGGCGCGCTCCCACGCGACGAACTCCTCGGCCGAGATGTTGTAGCGCCGGCAGACGTCCTCGAGATCGATGAAACCGGTGCGCACGGCCTCGACCACGACCGCCTTGCGCCGCGCCACCCAGCGTTTGGTATCGGGCGGCGGCAGGGCCGGGTCCGGGCTGTTCGATGCCGGCAGATTACCGCGTTTCGGAAATCGATCAGTCACCGGAACATGCCCCGGAACATGCCACTGAGATTGCGCGTGTTGGCCGTGGGCACCATATGACGCTCCAGTTAAAAAGGGCTAAACCCGCGTGATCGGCGTCCTCTCGCACAGCACCGGCCCACCGCGTCGGCAGCGCGACCCGATGTGCTGTTCGGTTCGCTGCTGCGTTCGGAAAAGCCCAGGGTTTCCGCCGGCGTCGCTCGTCGTTTGCTGCAGATTCCCTGCAGAAGCAGCAAACCCGCCGCAACGACCGGCATGACAATCCATTTGCCCTGGGGTGAACTTCGGCCTCGGGTCTGTCGAGAGGGATGGGATGAAAGCCGCAGGCCGCCGCAATGCGGCAATTTCGGCGACGCGGCCGAGGTCGCTTCCGCGCGACCACGCACGGTGAACACATGCAAGCGTCCCAGACCAAAGATCCTCGCTCCGAGCGGTTTGCCGCGTATATCGCCGCGCGACGCTTCGATCCGCCGCGGCCCCTCCTGATCAAGGCAGCCGGTCTCGTTGAGACGAAAGGGGAGGCGCTCGACGCCGGAGCGGGCGCGCTGAACGCGACCAAATTCCTGCTGTCGGCGGGGTTCAGGCACGTCACGGCATTCGACCCCGCGCCGGCGTCGCGGGAACTCGCCGAGAAGTTGCCCGCCGACCAGGTGACCTTCGCCTCTGCGCACTTCGAGGATTTCGCCTATCCGGTCGGAGCCGCCGATCTGGTCAATGCCGAGTTCTCCTTGCCGTTCATCGCCGCCCGCAGTTTTCCCTCGATAATCGGCAAGCTGCTGGGTTCGGTGAAAATCGGCGGCATCTTCACCGGCCAGCTATTCGGCCCGAATGACAGTTGGAACGTGCCGGAGAGTGGGATGAACTTTCATAGCCGCGGCGATGTCGAGCACCTGCTGCGTGGCTGGACCATCCTCGAACTCACCGAAGAGGATCATCCGGGCAAAACAAAGCTCGGCGACGATAAGCACTGGCATATCTTCCACCTCATTGCGCGGCGAGCGGGCTAGGTCTCACTCGGTCCCGCGCAAAAATTGCTGCTTGGCCATCCGCGAGATCGCCACCGCGGCGATTAACACTTGCAGACGGCCGTGCGCCGACCGGACTATCCGACGACCCGCGAAATCCGAGAAAGGAGCGTTCGATGGATGTCGGCATGATGATGGTCTTTGCCAGTTACGGCTGGGAGGGCTGCCCCGATTCCCGCGTCTGGGACGAGGAGATCAGGCTGGCCCGGCTGGCCGCCGATCTAGGCTTCGACTGCCTGTGGTCGGCCGAGCACCACTTCAACGACTATTCGTTCGTCCCCGACAATCTGCAATTGATGACGTATCTGACCGCGCTGTGCCCCCACATCGATCTGGGCACAGCCGCCGTGATCCTGCCGTGGCACGACCCGTTGCGCGTCGCCGAGAACGCGGCAGTGCTCGACATGCTCAGCAAAGGCAGGCTGCGTCTTGGCTTCGGGCGCGGTCTGGCGCGCCGCGAGTTCGCCGCATTCCGCCTGAGCATGGACGAGTCGCGCGAGCGCTTCGACGAAGCGGCGCCGATGATCGTCAACGCGCTGAAGACCGGGTTTATCGAGGGCGATGGCAAGTTTTACAAACAGCCGCGCATCGAGATCCGGCCGCGGCCACAATATTCGTTTGACGGCCGCATCTACGCCGTGGCGTCGAGCGAGGATTCAATCGACTCGGCCGCCAAGCTCGGCGCCCATATCGTCATGTTCGCCGACCGCCCCTGGGAGATGCGGCTGCCGGATATCGAACGCGGCCGGGAGCTGCACCGCAAGTATCACGGCACCGAGCCGCCGCGCATCATGCTGACCGAGTTCGTCGTCTGCGGCGCCGACCTCGCCAAGACCGAGGAGGAAGCCCGCCGATATCAGGGGAAATTCGTCGAAAGCAATTTTTACCACTACGAATTTCTCGGCGACCATTTCAAGACGGTCAAAGGCTACGACGCCTATCAGCAGAAGGCCGAGATCGCGCGCAAGGCCGGGCTCGAAGGCGCGGTCAACGGGTTCATGCAGGCCGCGAGCTGGGGCACTCCGGACAAGATCCTGCGCGGACTCGAAGCGCGCCGCAAGGTCGTCGGGGATTTCGAGCTGAACGTCGCTTTCCGCTTCGGCGGCATACCCTACGAGGTCGCCGAGCGCGGTCTGCGGCTGTTCGCCGAGGAGGTCTTGCCGGTGCTCAAGTCGCAATCCTTCGCCACCCCGGCGCGGGCGGCGGCGGAGTGAGGCGGGCCGCTTAAACCCTGTCGAATGGTGGGAGATCGCAAGCCCGATGGCGGAGAAGGCGAAGGTTCTGATCGACTGCGATCCCGGTCACGACGATGCCGTGGCCATCCTGTTCGCGGCTCGGCATCTGGAGCTGCTGGCGGTCACGACCGTTCACGGCAACAGTTCCCTCGCGAATACCACGCGCAATGCACTGGCCATTCTCGAACTCGCCGGGATCGACGTGCCGGTCGCGGCCGGATGTTCCGAACCGCTCGTCCAGGCTCCGGCTCACGCCGGCTATCTCCACGGCAAGACAGGCCTCGATGGCGCCGACCTCGCGGCACCCACTCGCCGGCCGATCGAAGCGCACGCGATCGATCTGATCGTCGAGACCGCGTCCCGGCACCGTGACCAGTTGGTTGTAGCGCTGATCGGCCCGCAGACCAATTTCGCCATTGCGCTGAAACGGGAGCCGCGGCTGCGGCAGTGGGTGCGCGAAGTAACGGTGATGGGCGGCTCGGCCAGGTTCGGCAACATCACACCGGCGGCGGAGTTCAACATCCACTGCGACCCGGAAGCGGCTTCCGTCGTATTTGACAGCGGAATTCCGATCCGGATGGTCGGCTACGACATCACCCGACAGACCGGGTTCGACAGCGGCGATGTCGAGCGTCTGCGCGCGAGCGGCCGGAAGGTGGCGACGGTCATCGGCGATCTGATGGCGTTCTACCTTGCCGGGCAGAACCGCGCCTTCGGGCTGTCCGTCGCCCCGGTGCACGACGTGTGCGCCCTGGTGCCCCACGTCGCGCCCGACCTTATCCGCTATGTCGAAACCTCGGTGAAGGTGGAGCTGGCAGGGACCTACACGCGCGGGATGACGGTCTGCGATCTGCGCGGCGCGCGGCCCGGCGCAGCAACCGGCATCCGTCCCGCCGAACCGGCACTGACAAAACTCGCCATTGAGGCAGACAGCCGGAAGCTGATCGACCTGGTCGTGGATTCCGTGCTCGGTTACGACTGAACGTGCGGCCGGCGATGGGCAAGGTTATCGTCGTCGGGTCGATCAATGTCGATCTCGTCGTGACGGCCGATCGTTTCCCGCGTCCCGGTGAAACCCTGATCGGCAATTCATTCGCCCGTCACCCGGGCGGCAAGGGGGCGAACCAGGCCGTCGCGGCGGCGCGGATGGGGGCGCGAACCGTCATGATCGGTGCCGTCGGCGCGGACCAGTCCGGGGAGTTCATGCGCGACGCGCTGTCCCGGGCCGGCGTCGGAACGGAGCTGGTTCGCGTCGTTTCCGGGACGCCGACCGGCACCGCCGTAATTACCGTGGTCGGCCCGGAAAACAGCATCGTTGTGGTCGCCGGAGCGAACGCGGCCCTCGTGGTCGAGCACGGCTCGCTGTCGATCGATCCCGGCGATGTGGTCGTTGCGCAATTGGAGGTTCCGTCCGCGGCATGGACTGCTGCGTTCGAAGCGGCGCGCGTCGTCGGGGCCACAACGATCCTGAATGCCGCTCCGGCGGACGCCGGGATCGCCGAATTTCTTTCGCTGTGCGATGTCGTCGTTGTAAACGAGGTCGAGCTTGGTTCTCTGTCCGGACAATCGCTTCCGGATGCCGCCGATCCGGCATCTCTACAGGCCGCCATGCGAGCGGTCCGCCAAACCCCGGACCAGATCATTATCGCGACGCGCGGCAAAGCCGGCTTTATCTGCCTCGGCCGCGACGGCGTCATCGAGGGCGGCGGGCACGATGTCCCGGTGGTCGACAGTACCGGTGCCGGAGATTGCTTTGTCGGCGCCTTCGCCGCTTGCCTCGCCATCGATCGCGATCTGGAAAGGGCGCTGACCATGGCGAACGCGGCCGCCGCCATTTCGGTGCAGCGCAGCGGCGCCGGCAATTCGATGCCAACGCGCGCCGAGGTAATCGCGCAACTATGTCGCACCGGGCCTGATCCGCTATGCGAGACGTTTACGAGAGGTGGTCCAAGGCAACGAACTCTTTGACGCCCCGTTAAGCGGGTATGGCGCGCGTCATCCCCGGTCGATCGGCTTCATTCCATAAGCCCGTGCCGGCTCGCGGCCCGGCATGTCCGCCAAACCCGCTGCGCGGATTAAACACCGTTAAAGAGCGTAATCATGACTGATTTCGATGTAACAAGGCGCGAGCTGCTCGGGCTTGCCGCGGTAACCGGCGGCGCTCTTGGCATCGCGCCACTCTTTCCCGGAGTTTCGGCTGCAGCTGCGGCGCAAGTTGCCGATCCCGGGCCGGCGGCATTGGACGTGCTGCTGCGCATCAATGGAGTCGAGCACCGGCTGACGCTCGATCCACGCACGACGCTGCTTGATGCCCTGCGCGAGCATCTCGGTCTTACCGGGTCGAAAAAAGGTTGCGGGCTCGGCCAGTGCGGCGCCTGCACGGTGCTGATGGACGGCAGGCGCGTCAAATCATGCCTCTCGCTTGCCGCTCTCGTGGAAGGGCGCGAGATCACGACGATCGAGGGGCTGGCCGCAGGCGAGCGGCTGCACCCGCTACAAGCCGCCTTTATCGAGCGCGACGCCTTCCAGTGCGGCTACTGCACGCCCGGGCAGATCATGGCCGGGGTGGCCTGCATCGCGGAGGGTCACGCCGACTCGCCGGAGGAGATCCGGGAATGGATGAGCGGCAATCTGTGCCGCTGCGGCGCCTACGACCATATCGTCGCGGCGATCCAGGACGCGGCAACTGTCACCGGTTCCAGCCAGCGGGGTTGAGGGAGATTGATCATGCACCCGTTCACGCTCGAACGGCCGCGCGACCTCGCCGCCGCCCTCGCGTTCGGCGCCCAGGCCGGCCGCAATGACGCACCGGCCGAGTACATCGCCGGCGGCACCGACATGGTGCAGCTTCTGCAGGAAGATGTGCGCCAGCCCGATCGGCTGGTCAGTCTCGCCGGCCTTCTCGACAACCGGATCGCGGTCGCGCCGCCGGGTCTCAGGATCGGCGCCGCCGTCACGATGGCGGAAGCGGCGGCGCACCCCGCTGTCGTCGAGCGCTTTCCGGTCATCGCCGAGGCCCTGCTGGAATCGGCCAGCCCGCAGGTGCGCAATCAGGCAACGATCGGCGGCAACCTGTTGCAGCGCCCCCGCTGCCCGTATTTTCGCGATGTCGGCTACAACGCCTGCAACCGGCGCGCGCCGGGGTCGGGCTGCTCCGCGATAGACGGGGAAAACCGTCGGCACGCGGTTCTCGGCACCAGCGACTCTTGCATCGCCGCTCACGCCTCGGACCTCGCGGTGGCGCTGGTTGCGCTCGATGCCGCGGTCGAGGTGCTCGGCCCTGGCGGGCGGCGCACGGTTCCGCTCGACGCGCTCTACCGCCTGCCCGGCGATACCCCGCATATTGCGACGATCCTCGAGCCGGGCGAGGTCATCGCCGCGATCATGGTCCCGGCCGACCCGGCGGCGCGCCGTTCGCATTACCTCAAGGTGCGCGACCGCGCCTCGTTCGACTTCGCGCTGGTCTCGGCCGCGGTGGCGCTCGACATCGAGGCCGGCCGTATCCGGCGGGCGCGCGTCGCCCTCGGTGGGGTTGGAACCAAGCCCTGGCGGGTTCCGCAAGTCGAGGCGGCCCTGGCCGGAGCCGGCCCCGACCCGGCAATGCTGCGCCAGGCGGCGGCGCTCGCCGCGGAAGGCGCGCGGGGCTACGGGCACAACGACTTCAAGATCGAGTTGATGCAGCGCGCCATCGTGCGCGCCGTCGAAATCGCGGGAGGCCGCGCATGAGCGCCTTGATCGGACAACCCGTCAGCCGCGTCGACGGCCGCCCGAAGGTCATCGGCGGCGCCCCCTACGCCGCCGAATTCGAGGTGCCGGGCGTGGCGCACGCCGCGATCGTGCCGAGCACGATAGCGAATGGCCGCATCACCTCGATCGATGCGGCGGCGGCGGAACGGGCGCCCGGCATCATCGCCGTGCTGACGCACCGCAGCGCGCCGCGTCTCGCCTATCGCCCGCATAAGGGGTTTACCGACCCGGCGGTGGGTGAGCGGCTGCACGTGCTACAGGATGACCGGGTCAGCCACCAGGGCCAGCCGATCGCCCTGGTGGTCGCGGAAACCCTCGAACAGGCCGTTCACGCGGCGGCGCTGGTCCGCGTCGCCTACGCGGCGGCCTCCGCGCAGACGGATATCGAGCAGACGACGCCGGTGTCGCCAACCCGGCAGCAGAGCGATCAGGGGGAAACCCGGCCGTCCGAGGCGCGGCGCGGCAATCCCGAAGCGGCGCTGGCCGCGGCCGAAATCAAGGTCGATCAGACCTATGTGATCCCGCGCGAAAACCACAACCCGATCGAGATGCACGCCACGATCGCCGCCTGGGACGGCGACCGCCTGACCCTGTGGGACAAGACGCAGTACGTGTATGGCGTGGCCGACGAGATTGCCGCCGTGTTCGGCATCCCGGCCGAGAATGTGCGGGTCGTCTCGCCTTTTGTCGGCGGCGCCTTCGGTTCCGGGCTGCGCACCTGGCCGCACGTCACCTTGGCCGCGCTCGGCGCCCGCGTGGCGGGTCGGCCGGTCAAGCTGATGCTGTCGCGGCGCGAGATGTATTACGGCACCGGCTATCGCCCCTATACGGTCCAGCGCCTCGCGCTCGGCGCCGCGCGCGACGGCCGCCTTACGGCGATCGTGCACGATGCCCACCACGAGACCTCCACCTATGAGGAGTATACGGAGGCGCTGCTCGACGCGACCCGGTTTCTGTATTCGTGTCCGAACGTCTTCACGCGCGATCGCCTCGCGTGCCTGAACGTCCATACCCCGACCTGGATGCGGGCACCCGGCGAGGCGAGCGGCGTGTTCGCGCTCGAATGCGCGATGGACGAACTCGCGGCGGCGCTGAACATCGATCCGGTCGAACTGCGTCTGCGCAACGAGCCGGCGCAGGATGAATTCAAAAACCTGCCGTTTTCGAGCCGCTCCACGCGGGAATGCTATCGGCTGGCCGCCGAGCGCTTCGGATGGGGCAAGCGCAACTCGGAGCCGCGTTCGATGCGCGATGGCCGATCGCTGATCGGCTGGGGCATGGCGACCGCGACCTACCCGATGAATTACGCTCCCGCCTCCGCAGGGGCGCGTCTGTTCCCCGACGGCACCGCCGAGGTGGCGAGCGCGGCGAGCGACATCGGGCCGGGCACCTGGACATCGATGACGCAGGTCGCGGCCGAAACGCTCGGGCTGCCGATCGAGCGCGTGAGGTTCACACTCGGCGACACAAGCCTGCCGCGGACGCCGCCGCAGGGCGGTTCGATGACGATGGCGAGCGTCGGCAGCGCCGTCCAGGCCGCCTGCCGCAAGGCGCGCGAGGAGGCGCTGGCTCACAGCGGCGGCAACGACCTCGCGGACGCGATGCGCCGTCTCGGCCAGCCGGTCGAGGCCGTGATGGACGCGAAGCCGGGCGATGAAAACCAGCGCTTCTCGATGCATTCGTTCGGGGCCGTGTTTGTCGAAGTCGCGGTCGATCCCGACCTCGGCGAGACGCGCGTGCGGCGCATCGTCGGCGCCTACGGGGCCGGGCGCATCGTCAACCCGAAGACGAGCCGCAGCCAGATGATCGGCGGCATGATCGGCGGAATCGGCATGGCGCTGATGGAGCACGCGATCGTGGACCCGCGCAACGGGCGGGTTCCGAACGCCAATCTTGCCGAATACGCGGTGCCGGTGCATGCCGACAGCCCGCCGGTCATGGACCTGATCTTTGTCGAGGAGCACGACCCGCACGTCAACCCGCTCGGCGTCAAGGGTCTTGGCGAGATCTCGATCGTCGGCGTCGCATCGGCGATAACCAGCGCCGTCTTCCACGCCACCGGCAAGCGCATCCGCGAATTGCCGATCACACCGGACAAGCTGCTCTGAGCGCAACGATGCACGTCGATCGAGTTTGTGACGTGAAATCCCAATGCGCCGCGCCAAGCCGTCAAATGACGCTCCGGGCAATCGTTGTCAGCGCCCTCATGGCGCAACTCGCATACGGACGGAGACCGGAGGCTGGCGATGCCGAAGACCGGTGGGGATGCAGCCACTCGCCGGCCTGCGTGAAAAGCTGATCACGATCGGCGCGACGGTAGTCAGCCGAGCCATATGATTTTCCGATGGCCCGGCCGCGGTGCCCCATCGAAGTGTCGCCTCGGTTGACAGCGAGTCCCCCCAGCCTAGAGCCTGATCGGCTCAGATCGAAACGATCTGAGCCGATGAATCAGGCTCTGAATATTTGAATCGAGAGCAAGATTCACGGGTCAGATGCTTCCATCTGACCCGATCTTTCTCTAGGCCGAGACAACTCGTCCGGGGTCGCGAAGGCTTGCTAAGCGGCGGCTGGTAGCGGTCCGGTTCCGCGCCCGGATTGATTTCTATATCGAAACATTACATCTTCCGGTAGAGAGCTGCAGGATCGGGCTGCGATAGAGACGAGGATTGATGCACGAACGCAAATCCCCGACCAGGAACGGGTCGGGGGGCCTTTCGGTGTCGAAGTCGGGAGAGCTGGGCGGGCCGGGCCGCCGAGTGCATGCGCCTGCCCCGGCAATTTTGATCGCGACATGCTTGTTTCTGCTGCCGCGGCCAGGATTCAGCCAGGATGACCCGGCGAGCGAGCTGAAGGCCCTCCGGGCCGAAATCCAGCGCGAGTTGACAAAGCTAAAGCAGCGCGAACGCCAGCTCAACGAAGAGGTGCGGCGTCTGGACCGCAAGAACCGGCTGCTCGACGAGCAGCTACAGAAGCTGCAGGCGGCGGGAACCTCTCCTGTTGTTCCGGCCGTACCAAAAGAACCTCTTGAGCCGGGCCAAGGGAAGATCCAGACGAGTGCGCCCGCTGCCGTGATTGCGCAGGCGGCTGCGCCCGCGAAACAGGACGCGCCGAGCGAAGCGCCTCCACCCGAAAGCGCCGCGCCGCCCCCGCCCGAAGGCGAGGCGGCCCCAATCGCCGGGCCTTCCGCCGAACAGCAGCAAGCTCGTCAGGTCGTCGAAACGGCGCCGACCCTGTCCAATGTCGGTGGTGTCCTCACGCCGAAGGGTCAGATCGTCATCGACCCGTCGTTCGAATATGATTATTGGGCGCAAAACCAGCTCGGAGTGAACGGGTTTCAGATCATTCCGGGCATCACCTTCGGCAACATTTTCGTTACCCGCTTCGAGCAAAACATCTCGACGTTGGCGATGACCGTGCGGGGCGGCGTGACCGACCGCCTGGAGCTGAACGCCAAGGTGCCCTTCGTTTGGAACTCCGGGAGCGTCAGCAGCCTCATCCCGGTTGGCGCCAACGCGCAGCTGCTGTCGATCGGCTCTGACGGCGTCGGCATCGGCGATGTTCAGTTTGGCGCCAGCTATCAGATCAATTCCGGCCAGAATGGCTGGCCGATCTTTCTCGGCAATATCCTGTACAAGACGGCGACGGGAACCAGCCCGTTCGATGTCCCGATCATCACCCTCAACGACCCGAACGGTCAGTTCCTGTCGGGGACGCCGAAGAGTTTGGCGACCGGGACCGGGTTCAACCAGATAACAC
>JBFXDF010000031.1:0-25133 GCA_050181375.1 Alphaproteobacteria bacterium
CGAGGCGTAATCGGTGAGCACGCCGCCGATAACCGGCCCGACCATCGGCCCGATCATCGACGGGATCGTCATCCAGTTCATCGCCGAGACCAAGGCGGCGCGCGGAAAGCTGCGCAGCAGCACGAGACGGCCGACCGGCGTCATCATCGCCCCGCCAAACCCCTGCACGACCCGCATCGCGATCAGCATCGGCAGGCTGTCGGCCATGCCGCACAGCGCCGAGCCGCCGGCGAAAATCAGCACCGCCGCGCAGAACACGCGCCGCGCCCCGAACCGGTCGGCGATCCAGCCGCTGACCGGGATGAACACGGCGAGGCTCAACAGATACGCGGTGATCACCAGGCTGAGGCGCAGCGGCGTCTCGCCGAGGCTCTTCGCCATCGCCGGTATCGCGACGGCGATCATCGTCGAATCGAGCCCCTCCATGAAAAAGGCGCAGCCGACGATCAGCGGGATCGGGATGCGCAGCCGCGGCTCGGCTTCGGTCGCAAAAGAGACGCTCGGTTCGCTCACGCAATCGTCCGTTGGTTCGCCGCCTCACGATAGGGGAGAACGGTCGCACAGAAAGGCCATGTCCGGCTTTTGCCGCCTTGGGCCGACGGACGCCATGGGGTGCTCCGACGCGTCGGCGCCTACCAACGACGGCCGTTTTCAGCGCACGACGCCGCGCTCGCGCAACGCCGCGATCTCGGCGACGGAATAGCCGTGAGCGGCGAGGACCTCGTCGCTGTGCTGCCCGAAAACCGGCGCGGCGGTCGGAGCCGGTCCCGGCGTCTCGGAGAATTGAACTGGTTTTGTCATCGTCCGATAGCGGCCGACAACCGGGTGATCGAGCGTGGTGACCAGGTCCTCGGCGAGGACCTGCGGATGGTCGAACATATCCTCGATCTGCCGCACCGCCGCGCACGGCACGCGTTCGCCGAACATCTCCTCCCATTCGAGCGCGGTGCGCGACGCGAGCGCGGCGCGGATTTCCGGCACCAGTGCGGCGGCATGCTCGGCCCGGCTGCGCATCGAGACGCAGCGCGGGTCGCTTGCCAGCTCCGGCCGGCCGACCAGCTCGCAAAGCGCCGCGAAGAAATGGTTCGAATGGACCGAGATATAGAGCGCGCCCTGTTTTGTCGGATGGATGCCGGTCAGCCCGCCGGTGCCGGAATCGCGGGCGACGTCGCGGCTTTCGCTCTCGGCCCAGACAAAGCGCCCGGCCTGGATGGTCAGCGCGCTGCGCAGCAGCGACAGGCTCAGATATTGTCCCTGGCCGCTTTTCTCGCGCTGGAACAGCGCCGCCGTGACCCCGTAGGCGAGCAGGGCCGAGGTGAAGTAGTCGAGCACCGAGCCGTAGACGAGCTGCGGCTTGTCCGGACCGCCGCCCTGGAACACGGCCATGCCGGTCAGGCATTGCAGAACCTGGTCGAACCCGCCCTTGTCGCTGAGCGGCCCGTCGTCGCCGTAGCCGGTCAGCCCGGCATAGATCAGGCGCGGGTTGATTGCCTTGAGGCGCGGGTAGTCGATCCCGAGCCGCGCCGGCACCGACGGACGGAAATTCTCGACCAGCACATCGGCGCTTTCGACCATGCGGGACAAGACCGCGAGACCCTCTTTCTGTTTCAGATCGAGCGCCAGCGCCCGCTTGCCGCGGTTGGTGCCGAGGAAGAAGCGGGCCTCGCCGGGCAGGCTCGACGGGAACTGGCGCAGCATGTCGCCCTGCGGCGATTCGATCTTGATCACGTCGGCGCCGAGATCGGCCAGCAAGGTGCAGCCATACGGCCCGGCGAGATAGCTGCACAGATCGAGGACCTTAACGCCGTCGAGCGGCCCCGGGCGGCGGCCATCCGGGTGCACGGTCATTGGCGCGCCTCCCGTGCCCCCACTCTCCCCTCCCCCGCAAGCGGGGAAGAGTCGGAGACCGGGCGAGTGCGGATCGCGGCGATGCGCTTCAACACCCGTTGCGCGCGGTAGACGATCGGGTAGTCGATGAACTTGCCGTCGAGCTGGATCGCCGCGCTGCCCTCGGCTTCGGCCTTGATAAAAGCCGCCGCGACGCGCTCGGCGAAGGCGACTTCTTCGTCGGTCGGCGTGAATACCCGGTTGACGATCGGAATTTGCTCTGGGTGGATGCACATCTTGCCCTGAAAGCCGAGGCCGAGCGCGGTACGCGCCGAGGCTTCGAGACCCTCGGGGTCGGTCAGATCGACCCAGACCGTGTCGAGCGGCGCCTCGATCCCGGCGGCGCGCGAGGCGGTGACGATCGCGGCGCGGGCCTGGGCAAGCTCGCTCTCGCCGCGGCTCCAGACCATGTTGACATCAAGCGTGAAGTCGCCGGCGCCGAACGCGACGCGGCGGATTCGCGTGCCGGCGCTCAGGAGCGCTCCGAGCCCGTCGAGACCCGATGCCGTCTCGATGATCGGGATCAGATCGATGCCGCCGGCCGCCAGGCCGCGCTCGCGTTCGAGCTGCGCCAGCAGCCAGTCGATCGCCGCGAGACCGGCGGCGCTCTCGACCTTCGGCAGGATGATGCCGTCGAGTCCGGGCCGCACGACCGCGAGCAGATCGCCGTAGCAGAACTCGGTATCGACGGCATTGACGCGGACATAGAGTAGGCCGGTGCGGGGCCGCGCGAACGAAGCCGCCACCGCCTCGCGGGCGGCCGGTTTTTCGGCCGTGGCGACCGCGTCCTCGAGGTCGAGGATCACCGCGTCGGCGTCGAGCGTCAGCGCCTTCTCGACCCGGCGCGCGTGATTGCCCGGCGCGAACAGAAAACTGCGCAACGCCTTTTCTTCTCCACTCATTTCCCCTCGCTCCGAAACGGCGTAGAGCAGGATAGCAGCAGTGAGGCAAGGCGCCAGCGCCGACCGAGCGCCGATCAGCGCCCGCGGAACCCCGCCGGCGGCTTCGGCCGCGGCCGGGACGCCCGCCGCGACGCGGCGTCGCCTTCCCCGCGTGCCCTTTCGCGCGGTCGCGGCGGCAGCGGGTGGTCGGGAGCCGGCAGGTCCGGACGGTCCGACGCCTCCAGCGGAACGCACGGCGTGTCCGCCACGTCGCGCTCCGGGACCAGCTTGAGCCACAAAAATTCGTGCCCCGGCAACGTCACAAGGTAGGGTCTGGACGCGATCTCCGGGAAACGGCAGCCGCCGAACACCTCGACCGGAACGCGGCCCTTCCATGCCGACAAATCGAACTCAGCCGCCTGCGCGGTCTCGCATAGATTGGCGACGCACAGCAGAACCTCACTGTCGTCCCGCCGCAGATAGGCCAGCAGCCTGCTGTTCTCCGGGCGCAGAAACACGATGTCACCGCGGCCGAATGCCGGGTGCGCCTGGCGGACCCGGATGATCCAGCGCATCCAGTTGAGCAGCGAGGAGCGCAACTGCCGCTGCTGCTCGACATTGACGGCTTCGTAACCAAAGCGGCGATCGTGGATCGGCGGCAGGTAGAGCGCGACCTCGTCGGCTCTCGAGAAGCCGGCGTTGCGGTCGGCCGACCACTGCATCGGCGTGCGCACCCCGTCGCGGTCGCCGAGAAACGGGTTGTCGCCCATGCCGATTTCGTCGCCGTAATAGATGATCGGGGTGCCGTTCAGTGAAAATAACAGGCTGTTGAACAGCTCGACCTGCCGCCGGTCGCCGTTCAACAGCGTCGCGAGACGACGGCGGATGCCGAGATTGATGCGCAGCCGCCGATGCGTTGCGTACACGTCCCACAGATATTGCCGCTCGTCCTCGCTGACCATTTCGAGCGTCAGCTCGTCGTGGTTGCGCAGAAAAAGCGCCCACTGGCAGCCCGGGGGCAGATCGCGCGTCCGCTCGACGACATCGACGATCGGGGCGCTGTTCTCCTGCGCTACCGCCATGAACAGCCGCGGCATCAGCGGGAAATGAAACGCCATATGGCATTCATCGCCCCGGCCGAAATAGGGCAGCGTGTCTTCGGGGGCCTGGTTGGCCTCGGCGAGCAGCAGGCAATCGGGGCGGCGGCGTTCGACCTCGGAGCGGATCAGCTTCAGGATGCTGTGCGTCTCCGAAAGGTTTTCGCCGCTCGTCCCCTCGCGCTCGACGAGATAGGGCACCGCGTCGAGGCGAAATCCGTCCACCCCGAGGTCGAGCCAGAAACCGAGGATATTCTTGATCTCGCGGACGACCAGCGGATTGTCGAAATTGAGGTCGGGCTGCCAGGCGTAGAAGCGGTGCCAGTAATACGCCTTGGCCACCGGGTCCCAGGTCCAGTTCGACACTTCCGAATCGAGAAAGATGATACGCGCTTTCTCGAATTCGCTGCCGGTTTCGCTCCAGACATAGAAGTCGCGTTCGGGGCTGCCGGGCGGCGCGCGGCGAGCGCGCTGAAACCACGGATGCTGGTCCGAGCTATGGTTGATAACGAGTTCGATGATGACGCGGATGCCGCTGGCGTGCGCCTGTTCGACAAAGTCGCGGAAATCGTCGAGCGTGCCGTAGGCCGGATGGATCGCCTTGTAATCGGAAATATCGTAGCCGTCATCGCGCAGCGGCGACTGGTAGAACGGCAACAGCCAGATCGTATCGGCCCCGAGATCACGTATATAATCGAGCCGCTGCGCCAGCCCGGCGAAATCGCCGATGCCGTCACCGTTCGAATCGAAAAAGGCGCGGACGTGAAGCTGGTAGATTATCGCTTGCTTGTACCAGGGGATCGACCGGTCGCGGGTGTTTCTCGTCCTCCGTCCGCCAGCCATGAAGTCACCGGTTCCGCCCCATCCTGAACGCGAATCACTACGGGGACCGCAAACAGGTTTTTGACGGGCGAGGTTCCGCCGGGACCGGCAACCGGCACCGTCGCTCGCCTCAGCCTATGGCGGCCTGCTTTCTCGCCTCGCGCCGGGCGATCGCGGCCTCGCGCTGCAACAGCAGTTTGGCGCGTTCGACGACCGGGACGTCGATCATCCTGCCGTCCACCGTGACCGCGCCGACCCCCTCGCCGAGCGCCTTGTCGTAGGCGGCGACGACGCGGCGCGCGTGGTCGATTTCAGCGGCGCCCGGGCGGAATTCCTCGTTGAGGATCGCGATCTGGCTCGGATGGATGACGCTGGCGCCGACAAAGCCGAGCCGCCGCGACCGGCGCACGGTCTCGCGAAAACCGTCGAGATCGCTGAAATCGGCAACCGTGCCGACAAACCCCATCGGCATGATCCCGGCCGCGCGCGCCGCGAAAACGCAGGTCTGCTTTGGCATGAACAGCCCCTCGGCCTCGGGCAGCATGCCGGCCGACAACGCGAAATCCTCGGCCCCGAGATTGAGCGCGACGAGACGCGGATGGGCGCGCGCAATCTCGGCGATACGGAAAAAGGCCGAGGCGGTCTCGACCATCGCCAGCATCCTTGTCGTGCCGATTTCGATGCCGCGCTCCGCCTCCAATTCGTCGATGATCTCGGCGATAAGCTGGACGTGCTCGGCGCTCTCCGCCTTCGGCAGCGCGATCGCGTGGACGCCCTGTCCGATCACCGCTTCGAGGTCGCGCACGGTCATCCGCAACGGCCGGTTGACGCGGACGACCACGTCGGCGCCGCCGCGCGAGACGATTGCCGCCGCCTCCGGCACGAGACCGCGCGCCCGCTCCTTTTCCGACGCGGCAACCGCGTCCTCCAGGTCGAGGATGATCGCATCAGCGCCGCGTCTCGCCGCGCCGTCGACAAAGCGGCGCTGCGTGACCGGTACAAACAGCATCGAGCGCCACACCGGCAATTCCATCTGGGTCATCGTGCCCGGCTACCTTTCCGTGGTCGCGCGCCATCGCCTTGTATCTGAAGCCTTTAGGATCGATGAGGATACGGCACAATCGCGTCCAGCACATCCTGGAGCTTCTGCTCGCTCTCCCATAAATCCAGCTTTGCCTGCATTTGCACATAAAGTTCCGGGCTGCCGCCGACGAGACGCCCGAAGCGCAGCGCCATATCGGCGGTTACGGCGCTCTCGCCGCGCAATACCGCATGCAGCGACTGCCGGGAGATATCCATGCGGCGCGCCGCCTCGGACACGGACAGGCCCACATGCTCGTCGAGGATTTCGCGGAACAATTCGCCGGGATGCGTTGGCGCGCGATCGATCGGGCGGCACACCGGGAGATCGGTGGTACTGTTCGAGGTCGACGCGCCGGACATTGCCGTTCTCCCATTCAAAGGTGATACACCACGGCCCGTTTACATGGATCGAGTAGCGTCGCGGCTGGCCGCGTAACATATGGAAATCGAAACCCGGCTGGCGCAACGCATCGAGCGATGTCGCCGCATCGAGCGCATCGAGACGCACGACGGCGCGGCGATGCAGATCGGCGCGTACCGCGGGTGACCTGCCGGTCTCGAAAAGCTCTTTCAGACCGCGATGTCTGAAGCTCTCGATCATCAGAGGTGATGTAAAGCGATGCCTTACACGATGTCGGGTGATGCTTTACATGGTCGGCTTCGGTCAGCCCGAGAGGCCTCCGGCGGCTTCCTCGAGCAGCTTCCACGCCTCGGGGTCAAAGCGGACCCGCCACCGTGCGTAAAATTCGCCGAGCTTGGCACGGATGCTGTCGGTGTCGGTGGTGTTGACCGCCATCCCATGCCGCGTGAGCGCCTCGGCGCCGGCGGCGTTGACCGATTCGATGTCGGCGCGCTGCGCCAGCGCGGCAGTCTCGGCATGATGCTCAACGACCGCCCTGATGTCGGCCGGCAATGCGTTCCAGGCATTCGCGCTGGCGAGCAGCGTAAACCCGGTCCACCAATGCGCGGTGAGGCTCAGATGGCGCTGCACTTCGTAGAGCCGCAACGACAGCACGACGCCGAGCGGATCGCTCTGCCCGTCAAAGGTCTTTGCCTTCAGCGCGTCGTACATCCCGCTGAACGGCACCATGCCGGCCTCGGCGCCGAGCGCGCGGAAAAAATCGGCGGCGATTTCGCCGCCCGGCGTGCGGATTTTCAGCCCGGCGAAATCATCCGCCGTCTCGATCGGGCGCACATCGTTGGTCATGTGGTGGAAGCCGTTCTGAAACGAGCGGCGGAAGGCGTGGAAGCCGGCACCGGCCAGTTCGCCGCGTATCCGGTCACCGAGCGCGCCGTCGAGCGCCGCGAAAACCGCCTTGCTGTCGCGAAACGCGAACGGCAGCATCGGCAGCGCGCTGGTTGGCGCGACGCCGCCGAGCAATGCGCCGGACAGGTAGAATTCGAGCGAGCCCGACCGCAAATCGGCGAACATCTTCGGGTCCGCGCCGAGCCGGCTCTCGGGATATACGTCCAGCCGCAACGCGCCGCCGGTGTCGCGCCCCACCGCTCGCGCCATCTCGCTCAGCCTCCGAGCCGTCGCGCTCGCCTCGGGCTGGTTGAGGCCGAGCCGGTAGTGAAACCGTGTCGTTGCCGTTGTGGTCATCGTGCGCCGCCTCCGCAGAGTGCCGCACATGTTAGCTCAGAACGCGAGCGTGGTCCGCACGCCGAGAACGAAGGCATTCGGGATCGTCCCCGAGGCTTTCGGGTTTTCGACGTTCCCGCCGGGATTGAACAGATACTGCAAATCGGGCTGAACCGACCAACCCGGCATGACGCTCGCCTTGTAGCTCAGCTCGATCGCCGCCTCGTAATTGCGCACCGGAACCGGCGGGTCGGCGCGACGATCGGCGCGCGCCGCGTCGACGCTGATATTGCCGTACGCCGCTCCCAACGTCACGACATCGTCGGGGCGGCTGACAAACGGCGCCCGGAAACCGATGCCGGCATCGGCGTAAAACGATATGAGATTGCGATCGGACGGTCCGCCGCCCGCGCGCAGGAAGAAATTGAGGCCCTGATCGTCGCTGCCCTGGCGTCGCCAGATACCCTGGTCGACCACTGCATATACGCCGCCGTTGTTGTTCTTGCTCACCGCGGGGTCGAACTGGCCGGGGAACGGACCGGTCTCGTACCATCCGCCAAGCTTGTAGACGCCGGGAATTCCGGCGGCTCCCTTGCCGCTGTTGGCGCTGTAGGCAACCTCGCCGATCCACAAGGTCCCGGCGCTGAACGGGAACAAGACGCCGTGCGGGTCGCATTGCTGCGGCTCGCCGCTCGCGCAGTTCTTGCCTCCCGGGTTGCCGGTAAACACCGCGCCGCGCAGCACGAAATCGGGCGCCGGCTTGACCTGCAGCCGCACCCCGAGCTGCGGCAGCGGATAGGCCGGGCCGCCGCCTCGCACATCCTCCGCGGTCCAGGCCGGCCAGCCGAACGTGCCGTTGATCAGACCGCCGGCCGTGTCGCTGGTGAGGAACTCGTCATCGGCCGCGATCTGGCCCAGCCGAACCGAAGCGCGGTCGTCAAACAGGCTCTGTTCGAAATACAGCCGGTACAGCCGGGTGGTCGGCAATGCCTCGATGTTGCTGACCGTCATCAGATTGCCGCCGACCAGCGTGCGCGAGGGTCCGCGCCCGTGTATCTGCAGCGCGTTGGCATAGACCCTGGCGCCGGGCCAGCCGAGCATTTTTTCGAGATCGAACGACAGACCGGCGCTGGCCTGTCCTTCATAGACGATGCCCTGATTGACGCCGCCGTGCACGACGCCGAACGTCTCGCCGATATAGCCGAGTTCGAGACCGATCCCGTACTTGTCGAGGGCGGGACGAACACCGCCCATATCGCCGAGCAGCGTCGGTTCGGCTTCCGCGACTTCCGCCGGCTCGGCGTTGATCGGTTCGGCGGAGCTGGCGGGCGTGTCGGAAGGCTCGGCCGCACCCGGCTCGACCGAGCCGGGTTCCTCCGCCGCAAAGCCGACGGAGGCGCTCAGCGCCAGCACAAAGGCGGCGAGCAGCCCAAACCAGCTCTTCCGGGCCGGCGCAACGATTGCCCGAAGCATCGCTCAATAGCCGCCCTTCTTGCCGGTGCCGGCGAAGCTGAACTCCCATTGCGCATCGAACGGCTCCCACCATTCGGCGACGCCGGTCTCCTTGTCGGTGTGGCGGTACAGCCCGTTATAGGGCGGCGGCGCTATGTGATAGACGAGCTTGTACTTGCCGGCTCCGTTAAGCTTGATGTTGGCGCCGTAATGCGGCCCGTCGGAGGCGACCATCGGCATGAACGCGCCCGACGCGATCCAGGGTGAGCCTTCCTTGGTGATGCGGTACGTGATCGCCAGATACGGAACCCAATCCCCGGGTCCGAAGCCGTTCTTGTTGTCCTTGATCGCGTGGATGTCGGCTTCGAGATGCACATCGGCCGGTTCATGCATGCCGGGCAGCATCGGCTCCATCATGATCGGCTGCAAATAGACCGCGCCGATCTCCATCCCGTTCTTTTCGATGCTCTCGCCGATCTTGACCTCGGCCGCGCCGGCGCCCGCGATCGAGGCGGCGAGCGCGGCGAGACCCATGATGACGCTGACAGCTTTTTGCGGCATGCTCCCCTCCTTGTGCAAATTGCAACTGCGACGCATTCTTATTCACGGCGAAAAAATTAAATGCCGACGACGGCCGGCCACCAGGCCGCGATGGTAACGATCCCGCCGGCGACGCAAGGCAGCAACGCCGCGGCAGCCCCAAGGCCGCGCAGCCCCATGCCGGCGAGAATTCGCCGCCCGAGCACCGCGCCCCACACGACCGCGCCGGCCAGCGCCGCCACTTTGATCGGCTGCGCGGCGGCATCCGGCAGCAGCTTGAACAGATCGATCCCAAGCCCGAGCAGCAGCGAGATCATCGCGGCCGGCGCCGCCTGATAGCTCAGCGCGACAAAGCGGCCACGGAAACTCCCGCTCGCGCCGAACCGGCCCGCGATCCACGCGCCGGCCGCGTGCAGCCCCGCCAATAATGCGGCGAGAGCCAGCATCGCCGCGATCATCCAGCCGGTGATCAGCAGGAAATCGAGCCAGACGAAAACCTCGCGCGCCTCCGGGTGCACGACCATCAGCCAGGACGGACCCGGTTCGCCGAGCCAGGTGTGACCGCCGCCGATCGCCCAGTTCACCAACGCAGTCCGCAGCTCCTGGTATTGCGGCAGCACCAGCCACAGGAAACCGCCAAGCGCGACGCCGGTGCCGAGAAACAGGAACCAGACTTCCGATGCCGCCGGGTGATGCCGGCCAATATCGGCGAGCTCGGCTCCCGGCGCGCGCAGCCGCACCGCCAACCCGCCGGTCTTGTGCGGGCTGACGCAGCGTGCGCACATCACGCAGTGCCGGCTCTCGGTCTTGCGCCGCAGATCGATCATCGTCGGACACAGCCCGCGCGCATCATAGGCGTCGCCGCCCGGTTCGGGCCGTTTCGGCACCAGATCGACCGGTCCAAGGCGCGAGAAAACACCGAGCAGCAGCCCGATCGGGCAGGCGTGGCGGCACCACGCGCGCTTTCTCTGGCCCTGCCCGTAAAAGTAGCCGACCGCCAGCGCCGCGAGCAGCGTCAGACCGAACACCTCAAGGATCGCCGAGGGATAGTCGCGTACTCCGACCGTCTGGCCGAGGATCGTCACGACGAGGAAGGTCACGATCGGCGTACCTTCCCAGCGCAGCCAGCCCGGCACCGGACGCTTCCGCCCGACGCCGTTCATCCATTCCGAGGCCGCCCCCATCGGGCACAACACGCCGCACCAGCTTCGGCCGGTCACCAGCACGGACAAGAAGACAAGCGGGAACCATAGGGTCCAGATCAGAAGCCGCGCTGTCTCGTCCATCGCGCGCGCGGTCTCGCTCGCCGGCAGCATGACCGGGGCCGCGATCAGCACGACAAAAGCCAAAGCCATCACGCCATGGACGAACGGCAGATAGGAACGCAGTCCGACCGCGGCCTCCTCGATGCGCCGCGAAACCGAATGCGCACTCGGAACGCGCAGGCGTGCCGTGCCGATAAAACCGTCCATGAACCCAGCGTGTAATGCGAAGCATTCGCATTTGCAAGCTGGATCGCGCAATCAGCGCGCGGATCAGCCCTGCGCCGTTCCGATCAGCACCGAAACCGGGAATTGCCAAAACAGCTCGGCGGCACGGATGCGCTCGCGCGCCCCGATCGCCTCGCCGGTGAAGACGTCCCGCCATCTCTGAACGGCGGGCAGAACGATCTCGGTCGTGCCGAATTCGGGCGGGCCGCCGTCACGGAACAGGCCGAAGGTCAGCCGTGGCACCGCTACCGCCAGCACCTCGTCGGCATGGCGGCGCGAGAAGGCGCAGACGCGGTCCGAATTGGTGCCCTCCCCGATTTCGAGCGGTTGATAGTCGCCGGCGGAAAACAGCGCCGGACGGGCCGAGCGCAACCCGAGCAGACGGGCCGTGGCGAACAGCTTTTCGCGTCCGTCCGGCCAGCGCTCGACCAGCTCGGCGGGATGCGCCTCGGCGATCTCGCCCAGCAGCCGTGCCCGCTCGGCCCAACCCACCGGACGGCGGTTGTCCGGATCGACCAGGCTGAAATCCCACAATTCGCAGCCTTGATAGATGTCCGGCACGCCGGGGACAGTCAGTTTCAGCACAAGCTGCGCCAGCGAGGCGATCGCCGAGGGGCGGGCGAGTTGCCTCACTAATTCAGCGAAATCGAGGAGAAACGGGTTCGGCCGCGCCGCGTCAAGCACGCCGCGCACAAAGCGTTGCAGCCCGGCTTCGTAAATCTCGTTCGGATAGCTCCAGCTCGACCTCTCCTTCCCTTCGCGCACGGACTTGATCATCGCCGCCTCGACGCGCTCGGCGAGCGTCGAGACGCTTTCGACATCGCCCGGATCGAGACCCGGCGGCCAGACGCCGACCAGCATCTGGTAAAACAGGTACTCGATGTTGCGGTCGGGGACTTCCTCGCCGTCGATCTCGCCGCGGTGGCGCCGGTTGAGGCGGATCCAGCCGGCCACGCGCCGTCCCCATTCGCGCGGCATTTCCGACAGGAGCGCGATGCGGAGCCTGTTGTCCTCGCCGCGCTTCGTGTCATGCGTCGCGGTCGTCAGCATCGCCTGCGGCCAATTCTGGCCGCGCTCGGCCGCGACATGGTGAAACGCCGCGCAAGAGGCACCAAACCGGCGCGGGTCGCCGCCAACCTCGTTGAGCGCCAGCAGCCGAAAATACCGGTAGAAGGCGGTATCCTCGAACGCCTTCGCCATCACCGGGCCGGTTATCTGCTGAAACTGCATCGCGGTCCGCAGGACGTCCTCCGACTGCTCGTGTCCGGGCAGATCGGCGACGAGCACGCCGTGGATGAAGTCGAGGATCGTCGTGTCCGCCGTCGCCCAGCGCTTCTTCGCCAGCCCGATCGCCCATTCGATATAGCGGTGGTCGTCGGGCCCCGCTCCCTCGGCCGAGACATAAGTCCGGTACACCGGGAATGCCGCGACGACCTCCTCGAGCGCGGTCAGCATGCTGTGCAGCGTGAAATCGCGGGTGCGCCAATCGCGCATCGACAGCCGGTGAAAGCGGCGCGCGAGCACGCTCATCTCACTCGCTAGATTGACCCGCATGATGCGCTGCTTCGCGCCGTAGAGAACCTCGTCGAAATCTTCGCGACGCCGGGTGATTCGGCGATAAAGGCGCGTCATCGCCGCCTCGCCCCCCGGATCGACGAACAGCCCGAGCACCTGGTTGACGAAATCGTACCCGGTCGTGCCGGCGATCGGCCAGCCGGGCAGCCGCTCATAGCGCGCCAGGATTTTCTCCGCGACGATGTAGGTCTTTGCCCCGGCGCGTTCACGCAGGGCCGTGCAATAGCGGGCCGGGTCGAACAGCCCGTCGATATGGTCGATGCGCAGCCCCTGCACCTGCCCCCGCTCCACCATGCGAAGGGTCAGCCGATGCGTCGCCTCGAACAGCTCCGGCAGCTCGATGCGCAGCCCGGCGAGGTCGTTGATGTTGAAAAAGCGGCGATAGTTGATTTCCTCGGTCGCCACCCGCCAGAACGCGACGCGATAGGCCTGTTCCTCCAGCAAGCGGTGCAAGCGGCGAAAGCTCTCGCGATGGCCCGGCACGCCGGCGAACGCCCGCACCGCGGTATCGAGCGCCGCCGCCGTTTCGCGATCGGCAGCCGCATCGGCGAGCTGTCGGTGCAACGGGGCAGCCCGCTGGTGCGCCATTTCCGGCGCGAGCCGCCGCAAAGCCTGGAAAGCCCCGGCCAGTTCCCCGAGCCGCGCGCCTCCGTGGCGGAGAATGTCGGGATACGACAACGGTGAGATCGGAAAGCGATGGTCGTAATACCAGGCGCTGAAACTGCCCTCGCCGGGGTCGAAGCGCAGCGCGATCTCACCGCTTTCGAGGACCGCGCCATACTGATCGCCAAGTACCGGCAACAGGACGCGGCCCTTCATATCGTCGCGGATCGGGTCCCAGTTGATGTCGAAATATTGGGCGTAGGGCGAATTTTCGCCCCACTCGAGCACGTCGAGCCACCACGCATTGTCGGCGCCGCCGACGCCCATGTGATTGGGCACGATATCGACGATCAATCCCATTCCGTGCGCCGCTAACGCCGCAACCAGCGTCTCGAACTCTTCCTCGGTGCCGATCTCGGGGTTGAGCCGGTTGTGGTCGACAATGTCGTAACCATGCGTCGAGCCGGGCCGCGCCTGCATCAACGGCGACGCGTACAGATGGCTGACGCCAAGACGTGCGAGGTAGGGCACCAGCGCCTCGGCGTCGCGAAACGTGAACCCCTTGTGGAATTGCAGCCGGTAGGTTGCGCGTATCGCGAGCGCCGCCGAGGCCGTCTCGCTCATCGGGCCTGCTTGGGGAGCTGCTTGTCGGCGGCCGACCGGCGGCGCGCTTCGGTGATCCGCGCGGCGATGCGCGCCATCTCCGGCCCGGCAAGCAGATCATCGAGCCGCGCGTGCAGACGCCGGCGCCAGTTCGGATGAGCATCGGTCGTGCCGGGCAGGTTCGCCTGCTCGCATTCGCCGGCGGCGTCCTCGACCTGCACGAGCATCAGGCGGGCCCGCGAGCGCGCGAGATAAACGAGGACCGCCTCTCCGAGTTCGGCGTCATAACGCGGTTCGCCGTCCTCCGACAGATACGCGCCGAACCGCTCGCGGGCGAGCAGACCCTCGCCGGCCAGCGCCTCGAGCAGCAACAACCGGTCGCGGCGGCGCTCCTCGCCCTCGGCGGCTTCGGCCGCGTTGTCGGGATAAACCCCGAGCCGCCGGCGCCAGTCGATGTCGCGCCCGAGCCAGAACCCCTTAACCGTCGCCAGATCGTGGGTCGCGGCCGAGGCGGCGGCGAGCGGCGGGTAGTCTCGCGGCCTCGCGAAATTGCCGTCCTGACGGCGCTCGAACGTCAAGACGCGACACGACAGCACTCCGGCCGCCTGCATCGTCTCGCGAAACCCGGCCGGCACGGTGCCGAGATCCTCGCCGACGACGGCGCAGGCGTGCCGATGGCTTTCGAGCGCCAGGAGCCGAAGCACGTCGTCGAACGGGTAATCGACATAGGCGCCCGCAGTCGCGTCGCTGCCGCTCGGGATCCAGTACAGCCGGCGCAGCCCCATCACATGATCGATCCGCAACAGCCCGGCGTGCCGCATATTCGCGCGCACCGCCGCGATCAGCGGAGCGAAGCCCCGCCGCCGCAACACCAGCGGGTTGAGCGGCGCCAGCCCCCAATTCTGGCCCGACCGGCTCAGCGGATCGGGCGGCGCGCCGATCGAGGCACCGGCGGCGACCAGCTCGTTGTCCGCCCAGGCATCGGCGCCGTGCGGATTGGCCCCGACCGCGAGGTCGCGATAGAGGCCAATCGCGAGGCCGGCTTCCCGCCCGTGCGCCGCCGCGCGGCCGAGCTGGCGATCGGCGGTCCATTGCAGGAACTGAAAGAACATGACGCGGTCCGCGTGTTGCCGCGCGAATTCGCCGACCTCGCCGGATCGCGGATCGCGCATCGCCGCCGGCCACGAGTGCCAGGAAAACGTGCCGCATTGCCGCAAAAAATGCTCATGCAGCGCCTCGAAGGCTGCAAAGTCGGCCAGCGCCTGCCCGCCCGCGTCGCAAAAATGCCGGAAATCCTGCGCAAGCACGCCGCCGAACCCCAGTTCGTCGCGGCGGAAGCGCGCGAACAGCGCTTCCAGAAGCGGGCGCTTGACGGCGGCGACCGCTTTGTAATCGACGAGGTCAGTGGCGCGCACCGTCTCGATCATCGCCGCCGGCGCGAGCACCTGCGCCGCCGGGTCCTCGGCGAAGCCAGGCACAGCGGTCACATCGATATAGAGGTAGTTCAGCCAGAGGCGGCTCGACGGCGAGTAGGGGCTGAAATGGCCCGGCTCCGCCGCGAACAGCGCGTGCAGCGGGTTGACCCCGACCACGGCGGCGCCGAGCGAGCCGGCGCCATGGCACAGCCTCTCGAGTTCGGTGAAATCGCCGATGCCCCAGTCGCGGCCGCCGCGCAGGCCGTAGACTTGCGCCGTGATCCCCCAGCTGCGCGCCCCCGGCCGCAAGCCTTCCGGCAGATAGCAGGATCGCGGCGCGACGATCAGATCGATCGCGGCTTCCGGAATCCCGGCCTTGCCGGCGATGAGCGTCAGCCCGTGGTACCCGAGCGGCAATCCGGCGGGCAGTCGAAGCACACCGGCGTCGCCCCGGCCGCGCCGCTCGTCGCCGCCTTCGAGCCTGATATGCCATTCGACCTCACCCGGCGGCGGGCGGGGCAGCGCGAGCATCGGGGCGGGATCGTCCTGATCCAGGATCGGGGCCGTGGCGAGGCCGAACGGAGCCGCGTTTCGTTCCTCGTCGAGCGACGCCGCGGCTTCTTTCGGCTCGGCCGGTAGACCGAGCGCCGCGATCAGCCGGGACAGGGTTTCCTCATCGGGCTCATGCCGCCTGCCGAACGCATCGACATGGCTTGTCGCGATGCCGACCAGACCGGCGACGCTTCGGAGTTCTTCAAGCCGGCTCATCGCATCATGCGCTCGGGCGGGATCAGGTAAAAGGCGGCGCATCCGGATGCGATATTATCGGACGGTGGCTGCGGGAGTGTGCAGTAGAGCAGGGTTGCACCGGACGGAACGTCGCCGCACGGCGCCGGTTCGGCGCCAAAATTGGCGAATAGCAGCAGGCGCGCGCCGTCGCCAAGGGTCCATTCCGCACCCAATGCCGCCGGCCCGAGCCGCCAGAACGCGCCGCCCGGGGCGACGCCTGCGAGACGCGGCACGATCGCCTCGCGCCGCACTCGCAACATGCGACGGTAGCGGTCGAGCCAGGTGCGGTGCGGCTCACGCTCGCGCTCGGACCAGTCGAGACGGCACGCTTCAAAGCTGCTCGCGGCGGTTGCGTCCGGGATCCGGCCCCGCGCCGCGGCCTCGCCGAATTCGGTGAATTGCGCGAATTCGCGCTTGCGCCCCTCGCGGACCGCTTCGGCCAGTTCCGGCATAAAGTCGCAGAAAAACATGAACGGCCGCGCCGTTGCCCATTCCTCACCCATGAACAGGAGCGGAACTTGCGGCGACAGCAACACGACGGCAACGGCCGTATGGACCAGCGCCTCGGGGGCATCGGCGGTGATGCGCTCGCCGAATGGCGTGTTGCCGATCTGGTCGTGGTTCTGCAGGAACGAAACAAAGGCGGTCGGCGGCAGGTCGCCGGACGGCTCGCCGCGCGGTTTCCCGCCGCGATATGCCGATGGTTCGCCCTGATAGATAAAGCCGCTGGTCAGCGCGCGACCGAGCAGCGCGATCGGCGCCTCGGCATAGTCACCGTAATAGCCGCCGGTCCGCCCGGTCGTCAGAACGTGCAGCACGTGATGCAAGTCGTCATTCCACTGCGCCGTATAGCCGATCGGCATCCCCTCCCGGCGGCGCAGCCGGCTCGCCTGGTTCGCGTCGTTTTCGAGGACCAGATGCACCGGTTTCCCGGTAATGCGCCGGCGCACCGTCAACGTCAATTCGGTCAGAATATCGGGATCGCTGTCGTCGATAATGGCGTGCACCGCGTCGAGGCGCAGCCCGTCGAAATCGTACTCCTCAAGCCAATACAGCGCGTTCTCGATGATGAAGTCGCGCACCGGGCGGCTCCCGGCTCCATCGAAATTTATTGCCGCTCCCCACGGCGTGTGATGTCGCTCGGTAAAGAACGCCGGTGCGACGGTGCTGAGGTAGTTTCCCTCAGGACCGAAATGGTTGTAGACGACGTCGAGCAGGATCGCGAGGCCGCGCGCGTGGCACGCCTCGACCAGCGCTTTCAAATCCTCGGGGCGGCCGTAGGCGGAGGCCGGCGCATAGAGCTGAACTCCGTCGTAGCCCCAGTCCCGACCGCCGGGGAATTGCGCGACCGGCATCAATTCGAGCGCGGTGACGCCCAGCGCGGCGAGGTCGTCGAGCCTGGAAATCGCGCCCGCGAAGCCGCCGCTTTCGGAAAATGTTCCGAGATGCAGTTCGTAGATGACCAGCTCTTCCCAGTTCCGCCCGCGCCAGCCGAGATCGGACCACCGATAAGCGCCCGGGTCGACCACCTCGCTGGCGCCGTGCACGCCGTCAGGCTGAAAGCGCGAAGCCGGGTCGGGGTAGTCACGACCGCCGACGCGGTAGCGATAGCGCGATCCCGCCGCGGCGCGATCGGTCGTCACCGACCACCACCCGCCCGGCTCGGGCTGCATCGGCGTCGGCGCCACCGTATCGCGTGCCTCCAGCACTAGCGCGACGCTCTCCGCGCGCGGCGCCCACAGCCGGAAACACACGCCCCCCGGCACAAGTTCAGCTCCGAACGGCAGGGGATGGCGCCGCCGCATCAGCAGCCGTCCTCGGCATCGGACGGGCCAGGCTTCGGACCGCTGCAATCGACCGCTCCGCCTGCCCCGCCGCGCGGTCCCGCCATTGGCGGCGCGCGGTTGATGAACAGCGCAAACGAATGCGCGCGCAGCGGATACGCCTCGCCCGGTTCCCATATCCGGCCGGACTCGACCCTGCCGGTCGGCTCGGCGGTATCGACCAGCGCTTCCCACTCGAGCGCCGTCGGAAGCTGTGGAAAGTAAAAATCGAGATCGCCTTGATAGGCGTTCATCATTACCAGAAAACTCTCGTCGATATCGCGCTGCCCGCCCGGGGTGTAGAATTCGCCGGCGGCGCCGCACAGCACATAGCCAAGCGACAGCGCGACCGGGTTCGCCCAATCCTCGGCGGCGGCCTCGACCCCGGCCGGCGTGACCCAGGTGATATCCTTGAGACCGGCCTCGGACAGCATCTCGCCGCGAAAGAAACGCGGGCGCGAAAGCACCCGGTGCGTGCGCAGGAAACGGATCAGGTAGCGCACGAACTCGCGCAGCGCGGCGTCCTCGGGGCGAATGTTCTCCCAGTCAAGCCAGGACACCTCGTTGTCCTGGGAATAGGCGTTGTTGTTGCCGTATTGCGTATTCCCGAATTCGTCGCCGGCGAGCAGCATCGGCACGCCCAACGACAAAAGCAGCGTCGCCATGAAGTTGCGCTTCTGCCGGTCGCGAAAGGCGACGATCGCCGGATCGTCGGTCGGGCCTTCCACGCCGCCGTTGAAGCTGAAATTGGCGTCGTGCCCGTCGCGATTATCCTCGCCGTTGGCCTCGTTGTGCTTCCGCTCATAGCTGACCAGGTCTTGCAGCGTGTACCCGTCATGCGCCGTGACGAAGTTGATGCTGGCCCAGGGCCGCCGTCCACGATAGCCGAAAATATCGGAGGAGCCGGCCAGACGGGACGCCATCTCGGCCACCATTCCCTTGTCGCCCTTCCAGAAACGGCGCACGCCATCGCGGTATTGTCCATTCCATTCGGCCCAGCCCGGCGGAAAATTTCCGAGCTGATAGCCGAACGGGCCGACATCCCACGGCTCGGCGATCAGCTTGGTCTGGGCCATGACGGGGTCTTGCCGCATCGCATCGAAGAACGCCGCGCCCTGGCTATAATCTCCGTGTTCGCGTCCGAGAGTTGTGCACAGGTCGAACCGAAAACCGTCGACATGCATCTCCTCGACCCAGTAGCGCAGCGAGTCGAGAACCATCTGCATGACGCGCGGATGGTCAAGGTTCAGCGTATTGCCGGTGCCGGTGAAGTCCTGATAAAGGCGCCGGTCGGCCTGCAGCCGGTAATAAGACAGATTGTCGATGCCGCGGAACGACAGCGTCGGCCCGAGCTGGCTTCCCTCCCCGGTATGGTTGTAGACGACGTCGAGAATGACCTCGATGCCGGCATCGTGCAGCCGCTTGATGGCGGTCTTGAACTCGGCGATCGAACCGCCCGGCAGAAAGCGCGGATCGGGCGCGAAATACCCGATCGTATTGTAACCCCAGTAGTTGACAAGGCCGCGCTCGGCGAGCGGGCGCTCGGTGACGGCGGCATGCACCGGCAGCAACTCGACCGCGGTGACGCCAAGATCGATCAGGTAGTCGATGACGGCCGGCGAGGCGAGGGCCGCGAATGTGCCGCGCTCGTGGTGCGGCACCGCCGGATGCCCGATCGTGAAGCCGCGCACGTGCATCTCATAGATGATCGTTTCTTCCCACGAGGTGCGCGGGTGGCGATCGTGGTTCCAGGTGAAGGCGCTCTCGACGACGCGGCATTTCGGCATGCAGCGGGCGCTGTCGCGGCGATCCATGGCCAGATCCTCGCGCGGGCCGCCGACCCGATAACCGAACAGCACGTCATTCCAGCGCAGCTGGCCCGATAACGCCCGCGCGTAGGGGTCGAGCAGCAGCTTGTTCGGATTGAAGCGATGGCCAGCGACCGGCTCATACGGGCCATACACCCGGTATCCGTAAAGCAGCCCCGGACGCGCCTCCGGCAAATAGCAATGCCAGACCTCGTCGGTATATTCGGGCAGCCGGATGCGCGCTTCCTCGTGATTGCCGGAGGGATCGAACAGGCACAAATCGACCCGCTCGGCATGAGCGGAAAACAGCGCGAAGTTGACGCCCTTGCCGTCCCAGGTCGCGCCCAGCGGATAGGGTTGTCCGGGCCACACCCGAGGCGATCGCATCAGCGGAAATGTCCCCTTGTATCAATCGGCCGAAAGCCTCGCCTACCCGTTCGTGGCCGGGTTTGGCCCGGCCATCCACGAGAAACGGACCGCAGCGTGCCGGGCGTCTCGTGGATGCCCGGCCCAAGGCCGGGCACGGACGCATCAATGTCATCGCCGTTTCGCATTATGCTTCGAGCGTCAATATCAGGACGCCGAGCGGCGGCAATTGCAACCGCAACGATTGGCCGTGTCCATGCATCGGATGCGGCTCGGTCGCGACCGCCCCGGCGTTGCCGACACCGCTGCCGCCGTAGACATCCGCGTCGGTGTTGATGCGTTCGAGATAGCGCCCGGCTCGCGGCACGCCTATCCGGTAATCGTGCCGCGGCACCGGCGTGAAGTTGCAGACGATGACCGCCATATCGCTCGGGTCGCGGCCGCGGCGGAAATAGGACAGGACGCTTTCGCCGGCGTTGTTCGCATCGATCCAGGCAAAGCCGCCGGGTTCGCAGTCGAGCTGATGCAGCGCCGCGGTCGCGCGATAGAGGCGGTTCAGGTCGCGCACGAGAAGCTGCGCGCCGGCATGGAGCGGTTCGGCTAGCGCATCCCAGTCAAGCCCCCAATCGTGGTTCCACTCGCGCTCCTGACCAAACTCGCCGCCCATGAACAAGAGCTTCTTGCCGGGATGCGTCCACATAAAGGCGAAATAGGCGCGCAGATTGGCAAATTTCTGCCAGCGGTCGCCCGGCATCTTACCGATCAGCGACCCCTTGCCGTGCACGACCTCGTCGTGACTGAGCGGCAGAATGAAGTTCTCGTGATAGGCGTAGAGCAACCCAAAGGTCATATTGTTGTGGTGGTATGTGCGATAGATCGGATCGAGCGACATGTAGTTCAGCGTGTCGTGCATCCAGCCCATGTTCCACTTGTAGCCAAAGCCGAGCCCGCCGACATAGACCGGCCGCGACACCATTGGCCACGCCGTCGATTCCTCGGCCGCCGTCGTCGCGCCGGTGCCTTCCCCGAACACCAGCTCGTTCATTCGCCGCAGAAACGCGATCGCGTCGAGGTTCTCACGCCCGCCATAGGCGTTCGGGATCCACTCGCCTGCCTTGCGGCTGTAATCGAGATACAGCATCGAAGCGACGGCATCGACCCTGAGCCCGTCGATATGAAACTCGCGCAGCCAGTAAAGCGCGCTCGACAGCAGAAAATTTGCGACCTCACGCCTGCCGTAATTGTAGATCAGCGTGTCCCAGTCGAGATGCCGTCCCTGCCGCGGATCGGCATGTTCATAGAGCGCGGTGCCGTCGAAGCGCCCCAGACCGTGCGCGTCGGTCGGGAAATGACCCGGCACCCAGTCGAGTATCAGCCCAAGACCGGCGCGGTGGCAGGCATCGACAAAGGCCCGGAAATCGTCGGGCGAGCCAAACCGCGCCGTCGGCGCGAACAGCGAGATCGGCTGGTAGCCCCAGGACCCGTCGAATGGATATTCGGTGACCGGGAGCACCTCGAGATGGGTAAAGCCGAGATCGGCGGCATAGGGCACGAGCTGCTCGGCCAATTCGCGATAGGTCAGATAACGGCCGTGCTCGGCGCGCCGCCACGAGCCGAGATGGACCTCGTAGATCGAAATCGGCGCGTCGCGCTCCTGGCGGCGCCACCGGTCGCCGATCCACGACCCGTCCTGCCATAGATGGCGCGACGGCGGCGCAACGATCGAGGCGGTGCCCGGCGGGTGCTCGGCCTGTCCGGCATACGGGTCGGCCTTCAACGGCAGCAGGGCGCCATCGGGGCCGATCAGTTCGTATTTATAGAGGTGCCCCGGGCGCAAGCCGGGTACAAAAATCTCCCATAAGCCGCCCGCATGCCGCCGCCGCATCGGCATGCGTCTGCCGTCCCAACCGTTGAAATCGCCGACGGCGCTGACCCGTTGCGCGTTCGGCGCCCAGACGGCGAACCCGACACCCTCGATCCCCTCATGCACGATCGGATGCGCGCCGAGCTTCTGATAGCTGGCGAGATGGTTGCCCTCGACAAGCAGGTGCAGATCGAGTTCGCCGAGCACCGGTCCGAAGCGGTAGACGTCCTCGAATTCCTGCTCGTGCCCGCCCCATCGGACGCGCAACCGATAGCGAAATGGTTCGCGACGGTCCGTGATGCTGGCGACAAACAGCCCGGCCGGATGGATGCGTTCGCAGCGCGCGGCGGTCTGCCCGGTCGCGCTCTCGATGACCGAGACGCTTTCGGCATCGGGCAGGAATGTCCGCACGTAAAGACCGGCCGAGCTCTGGTGCATACCGAGAAAGCCGAACGGGTCGCCGTGGCGGGCATTGACGATGGCCTCGACCTCGGCGCTGGGGCGGTAAGGCATCCGATCTCCCGCCTACCGGTGTCCGTCGGTCTTGGCGAGCACGCGAAGGATGCCGGCGAGCGGGATCGACACCCAGTCGGGCCGGTTCGCCAGCTCGTAATTCACTTCGTAGACGGCCTTTTCGAGCGTGAAGAAGTCGATCAATGCCTTGCCCTGCAATTTGTTGGCCGGGAACACGGGCGAGCCGCGCGTCGATTTGCGGTAGGCGGCGCGGAATCCGTCGAGCGCACGATGCCGCCAGGACTCGGCGAGTTCGGCGGCGCGCGCCAATGCCGCGGGGCGGGTTTCGCCGATCTGCCGCACCGCCGCACTGGTCGCGTAATCGAACGAGCGGATCATCCCGGCGACATCGCGCAGCGGCGAATTCTTGCGCCGGCGTTGCGCCATCGGGCGCGACGGCTCTCCTTCGAAATCGATGATGTAAAAATCGTTCTGCACCGCGAGCACCTGGCCCAGGTGATAATCGCCGTGGTGCCGGCACTTGATCGCGGAGACGTTGTCGGGTGCCAGCCTGCGGATCGCTTCCTCGAGCTGGTCGCGCGAGTCGATCACCTGATCGGCGAGCTCCCGCGCCGGCTCGGGCAGCCGGTCGCGGCTCGCGCCAAGCCGGACCAACATCTCCTCGACCGCTTCCTGCAAATCGCGTCGCCACGTCGCGATATCAGGGCCGGTGATCGGCTCCGGCGCGAAGGCCGGGTCGTCGTCGCCGAACTCGGCAAGCGCGCGGTGCATCTCGCCGGTGCGCAGCCCGAGCTGCCGCGCCAGTCCGAGGAAAAAGTGATCCGGATCGGGTAGTTCGAGGGCCTTGTCGGGCGGCGCCGCGCCGGGAGCGGCCTCGTTCAACGCGTCGTCGAGATACCGCGAGAGGTAGTTGAGCGCCATTGTCCAGCCGTCGCCCTGATTGCGCACGAAGGCAAACAACACGCCCAGCGCCATCGTCTCCGGATCACTCTCACCATCGGCGCCCGGCAGCGAAATCTCGATCGTGCCGATGAGCGGCGGGGTGTTCGCGAAGCCGGCGCGCTCGACGAGGAACCGGCCCATCTCGATCTCCGGATGCACTCCCGGCTGCAAGCGGCGGTAGATCTTGAGGACCGCGTATTCCTCGAACAGCACCGAACTGTTCGACTGCTCCGCCCCGAGGCGCCGCACGACGAGACGCTCCGGCGGCGGCATGTCCGCAAATAGCGGCGTCGGGCGGAACGACGCGGTGCCGCTGCGCCCATCGGCGGTGCGCATTGTAATATCGCTCTGGCGTTCGATCGCGCCGAGCAGCGCCAGCGCGAACCCGTCCTGCGACGCGGCCTCGACCAGCGCACCCTCGCGGCGGGACTGGCGCAACTCGGCCAGCGTGACCGGCAACAGCGCATTGCGGGTCTCGCTGCCCGAGGGCGACCAGATCGCGGCCAGCGGCAAGGCATATTGCTGCCGCTCGCCACCGGACAACGCAACCTCGATTACCTGCACCAGACAGCCCGAAGGCCTGATATCGTCGGCCTCGCCCAGCGCCGCCGGCAGCTCGCCATTAGCCAGCACGCGCACCGCGCGGATCCGCTGATCCTTGCCGCCGAACCAGCGCTGCCGCGGCAGAAACGCCGGGATGACATCGCGTTCGAGCTGCGGCAGGTTATGGCGCGTGAACAGATCGCCCCAGCCGTGCGGCATTACCAGCGTGACGTATTCGGGGGGCACGGTCTCGACGGCCTCGCTTTCCGCGGTCGCCGCCAGCTCGAACCAGAAAAAACTGTGGCCTTGCAGCGTCAACAGATACGGCAGGTCGCCGATCCGCGGGAACACGGTGCGCCCCAGCACCTCGACAACCTGCCGGCCGCGGAACTCGGCGAGATCGAGTTCGACAGCCTGCGCCGTGCGCGCGAGATTGGCAACGACAAGGATCGCCTCCGCATCATACTCGCGCAGATAGGCGATGACCTTGCGATTGCTCGGATAGAGAAAGCGCAGCGTGCCGCGCCCGAACGATTGCCGCGTGCGTCTGGCCGCGATCAGCCGCTTGGTCCAATTTAACAGCGACCCCGGCGAGCGCGTCTGCGCCTCTACATTGACCGCCTCGAACCCGTATACCGGGTCCATGATCGGCGGCAAATAAAGACTTGCCGGGTCGGCGCGGGAAAACCCGCCATTGCGGTCGAACGACCACTGCATCGGCGTGCGCACCCCGTCGCGGTCGCCGAGAAACACGTTGTCGCCCATGCCGATCTCGTCGCCGTAATAGAGGACCGGCGTGCCCGGCATCGACAGTAAAAGCCCATTCAACAACTCGATCTTGCGCCGGTCGTTCTCCATCAGCGGCGCGAGGCGGCGGCGGATGCCGAGATTGATCCGCGCCCGGCGGTCGGCGGCATAGTAATTCCACAGATAATCGCGCTCGCGGTCGGTCACCATTTCGAGCGTCAGCTCGTCGTGGTTGCGCAGAAAGATCGCCCATTGGCAGGTTTCCGGGATTTCCGGGGTCTGCCGCATGATATCGGTGACCGGGTGCCGGTCCTCGGTCGCGACCGCCATGTAGATTCGCGGCATCAGCGGGAAGTGGAACGCCATGTGGCATTCGTCGCCATCGCCGAAATATTGCAGCACATCCTCGGGCCACTGGTTCGCCTCGGCGAGCAGCATCCGGTCGCCGGAGCTTTTGTCCATTTCGGCGCGGAGCCGGCGGAGGACTTCGTGCGTCTCGGGCAGGTTCTCGTTATTGGTGCCCTCGCGCTCGATCAGATACGGCACGGCGTCGAGCCGCAGTCCGTCGACCCCGAGATCGAGCCAGAACTTCATGACATTGGCGACGGCGCGGAATACCCGCGGATTGTCGAAATTGAGGTCCGGCTGGTGAGAATAGAAGCGGTGCCAATAATAGGCCTGCGCGACCGGGTCCCACGTCCAGTTCGACTTTTCCGCGTCGAGAAAGATGATCCGCGTGTCGAGAAA
>JBFXDF010000032.1:0-24676 GCA_050181375.1 Alphaproteobacteria bacterium
TACGGTCCCGGTCAGGAAGATCGGCTGATCAGCGGGTTGATCGACAATGTCGGCAATGGGCGACCGGTGCGGCTGCCGCCGCATGGGGACGGGCTGTCGATTGCGCCGCTCTATCTCGACGATGCGGTCCGCGTGCTGTTGGCCGCGGCCGCCGAACGGTGGCGGGGCGTCGTCAATGTCGCCGGGCCGCAAGTGCTGACGCTGTCCGAGATGGCGCGCATCGTCGGCCGCGTCAGCGGGCGGAAGCCGGTCTTCGAACGCGTCGCCGGGGTGCTCGACGCCGCGCTGGTGGCCGATCTCGGCCGGCTGTCGCGGCATATGCCGCTCGATTCGTTTGTCGGGTTCGAAGAAGGGTTGGCGCGCTTTGTCACGAGGCAATGACCAGCGTCGCGCGCCGGCCGCGGATTTTGCATGCGCCGGTCGATATCGGCGGCCACGCGTCGGGCCTGGCGGCGGCACAGCGCAAACTCGGCTACGACGCCGTTTGCGTCAGTCTTTACCCGAGCGCGCACAGTCGGGGACGGGCCGTCGAGGCGGTCGCGCCCGGTGCCGGATCGATCGCCCGCGAGGCGGCGCGCTGGGGCCTGCTGTGGCGCGCCGTGCGCGAGGCAGAAATTATTCACCTCTATTTCGGCGAAACCCTGCTGATGCCGCGCCGCCACCCGCAACTGCGCGCCGGCAGGGCGCTCGGTCCGGCGGAAATCGGCCGGCGTCTTTATGCGCGCGCGGTCTGGGGCAAGGACTTGCCGCTGTTGCGGGCGCTCGGCAAACGGCTGGTCTTCAGCTTCCTCGGCGACGATGTCAGGCAGCGCGCCTACACCGAAGCCGCCTACGAGATTTCGATCGCGAGACATGCCGATCCGGACTACTACCCGCCGGGCTCGGACGGCTGGAAACGCCGGGTGATCGGATTGGCCGAGCGCTACGCGGCGGCGATTTTCGCCTACAATCCGGACCTGCTGAACGTTTTGCCGGCGGGCTCGCGACTGCTGCCGTATTCGCATCTGTTCGCGGACGAGATCGGACCGGCGCCGCCGAAACCGGACGGCGTGCCGATCCGAATCGCGCATGCCCCGACGCATTTCGGCGCGAAGGGCACCGGCTTCGTGCTGGAAGCGATAGCGAAGCTGCGCGCCGAGGGCGTCGAATTCGAATTCGATTTGATACAGGGTGTCTCGCACGACGAGGCGATCGCCCGTATCGCGCAATGCGACCTGTTTGTCGACCAGATTCTCGCCGGCTGGTACGGTGGCGCGGCGGTCGAGGCGATGATGCTCGAGAGACCGGTCATCGCCTATATCCGCGACAGCGACTGCGGCTGGGTCCCATCGGATTTGCGTCGCGATCTGCCGATTATCAACGCGACGCCGGACACGCTCGCGCCGGTGCTGCGCGGCCGCCTTGCAGGCGGCCGCGAGCGGTTGCGGGAGGACGGCGTGAAGAGCCGCCGTTTCGCAGAGCGGCACCACGATCCGGTGGCCGTGGCGCGGCAGGTGATGGCCGCTCTCGATCTGCCCGCGTGAGCCCATGATGACCCGCGATCGCCGGCGAATCCTGATGATCTGCGCGCACGAACCGAGCCTCGACCCGCGCATCCGCTGGGAGGCCGAGAGCGCCGCGCGGCAATTCGATGTCACCGTGCTCGGCTTCAACCGCGACGACGGTTTCCGCCCCGCGGTCGAGACGGTTCACGGCTATCGCGTCCGGCATCTTGTCCGTCCGAGGGTCAGTGGTCTGGCTTATCTTTGGCGGCTGAAGGACGCGCTGCCGTTGGCCGTATCGCGCCTGCTCGCGCCGTTTGTAGTGCTCTCGGCTCCGGCGATTGTCGCGGGCGAGCGATTGGGCGGCGCACTGCGCGGCGCGGCGCGGCAATCCAGTGGGGGCAACTCGCCGTCGCGGCTCCGCTCGGTCCTCGGCGCGATGCGACGGGGGCTGGCCGGCCGTATCGAACACGTCCTGACGGTGCTGCGCGTTCAGTTCGCGCCGGCCTCGGTGGCCTTTTGCAAATACCTCCGAGCGCTGCCGGAGAAACCCGACATCGTGCACTGCAACGACCTCGACACGCTGCTTGTCGGGGTAATCGCAAAGCAGCGATACGGCTGCCATCTGGTATACGACGCGCACGAGTTCTATCCGTTCAGCGATCCGCACGGGAATTGGCTCGACAGCGGGTTTTTCTCTGTGGTCGAACGGGTTCTGATCCGGCGGGCCGACGCGGTGGTGACGGTCAACCCGCCGCTCGCCGAGGCGATGCGCGACGCCTACGGGATCGATCGGGTCTATGCGGTGCCGAACGCCGAACCTTGGGTGTACGACCGCTCCGCGCCGGCGGCTCCGAGCGAAATCGATGCGCTCGCGCGCGGCCGGGTCAAATTCCTGTTTCAGGGCCGCTTTACCCCCGGCCGCGGCATTGACGAGCTGATCGACGCATGGGCCGGGGTGGATGCCGAGCGCGCCGCGCTGTTTCTGCGCGGTCCCGAGAACATCTGGAAACACGCGGCGATCGAGCGCGCCGCTCGCCTCGGATTGCTCGGGCGCGGCATCTATTTTCTCGACGCGGTCGGCGAGGACGAGCTGGTCGCGGCCGCCGCCGAAGCGGATGTCGGCGTGATCCCCTACAAGCCGGCCATCCTCAACGACCGGCTGTCCTGCCCGAACAAGCTGTCGCAGTATCTGCACGCCGGGCTGATGGTCCTGGCGAACGACCTGCCCTACGTGACCTCGGTGCTGCGCGAGGCGCGGGCCGGCGCGTTCTACAGCTCCGCGGAGCCGAAAACGCTGGCCGAGGCGGTCGGGCAGCTCGTCGGCAACCCCGAGCTGCTCGCGGAAGGCCGCCGCAACGCGCTGCGTTTCGCCCGCGACCGCTTCAACTGGCAGGTGCAGGGCGAAACGCTTCTGGCGCTGTATCGAGCCGCCAGGCGGAGCGAGGCAGCCCCGGTGCCGCTCGCCGTCGAGGCGCCGCGGGTGTCGGTCTGATGTGCGGCATCGCCGGCATCGTTTCGCTCGACGGCGCGCCGGTCCCGCGTCTCGCCTCGGGTCTCGCGGTGCTCGACCGGCTGATCGCGCATCGCGGGCCGGACGGACGGGGTCAATGGTCGTCACCGGGGGAGAATGTCGGTCTCGTTCATCGCCGTCTCGCGATCATCGACTTGAGCGCGGCGGCGCGCCAGCCGATGACGGCGCCCAGCGGGACGGTGATCAGCTACAATGGCGAAATCTACAATTACCTCGAACTGCGCGACAGCCTGACGGCGCAGTGGAGTTTTCGTTCGGCCTCCGACACCGAATGCATTCTCGCCGCATATGACCGTTCCGGCACGGATTGCCTGGAGCGACTGCGCGGCATGTTCGCGTTCGCGCTGTGGGACGATAGCAGGCAGCTGCTGTTCTGCGCCCGCGACCGTTTCGGCATCAAGCCGTTCTACTACACCGTAATCGACAATCTTTTTGTCTTTGCCTCCGAGGCGAAGGCGTTGTTGCCGTTCCTGCCGGAGATCGCCACCGATCCGGAGGCGCTCGCGGAGTACTTGACGTTTCAGTATACGATCGGCGGCGACACGCTGTTTCGTGGCGTGAGCGAATTGCCGCCCGGCCACGCGCTGACCGTCGAGAACGGCATGATCAGCGTCCGGCGCTATTGGGATGTTCGTTATCGGATCGACTTCGATCACAGCGCGCACTATTTCGAACGGCGCCTGACTGAATTGCTCGACGACACGATCGCCGTTCATCTGCGCGGCGATGTGCCAGTCGGCGCCTATGTTTCCGGCGGCATCGACTCGAGCCTGATCGCGATCCTTGCCGGCAACGGCGAGCGTGGCGTGCGCGAGTATTTTCATGGCCGGTTCACCGAGTTTCCCGGGTACGACGAAAGCGATTACGCGGCGATCGTGGCGGCGAAAACCGGCGCGCGGCTGAATACGATCGACATCACGGCGCGACACTTTCGCGACCACATCGCCGACGTGCTGTACTACCTGGATTTCCCGGTCGCCGGCCCCGGCGCGTTTCCTCAATTCATGGTGTCCGCCTTGGCCGCCCGCCGTGTGAAAGTGGTTCTTGGCGGTCAGGGCGGCGACGAGGTATTCGGCGGGTACGCTCGTTACCTGCTCGCCTATTTCGAGCAATGCATCAAGGCCGCGCTCGACGGCACCTACAAAAACGGCAATTTCGTCGTGACCATCGAATCGATTGTGCCGAACCTTGGCTTATTGCGCGAATACAAGCCGATGATGCGCGAATTCTGGCGCGATGGCCTGTTCGCCGGTCTCGACGAGCGCTATTTCCGATTGATCGACCGTTCGACCGACATGGTTGACGAGATCGATTGGCACCGGCTCGACAAACCGCGGGTGTTCGAGAGCTTTCGCGCGATCTTCGACAACCAGAACAATGTGCAGAAGGAAGCCTATTTCGACAAGATGACGCATTTCGACTTCAAGTGTCTGTTGCCGGCGCTGCTGCATGTCGAGGATCGCATGAGCATGGCGCACGGCCTCGAAAGCCGGGTGCCGCTGCTCGATCACCCGCTGATCGAATTTCTCGCCACCGTGCCCGCCGACGTGAAGTTCGAGGGCGGACGCATGAAGCATTTGCTGAAACGCGCCTATGAGCGCGAACTGCCGCCGGAGATTCTCGATCGCCGCGACAAAATGGGGTTTCCGGTACCGCTGAGGGAATGGTTCTCGGCCGAGCTCGGCGATCTGGTCCAGGATGTTTTCCGCAGCCGCGGCGCGCGTCAGCGCGACTACATAAACGCCGATGCGGTGCTCGCCAACCTGCAAGTCGCCGGCCCGTTCTCGCGCAAGATTTGGGGCCTCCTGAGCCTCGAGTTGTGGCAACAGCAATTCCATGATCGCGCCGCCGATTTTCGCCGCATGCCGGCGGAGGAGGCCGGCCGGCTGGCCGGGGCGGAACTTGCCGCCGGGTGACCGCGGCCCCGCGTTGGCTCGCCGAAATGATCGCGCAGACGGATAGGCCCTGAGGATGAAATTCTTTGTAACCGGCGGCTCGGGTCTGGTCGGCTCGACGGTCATCGACATGCTTCTGGCGCGCGGCGACGAGGTGCTGGCGATCGACAATTTCGCGACCGGCCGACGGGACAATCTGACGCCCCATCCGCGGTTGAAGCTTGTCGAGGACAGCATCGCCGACCAGCGGATCGTCGACGGGCTGATCGGGGATTTCCGGCCAGAGGTGGTGATCCACACCGCGGCTTCCTACAAGGATCCCGACGATTGGCAGGGCGACGCGATGACCAATTGCGTCGGCAGCGCCAACATCGCCCGCGCGTGCAAGATTTACAAAGTCGGACGCCTGATTTATTTCCAGACCGCGTTGTGCTACGGCACCAATCCGCGCGAGCAGCCGATTACGCTCGATCATCCGATCGACCCGGTCAACAGCAGTTACGCGATCTCAAAAACCGCCGGCGAGCATTATATTCAACTGAGCGGCGTCGACTGGTTGACCTTTCGACTGGCGAATGCCGTCGGGCCGCGCAATGTCAGCGGGCCGCTGCCGATTTTTTTCGATCGCCTGTCGCACGGGAAGCGCTGCTTCGTGACCGAGGCACGGCGCGATTTCGTGTTTGTCGAAGACCTCGCCCGCGTCGTGTTGCGGGCGGCCGACGGCGCCGGCAGCGGAACCTATCACTTCTCGTCCGGCCGCGACATCGCGATCCGCGAGCTCTACGATTCGGTCGTTCGGGCGATGCAACTCAACGACTATCCCGAACCGGAGGTCCGGCCGCTCGGTGCCGACGAGGCGCCGACGATCCTGCTCGATCCGTCGCGCACCTTTCGTGATTTCGGTGAGGTGCGGTTCACGCCGCTCGACGAGATCGTCGCCAGAACGGTGGCTTATTACAAAGAGCATGGAGTGCAGGGCGGCTACACCCATCTGCGCGCCGGGCAGCAATCGTGAGCGTGACGGCGGCATTCGCCGGTACCTCGGTGCTCGTTGTCGGCGGCGCCGGTTTTGCCGGCGGCGCGCTGGTGCGCCGGCTGATCGACGCCGCGCCCCGCCGCGTCCTCATCGTGGACAATCTGCTGTCGGCCGACATCGGCAACGTGCCCGAGCATCCGCTCGTCGACTTCGTGCTCGGCTCGATCGCCGACGACCGCGTTCTGGCGGCGCTGCCGGGCGATCTCGATTATGTCTTTCACCTCGCCTGCTATCACGGCAACCAATCGTCGATCCATGATCCGCTGGCGGACCACGCGAACAATACGATCACCTCGCTGAAGCTGTTCGACCGGCTGAAGGATTTTCGCGGTTTGAGAAAGGCGGTTTACGCCGCGGCCGGATGCGCGGTCGCGGAAAAGACCTTCGGCGCGGCGGCGGCTACCCCCGAGGACGCCCCGATCTCGCTGTTTCACGACAGCCCCTATTCGATTTCGAAGCTGGTCGGCGAAATGTACGGAAATTACTATTTCCGCCGCTACGAGCTGCCGTTTGTCCGGGCGCGGTTCCAGAACGTGTATGGTCCGGGCGAGATCCTGGGGGCCGGGCGCTGGCGCGGCACGCCGCATACCGTTTGGCGCAACGTGATCCCGACCTTTGTGTGGAAGGCGCTGCACCGCGAGGCGCTGCCGGTCGAGAATGGCGGGATCGCCAGCCGCGACTTTATTTTTGTCGATGACATCGCCCGCGGATTGATCGCGTGCGCCGTGCGTGGCGCGCCGGGAGAGGCGTACAACCTTGCCTCGGGCGTCGAGACGACGATCCGCGATCTCGCAAACCTGATCAACGAGTTGACCGGCAATCCGACGCCCGTCGCACTGGCACCCGCTCGCGATTGGGACCGTTCGGGCCGCCGTTTCGGCGATCCGGCAAAGGCGCGCGCCGCGCTCGGGTTTGCCGCCGCGACGACGCTGCGCGACGGCCTCGCCGAGACGATCGCGTGGACGCGCGCCAACGCGGACACGATCCGCCGCTGCATGCTGCAGCACGCGCGTTTTGTGCCGGGACTGAGCGCCGCGCTCGCATGAAACCGTTTCGGATGCTGATGGTCGTTGGCGCGCGACCGCAATTCGTAAAGGCGGCCGCGATCTCGCGCGCGGTGGCGGCGCGTGGCGATATCGACGAGATTCTGCTGCATACCGGGCAGCATTTCGACCCTGCGATGTCGCGGGTGTTCTTCGACGAACTCGCAATCCCGACGCCGCGCATAAATCTCGGGATCCACGGCGGCGGCCACGGCGAGATGACGGGCCGCATGCTGGCCGGCATCGAGGAGGCGATCCTCGCCGATCGTCCCGATATCGTGCTCGTCATGGGCGACGCGAACTCGGCGCTGGCCGGCGCGCTCGCGGCGGCCAAACTGCACGTGCCGGTGGCGCATCTCGAAGCGGGTTTGCGCTCGTTCAACCGGCGAATGCCGGAAGAAATCAACCGCGTCCTGACCGATCATCTGAGCGCGTTGCTGCTGTGCCCGACCGAAACCGCGGCCGGCAATCTGCGCGGCGAAGGCATCGTCGCCGGTGTTCATCATATTGGCGATGTTATGTACGACGCGACGCTGTTCGCGGCGGCGCGCGCCCGCGAGTCCGGCGTGCTCGCGCGGCTGGCGCTTGCCGAGGGACGCTACGCGGTCGCCACCGTGCATCGCGCCGAGAGCACCGCCGACCGCGACAGCCTCGCCGCGATCCTTGAGTTTCTGAAAGAGCGCGCGCGGGAACACACCGTGGTGCTGCCGCTGCATCCCCGCACCGCGCAGCAGATCGCGCGCTGGGAGCTCGATCCGGCCCCGCTCCTGGTTTGCGGGCCGCTCGGGTATCTCGACATGCATCGGCTGCTGCAATCGGCCGCCGCCGTCTACACCGATTCGGGCGGGTTGCAGAAGGAGGCGTATTTTCATCGTGTCCCCTGCGTCACGTTGCGCGGCGAAACCGAATGGGTGGAAACGGTCGCCGCCGGCTGGAACCGGTTGTGGAATGAGCCGGATTATGCGCCGCGCCGCGACATAGCCGGCTATGGCGACGGGCACGCCGCCGCGACCGCAATCGACCTGATTGTCGGGTACCTGGAATGCTGCGCGAAACGCGGATCCGTGCCGTCGTCTTGACGGTCCGATACGGGGTCCGGGCCTCCTACTACGACGATTGGGTCGATGCCTTCGGTTCGTCGCCCCATTTCACGATGGCCGCGTTCAATCTGTTCAGCCGCGCCGAACGCCGCGCCGCCATCCGCGCGGTGCGCGACGCCGAACTCGTCGTGGCGCTGCACCCGTGCTCGGCCGACACGCTGAGATACATCGACCCGCTGCGGGCGGCGCTGAAGGACCGCCGCGGACGCCTCCTGGTGCTGGTCGGCAACGAATACAACCTGCCATGGATCAGACTGGCGGACAAACGCGAGTTCCTGCGCGATGTCGGGGCCGATTGGGTCGGGACCCAGCTGCCGCTCGAAGCCGGCGAGTGGCTGTACCGCGATACCGGGGCCGCGGTGCTCGCAGTCCCGCATGCCGCCAACGAGCGCGTATTCCGCCGTGACAAGCCGGCCGAAACGCGCGCGATCGACCTCGGCGCGCGCAGCTTCCGCTACCCCGTCTATCTCGGGGACGACCAGCGCAACCGCGTCTACGACCTGTTCGCCCGTCTCGGCCCGGCCGCCGGATTGCGCGTTGATATCGCGAACGACCGTCGCCTCGACCGCACCGAATGGGCGGTTTTTCTGAACGACTGCCGCGGCACGATCGGCAGCGAAGCGGGGACCTGGTATCTCGAACGCGATGATCGGACCGCGCTGGCGATACGCGAATTTCTGCGCGAGCGATCGGGCGGTCCCGTTATCGAGGCCGACGGATGGCTGCACGCCGCCGTTCGCCGGCTGCCCTACGGCGTGAAGGCCGGATTAAGGGCGCTGCAGCGGCGGTCCCCGTTGCGGCATGAAGCGTTCGAGGCGGACGAGGACGATTTCGCCGAGGTGCAGGCAAAATTCTTTGCCGGGCAGCCGCGCTGTCCGGCTTATTCGAAATGCATTTCCTCGCGTCATTTCGAGGCGGCGGCGACCGGCACGTGCCAGCTGTTGATACGTGGCCGCTACAATGATGTCTTGATACCCGACGAGCATTTCATATCGCTGCAATCCGATCTGGCTGATGCGCCGCAGGCGCTGGCGCGCTTTCTCGATCCGACCGAGCGGGAGCGTGTTGCCGCCGCGGCGCATGATCTGGTGCATGATGCGCACACCTATCGCCACCGGCTCGCGGCCCTGCACGCCGCCGTGTCTGCGGGGCCGCCTTTCCGGGCCGATTAAAGTGGCATCACATGAGATTGAAGCGTCATTAGATTGAATTGTCGTTCCCGCGAAAGCGGCAACCCAGGAAACTGAGAAAGCGCCCGCATGGACCTCCGTTTACGCGGGGGTGATCGACTGTTTCAGCCTCTTCCGATTGCGCTTTAGTCTGCGATCGCTGAGCCGGTCCTTATCGCTGCACCGGAGCAACCCAGGCAGCGGTGACTCGTTCCGGTGAATTGAACTTCGTCCATCGATTGCTGGCCCCGCGGAGACGCCGCGTTACAATCGGGCGATGCCGTCTGACGTCGTCGATCTCCGGGATTTTTATCGCAGCGCGCTGGGCCAGGTCGCGCGTCGCATGATACGCCGCGCGATCCAGCGGGTTTGGCCGGACTTGCGCGGCATGCGCCTGCTGGGCCTCGGCTACGCGACCCCGTTCCTGCCGGCGCTGGCGCCCGATACCGAGCGCACCGTGGCGGTCATGCCGGCCTCGCTCGGCGTCCTGCGCTGGCCGAACGATGGCGGAAACCTCGTCGCGCTCGGCGATGAGGGCGAGTTGCCGTTCGCCGACTATTCGATCGACCGGGTGCTGCTGATCCACGGCCTCGAAACGTCCGATGAGACGCGCGCGCTGCTGAAGGAGGTTTGGCGGGTTTTGGCCGGCGGCGGCCGTGTTCTGATCGTTGCGCCGAACCGTCGCGGGATCTGGGCGCGGATCGACCACACGCCGTTCGGCTCGGGACGCCCCTATACGATGTCGCAGCTGTCGCGCCTGTTGCGCGAGGAGCAGTTCACGCCCGTGGGTTCGGACACCGCGCTGTTCGTTCCGCCGTTTACAAGGCGCGTCATGCTGCGTTCGGCGGCCGCCTGGGAGCGGATCGGCAACCGGCTGTTCCCGACCTTTGCCGGAGTGCTTCTCGTCGAGGCGGCAAAGCAGATCTATGCCAAACCCGCCGCCGCGCGGTTGCCGCGTCGGCGGCTCGCCTACGCTCCGGGGGGCGCTCCGGTTCGGCCGGGCGCCATCGGCGCCGGCCATATGGTCGCGATGCGCCGCGACGTGCCGGACCCGCCGTGAGGGCGGATCGTTGCGCTAGATCAATGAGGCCGAACGCGCGCCAGCCTCCCATACCCCTCTCACGACGGGAGGGGTGTCATGTCGGTGGAGGAAGCGGTCGTGCTGGCGTTTATCGTGGCGTCGCTCCTGGCGTTCGGCTCGACATTGGGTTGGCTGTCGCGCAAATAGCGCCCGCCGGCGGCTGGTCCGGGTCAAGGACCCGGTAAGTCCCGTTCGGTTATGATTGCGGCACGCGGAGCGGTGTATCAGCGGCGCCGCCCGTGATGGGATTGTCGCCGCGAGGTGCCGGATGGACGACGAACAGCGGGAGGTCGTGGCGTTCCTGCGCGACCCCAAATCGTATTCCCCCGGAACCGGCCCCGTGCAGGTTGTCGAAACGCATGCGTCCCTGGTGTTTCTCGCGGGGGCATACGCCTACAAGCTGAAGCGGGCGGTCAAATACGCCTATCTGGATTTCTCGACGCTTCAGCTTCGGCGCGCCGCCTGCACGGCGGAACTCAAGCTCAACCGCCGCACTGCGCCGTCGCTCTATCTCGAGGTGCGGGCGATCAGCCGCGCCAGGGACGGCCGCCTGCGCTGGGGCAGAGAAGGGCGGCCCGACGATGCGGTCATCGATTACGTCGTGGTGATGCGACGGTTCGAGCAGCGCGATCTGCTCGACAATTTGGCCCAGCGCGGCGCGCTGTCGGCGCCGCTGCTGCACGCCCTGACAAGGCATATCGCCGAATTTCACGACAAGGCGGAAGAGCGCCTCGATCGCGGCGGGTCCGCGATCATGGCCGGGCTTGTCGAAACCAATATCGGCATCGTTCGCCGGTCGCGGACGGCGGGGTTCGAGCCGCGGCAAATCGACCGCATCGAAACCGCGCTCGGTCGGGAATTGTCGCGCGCCGGGGCACTGCTCGATTCGCGGCGCGCCGCGGGCAAGGTGCGTCTCTGTCACGGCGACTTGCATCTGGGCAACATCTGCGTGGCGGACGGCAGGCCGCTGCTGTTCGATTGCATCGAGTTTTCCGAGGACATCGCCAGCATCGACGTACTCTACGATCTCGCCTTTCTGCTGATGGATCTGGCGCATTGCGGGCACCGCGATTTCGCCAATCTCGTGCTGAACCGCTACCTCGACCTGACCGGCGAGGACGCCCGGAAGGATCACGGCCTCGCCGCGATGCCGCTGTTTCTCGCGCTGCGCGCGCTGATCCGCGCTCATGTCACGGCGACCCGGGCCGAGCGGAGCGGTGGTGATGAGGATCGCGCCGCCGCCTTCGCCGACGCGCGCGCCTATCTCGACGACGCCGAGACGGCGTTGCGGCCCGGCGCGCCGCTGCTGGTCGCGATCGCGGGTTTGAGCGGCACCGGCAAATCGACGCTGGCCGCCCGGCTCGCGCCGGACCTCGGGAGGATGCCGGGGGCCCGCTGGCTGCGCAGCGATGTGACGCGCAAGCTGCTGTTCGGCACCGATCCCGAGACGAGGTTGCCGCAAGAGGCCTACGCGCCCGCCATCACCGATCAGGTGTACCGGGATCTCCGCGCCGGGGCCGCCGCGTCTCTGCGCGCCGGATACGCGGCGGTAATCGACGCGGTCGCGCTGCGTGAGGACGAGCGGCGCGCCTTCACGGCGGTCGCGGTCGAGGCCGGCGTTCCGTTCGTCGGATTGTGGCTCGAAGCGCCGGGCGACGCGCTGATGGCGCGGGTCGCCGCGCGCCGCGGCGATGCCTCCGACGCCTCGCCGGCAATTGTCGCGCAGCAACTGGAGCACGATCCCGGTTTGCTCGACTGGCGCCGCATCGACGCCTCCGCCGGGCCCGATGCGACCCTCGCCGCGGTGCGCGCTGCCCTGTCGCTTTGACGCCGGTTGCGGACCCTATGAAGCGGCCAACGCGCGCGCGACCGCGACAAGGCTCGCGTCGCTGCCGCGCGGCCCGATGATCGACAATCCCACCGGCAACCCATCGACCGTCGCGCCCGGCAGATTGACCTGCGGGACGCCGGTCAGCCCGCCATGCGCGGTCAGGCAGGTGATGCGGCCGCGCAGCGTCTCGGTCGCCGACAGCTTCTGACCGCGGACCGGCGCCGGGAACGGGGTCGTCGGCAGGCACAGGATCGTCCCGGACGGCAGCAGCTGGCGCATGCGGCCGCGCGCTTCCTCGCGCACCAGGCTCGCCCAGGCGCGCTCGGCGGCCGGGATCGCCGCTCCCGTAATCAGATTGCGCGCGACGCTGAACTGAAAGCGCGGGTTGGCCCGCTCGATCCAATCCCGGAACGTCTCCCACGCCTCCGACGGCTGCAACGTACGCTGTGCCCGCGCCCATGCGGTCAGCCCCGGCGGCGCCATCGTCTCCTCGCGCGCGTCGCCGATCAGCCGGCGCAATCGGTCGACAACGGGCGCCAGCGCCGTCACCGTCTCGGGGTCGGCGAACGCGAAGGCGTCGCTGGCGATCACGACACGCCGCGGCAGCGCGTCCGGGATCGGTTCGCCGAGCATGACCGACGATGTCAGCGCAAATGTCTCGGCGTCGCGGGCGAACCAGCCGGTCGTGTCGGAGCTCGGCGCCTGCGCCATCATGCCGGTCAGATCGAGCCTTCCATGCGTCGGGCGGATGCCGTGGAGGCCGCAGAAGCTCGCCGGCACCCGCACCGAGCCGCCAGTGTCCGTGCCGAGCGCGATGTCGCAGACCCCGGCGGCGACCGCCGCCGCCGACCCGGCCGAGGAACCGCCCGGAACCCGCCCCGGCGCACGGGGATTGATCGGGGTCCCCTCGAACGGGTTTTCGCCGAGAATGCCGAGCGAGACCTCGTCGGTGACGGTCTTGCCGATCAGCTCGGCGCCGGCGTCGAGCAGCGTCTGCACCGCCCAGGCATGGCGCTGCGGCACTGGATGGGTCCGCGCCCAATCCGGGTTGCCGCCGCCGGTCGGCCGGCCCGCGACATCGAACAAATCCTTGGCCGCGAAGGTCAGACCGGCGAGCGGCCCGCCCGCCCGCCCGGCGATCCGGAACCTCTGGCCGGGCACAAACGCGCCGAGATCGTCGCTATCGCTCATGTTCACCTCCGCTCGCTGCCCATGCCGCGGCGCAGGACCAGCGTCGACCAGCCGCCGATCGCCAGGCGCTGCGACGCCGCCAGCCGCTGCATCCGGTGCGCCGCGAGGACCATCGGCTCCTGGCGGCGCAAAATCCCGGCGAGAATGGCGACCCCGCCCGGCGCCAGCGCGCGCCCCAGATCGCGCGCCATCAGCATGAGCGGCCGCGCCAGGATATTGGCCATGACCAGGTCGTATCGCGCGCGCCGCACGGCCCGGGCGCGGTAACCCGGCGCGCATACGACGCGCACGCGGCCGCGCAGACCGTTGCGCCCGACATGATGCGCGGCGACCCGCGTCGCGGCGCGGTCGATGTCGCTCGCCAGCACGTCGCGGTGCAGCAGCTTCGCGGCGGCGATCGCCAAGACGCCGCTGCCGGTGCCGATATCGAGCGGCCGGCGGAAGCGGCGGCGCCGCGCCAGCCGGTCGAGGACCAAGAGAACCCCTGTTGTCGAGGGATGCTCGCCGGTGCCGAAGGCGGTCGCCGCGTCGATTTCGAGCGCGATCGCGCCGGGCGGTATCGTTCCGCGCCAATGCGAGCCGTGCACAAAAAACCGTCCGACGCGCAGCGGCGGAAAGGCCCGGCGGTTCTCCGCCAGCCAGTCGCGTTCGCGCAGCCGCTCCTCGGCGACGCGGATCAGCCGCCCGCCCGCCGCGACGGCGACCAGCGCCAGCCGGACCTCCAGCCCGGCGTCGAGAAGCGGCGCGGCGGGATACGCCTCGACCCGCCACAGCGCCGCCGCCCCGGACCCCGGCTCGCGCGTCTCGAACGCGCTGACCGCCGGGCACGAACCGTCGAGCGCCGCCGCCACCGCGAGCGCCGCGTCCTCTCCCTCGACCTCAGCGCCGATCCGCAGCGGCCCGGTCATTCCGCGCCTCGGCCCCAATCCTCAACCCCCGTCGCGCCGGTCATCCAAGGATCACCGCGACGTCGCCCTCGGCGATCGGTTCGCCCTCGACGACGAGGATTTCCTTGACGACCCCCGAGCGGGGCGCGAGCAGCGGAATTTCCATCTTCATCGATTCGAGAATGACCAGCGGGTCGTCCTCGGCGACGCTGTCGCCGACCGTGACCTCGATCTTCCACACCGAACCGGCGATCTCGCTCCGCACCCGCAGATCGGCCATCCCGCTTCCGTCCCCTCTCGATAGAACCGCCCGCGACGCGTATTAGAAGGGGCACGCCGCGCTCCGAACAAGCGTTGACCTCGACATGATGACCTCGAACGAACCGATTACCGTCACAATCTCGCACCGCCTCGGACGCGACGAGGCGAAGCGGCGCATCGAGAACGGGCTGTCGAAGATCCAGGCCGAGCTGGCCGCCTATGTCCGCACGCTCGAATACAGCTGGGACCAGTACGCGCTCGGTTTTCGCGTGTCCGCGCTGATGCAGACGATAACCGGACGCATCGAGGTGTACGACGAATTCGTCCGGGTCGAGCTCGGCCTGCCGGCGCTGCTGCACCTCGTGGCGAAGCGGATCGTCGGCCAGATCGAAAGCCGCGGCGCCGCGCTGCTCGAAGGACCTAAAGGCAAGAGCTGAATCAACCCTCTCCTGCATTGCGGGAGCGGCTATTCCCGCGACTTCAGCGCGTCGGCGAGGCGCGCCGTCGCGCTGCCGCGCGGCAATGGCCTGGGCTGGCCCGGATGCGGCGCCCAGCCGCACAGGAACAGCACCTCGAATGTCGCCGGGACGCGGCCGTCGGGCTCGGCGAAACGCTCGGCATAGATCAGCGCGGCGCGAGCCAGTGTCGCGCGGCGCATGAACTGCCGGCGGCGCGCCGCCAGCGCGTTCGTCTCGCCCATGCCGCGCAGGTCGCGCATCAGCGCCAACGGATCGGGGTAGGCGACCGTGATCGTCTCGCTGTCGGCGACCGGCAGCGCATAGCCGGCCCGCTTCAGGAGCGCCGCCACATCGGCCAGTTCGACCGATGGCGACACGCGCGGACCGACCCCGCCTTCCTCCTCCAGCTCGGCCTCGAACAGCGCCGTGCGCAATTCGATCAGCGTCTGGCCGCCGGGCAGCGCCGCCAGCAGCATCCCGTCGGGCCGCAGCGCGCGCCGCAGCTGAACCAGCGCGCCGGGCAGATCGGCCGTCCAGTGCAGGATCAGATTGCTGACGACGAGATCGAAGCACCCGTCGCGAAACGGCGTCAGCTCGGGGTCGGCCGCGACGCGCGCGCCGCTCGCCGAAGCGAGCAGCCGGGCCGCCGGTTCGGCCAGGACGACCTGCTTTGTGCCCGGCCGCCGCGCCAGCCGGTCGGCGAGGCCGCCGTCGCGCGCGCCGAGATCGAGCACTTCCGGGAATTCGCGGTTGACGAGATCGAGCCGGTCGAGCAGCCGCTCGCCGATCTCGGCATGAAGAAAATCGACGGCACCCGCCGTCGCGGCGCGGTTGCGGTGGATCCGCCACGCGCGCCTGTCGAACAGCGCGGTTGGCGACGGCGCCGATGATGCCATGATGCGCTTTGGCGCTCCGGCGGCGCACGCCAAGGTTGACGCGCGGCCGCTCGCTCGGATGATGCAAAAAGAGTGCCCTCGGATAGTGGGAGGCGATGCAGCTCGCGGCAACCCTGCCGGCGCATTTGCGACGGATCGGTCGCGCCGTTGTCGACGGCGTGTTGCCGCCGCGCTGCCTGGTATGCGGCGTCGCCGTTGACGACGCGGATGCGCTGTGCGCGATCTGCTGGAATGCGATGACGTTTTTCGCCGCGCCGTGGTGCGCCGTGTGCGGTCTGCCGTTCGCGCATCCGATGGGGGAGGGGGCGGTCTGCGGCGCCTGCGCCGGCCGGAAGCCGCAATTTGACCGGGCGCGCGCGGTGATGCGCTACGACAGGCACAGCCGCGCCCTCGTGCTGTCGCTGAAACACGGCGATCGGACCCATCTGGCGCGCTCGCTCGGGCTATGGATGCGCCGCTCCGGCGGCGATATTCTCGACGGCGCCGATCTGCTCGTGCCGGTGCCGCTGCATTGGTCGCGGCTGGTCGCCCGCCGCTACAACCAGGCGGCGTTGCTGGCGCATGCGATCCACGCCGCCGGCGGTCCGCCGGTCGCGCCGGATTGGCTCGTGCGCCGGCGCCGTACCCCGTCGCAAGGCCGTCTCGGGCCGCTGGCGCGCGCGCGCAACGTGCATGGCGCCTTCGCGCTGCGCGACGGGCGCAGCGTCGCGGGAAAGCGGCTCGTCGTCATCGACGATGTTATGACCACCGCCGCCACCGTCGAAGAATGTGCCCGCGTGCTGCGCCGCGCCGGCGCGGGCTGGGTCGGAGTTTTGACGCTGGCCCGCGCCGTGCGCGCCGGGTCGCCCTGAGCCCGAGCCGATCGGCCGCGGGTCGGGCCGACATACGCGCCGGCACGCTCGCGACGATCGAGTGTTTGTCGATTGATCGAGGCGTCGGGCGGCTCGTCTGATTTGCGGGGATGCATGCCGGAACCTGTTTGGGCGACACCAGCGCCGCGCACGCTGCTATTCGCGACAGACCTGAGCGCGCGGTGCGATCGTGCGCTCGATCGCGCGGTAATGCTGGCGCAGGCGTGGCGCTCGCGTCTCGTCGCCGTCCACGCGATCGAGGAAACCAACGCGCTGTACGCGACCGGGCTTCAGCAACCCCTCCCGTCGTGGCGGCTCCCGCCCGATCCGGCCCACGTGGCGGAGGAGCAGCTGCGCCACGACGTGAGGCAAGGCGGTCGCATTGCCGTTACGGTCGTCGAACGCGGCGAGCCGGTCGATGTCATTTTGCGTGCGCTGGATACGTATAAATGCGAGTTGATCGTCACCGGGATCGCGCGTGATGAGACGCTCGGGCGCTTCATTCTCGGCAGGACGGTCGATCGGCTGCTGCGAGGGTCGACCGTTCCGGTGCTGGTCGTCAAGCAGCGCGCCCGGGCGATGTACCGCGCCGTCGTGGTGGCGGTCGATCTGTCCGCCGCCTCCTGCCTCGCGTTGCAAACGGCAGCCGCGTTTTTTCCGACGGCGAGGCTCGGTGTCTTTTATGCCTACCGCGCGCCGATGGCGGCGCTGGCCGAGGATCCGAACCGTTACCGGCACGAATACCGCGAGGCGGCGCGACGCGAATGCGAAGCCTTTCTGGACGGGTGCGCCATCCCCGCGGAACAGCGCCGGCGGTTCGAATTGACGATCGAGCCGGGCGACCCGAACTATCTGCTGCGCCAGTATGTGCGCGATCGCAGGATACAACTCGTCGTCCTCGGCACGCACAATCAAAGCGCGCTGTTCGACATACTGGTGGGCAGCACGGCCAAGGAAATAATGTCCTCCCTGGCTTGCGATGTCCTTGTAGTGCCTCGATCGTCGGCGTCCGAGGATTAGAGCGATATCTGTTCAGGTTCGATCATCTCGATCCGCCTCTGGGAACTCTCTGGTTGATATGCCATAACGCTATCGGTAGATGCCGCAACGCACGGCGAATGCGACGACAGTCAGGAGAATTGTGAGATCGAGATTACCGGAAATGATCGATAATGACTTGGATGAAATGCTCTCTTCGGCCCTTTTGATCTAGGGGAGCGGGTCGTCTCGGCGATCTATCGAGCGGTGAAAAAACCTAGGGAAGATGTGCCTTTTCCCCCTTTGGTCTAACATGGCTAAGGAACTTGTCTGACAGGGTAAAACACGCGGCTTCGAAAAGTATTCGTGGTTTCAGCCTATGTTCCGACCTCAAATAGAATCCGTCAGGATGAATCGCCCTAGCCCATGTTGGAGATTTCAAATGTTCGCAGACAACAGCAACCGGGGCATCTTCAAGAGAAATTGGTCTCGGAAAATGAGCAAACCCATTACGAAGTAACCTAATTAAGTTCAAGTCGTGCCTCGTTTCTGGACCAATCCAGTTGAACACATACGCTGATGTAATTTTCGCTCCCAATGAGCCTAGAATCCCGGATGAGTCGAATAAAATCCTCATATCATCCTTGTTGCATCCAGGCCGGACATGAGACTTGAGGAATGATTCCAACGATGTTTCCAGCATCGCTGTGTTCAATACCACCAAGGCGCGGTCGTTAGAGCTAGAAAGCTCTTCATTTAAGCGCTTAAGATCCTCCATTCTATATTTGCCGGTTTGGCTCGCGAATACCCGGAAGTTCCGAATATAGGCAGGGTCACTTGGCATTGATATTCTCCCTGACACGAGCGATCAGGGAAGCGATGACGACCAGTTGCCCGGCGACGCGATTGCGTCCTGGGTGGGACTGACAACGCCTCCCAAGTCGCGCGCCGAGCTTGTGGACGATCCACGGCGCGCGAAGCGAGATAAGCCTACTCGGAATCGGGCGAATCGCGACAGCACCGGAAAGCGAAGGCGCTGCTTAGGTGTTCGGGATATCGTTACGCTGTCGAAAGCAGTGCCGCTTGCGAGCACGGTGCGCTCAGCCATTCGGCTGATGAGTACGTGCGGACCCGCGACTTCCACCATATGAACATTTTCAGTTAGTTATTCGCGCTGTTCAAGCGCGTTGCCTAACGGAGAACTCGCGGCCCAGGCTTGGTTGAGGCGTGGGTAGTCCGACGGCGACGCAAAATCCGCCACATTGCGGGAGTATCAGATCATCGGCGCAATGGGAGCGAGGGCGAGACCGGCGTTTGCTGTTCTTTTGCTGCAGAATTCATCCGCGACGGCCAGAAACCCGCGCGGCGCAACGGGTTCGGGCGTCCGTTTGCTGCAGATTTCCTGCAAAAACAGCAAACCGCCTCCGAAACAGGAAAAACTCGCCGGTTGCACCCCGGAATTGCGGCCGAAGCAGCGTCCGCTGTCGCGGCGGTTTGCCGAACCGCGCGCGATCAGCCATATCTCAGCAGCGAAAAAAGATCGATGCGGAGCGAGCGATGCCTGAGGTCGAGATCTACACGACGATGTTCTGCCCCTATTGCGCCCGCGCCCGCGCGCTGCTCGAGCGCAAGGGGGTCGACTACACCGAGATCGACATTCTCGATGAGCCGGGGCGGCGCGGCGAGATGATCCGGCGGGCCGGCGGACGTTCGACGGTGCCGCAGATCTTTATCGACGGCGAGCATATCGGCGGCTGCGACGACATGGTTGCGCTCGACCGCAAGGGCCTGCTCGACCCGAAGCTGGGGATCGGCGCGTGAGCGGTCCATTCACGGCCGCCTGCCTGCAATACACAGCCGGCCCCGACATCGAGCCCAATCTGCGGCAGGCCGCCGATCTGGCGCGCCGGGCGCGCGATGCCGGCGCCGATTTCATCATGACGCCGGAGGTCGGCAACCTGATCGAAAGCGGCAGCCGCCGCCGCGAGAAAGCCCGCCGCGAAGGCGACGAACCGTTCCTCGCCGGCATGCGCGAGTTGGCGCGCGAGACCGGCGCGTGGCTGTTGCTCGGTTCGCTGGTCATCGACCCGGCCGGCGAGACGGCAGCCGATCCCGCAGAGCGCCGGCTCGCGAACCGCTCGTTTCTGATCGACGCCGGCGGCGCGATCGTCGCGCGCTACGACAAAATCCACATGTTCGACATCGATCTGCCAAGCGGCGAGAGCTATCGCGAGAGCAATGCCTATCGCCCCGGGTTGCATACGGTTGTCGCCGAGACGCCGTGGGGCCGGCTCGGGATGAGCGTGTGCTACGATGTCAGGTTTCCGCATCTGTACCGCGCATTGGCGCAGGCCGGCGCCGATTTTCTTGCCGTGCCGTCGGTCTTCACGGTGCCGACCGGACGCGCTCATTGGCATGTGCTGCTGCGGGCTCGGGCGATCGAGAATGGCTGCTTTGTGTTCGCGCCGGCGCAATGGGGCGAGCATGCCGGCGGCCGCCGCAGCTACGGCCATTCGCTGATCGTCGATCCGTGGGGCGAGGTGCTGGCCGATGGCGGCGAGGAGACCGGCATTGTCACGGCGCGGATCGATCCGGCGCGGGTCACCGAGGCGCGCCGCTCGGTGCCGTCATTGACGCACGACCGCCCGTTCACGCCGCCGGAGCTGGTCTCCCGTCCGCTCGCCGCCGATTAGACGGATTGCGCCTGGTGTCCGGATCGACAAATTCGTCCCGTCGATACCTCCTGTTGTCACCCCGGCGAAGGCCGGGGTCCACGTCGGCAATCGCGGGAGCCGCTGAAATGCGGGTCCCGGCCTTCGATGACCGCTTTACTTTGCCTCCGCCGGCTTCACATGGCTCACTGCGGCGGCGGTTCCACGCCGGCCTCGCGCAGCAGCGCCCGCGCCTTGCGCGTGACCAGAACGACGGCCGCCACGGTTGCGAGCAGCCCGCCTCCGAGCAAGGCCCATTTCTCGGGCCGGCTGTCGAGCGCCGCTTCGCCGAGCGCGCCGACCGCCACAAAGACCGCCGTCGCCGGGGCAATCCCAAAGAACGTCGCCGCGACATACGACCCGAACGGCACGGCGGTGACGCCGAACAGGTAGTTTTGCAGGTTGAACGGCACGAGCGGGCTCAAGCGGAACAACAGCACGATCCGCCATCCTTCGGCGGAGATCGCCCGGTCGATCGCGGCGATGTTGCGCCGGCTTGCGATCACCCGCTTGACGCGGTCGCGGGCGACGTGCCGGGCGGCAAGGAACGCGAGCGAGGCACCGGCCGTCGCCGCGGTCAGCGCGATCGGCAGACCGTAGAAACCGTATGCGAACCCCGCCGCGATCGTCAGCACCGCCCCCGGCGCAAGCAGGACGACGGCGGCGATATAGGTGGCGGCGAACACCGCGACGCCGAGCCATCCGAGGCCGCGGACCACATCCCGCAGCGAGCCGAGCCAGGCGGCGAGGGGCAGCAGATGCCACCCGACGCCGATCGCCGCCAGCAGCGCACCGACCCCGATCCAGACCGGCCAGTGCCGTTTCCGCGCCGCTGGGTTCAATTGGTCCTGCGCGGGAGGGACCTAGCGTTGCAGACCCTCGGCGCCGGCCGGCACGTCGTAAAACGCCAGCGTCATCGAGACGCTCGAGTAAAATCCCATCAGGCAGATCACGTCGGTGATGCCGACATGGCCCAGCGCCTTCACCGCCCGGTCGTAGAGGCCCCTCGACACCCAGCGCGATTCGGACAGGCAGATCGCCATCTCGTAGACGATTTGCTCGCGCTCGTCGTCAAACGAGGTCGGCAGACCGGACAGCATCGCCTCGACCTTGCCGTCGGGCAGCCCCGCGGCCTTCGCCGCGCGCTCATGCGCGTTGGTCGGGTAGATCGAGTGCCATTTGCTGTTGATGACGACGACCGCGATCTCGCGCTCGCGCTCGCTCAGCGAATATCCGGTGCGGAAATGCGCCCCGAGCGGTCCCATGACCTTGGCCAGCTTCGGGTTGTGCACCCAGATCTTGTTCGGTCCGGGCAGGCGGCCGCGGGTCTCGATCAGCGAGCGATAGGCGTCTTGCTGCTCCGGCGTCATCTGGTCGTACGGAATCTCGGCGTAGCGTCCGAAAGTCGGGGTCTCGGCCATCTGCCTCTCCTCGTCGCGTGGCGGTTGTCGGGGGCGGGAGCATAGACCCGCGCCGCGCCGCGCGCGAACGAATGACGGACGTGCATTGCGATGCCTGCGGCGGTTGGCCGCGGACACCGGCGCGCGCCGGCCATGCGCCAGATGCAGTTGCGAATTAATCGCAACGGCGTATCTTAGGACCCGTAAGGGATCATAGAGACGCCAATGTACGTCTGCTTGTGCAATGGTTTGAGCGACCGCGATCTGCTCCCGCACGCGAGGAGCGGCGGGCATTCGGTGTCGATGGTCTACCAGGCCTGCGGTTGCCGGCCGCAATGCGGAAAATGCGTCCCCTTCGTTCGGCAGATGCTGCGCGAGCACGCCGGGGACGCAGCCACCGCGCAAGGCGACGGAGCGGATTGATTGCAATCGGCCGGCGTTAGTGGCACGACTCGGTCGTAACAGCAACGCCACGGAGGCCGGCCATGCAGGGGGACCCGACCGTCATCCAGCACCTCAACGCCGTCCTCAAAAACGAACTCACCGCGATCAACCAATATTTCCTCCACGCAAGGACCTTGCGGCACTGGGGCGTAACCAAGCTTGGAGAATACGAGTACAAGCAGTCGATCGACGAGATGAAGGACGCCGACGAGCTGATCGAGCGGATCCTGTTCCTCGAGGGTCTGCCCAATCTGCAGGATCTCGACAAGCTCCTGATCGGCGAGAACGTACGGGAGATCCTCGACTGCGATCTGCGGCTTGAACGGATGGCGCTCGGCCGCTTGCGCGATGCGATTCAGCATTGCGAGGCGGTGCGTGATTTCGTGACGCGCGATCTGTTCGTTCACATCCTCGAAGGCGAGGAAGAGCACGTCGATTTTCTTGAAACTCAGCTCGGTCTGATCGACCGCATCGGCATCGAGAACTACATCCAGTTGCAATCCGGCGCCGCCGAATAACGGCGGACGCGGCAGCTGGCCGGGGCTGGCTGGCTGCAACCCTCAAGATTGATGCGTCCGAAAGGCCATCGGCCGAACCCAATCTTCGGTTGTTCTTGACATAAGCTGCGCTACCTTCTTTTGTTAAATGCAGACCGTCGCGCGCGCGATCTGGCGCGCGAGCTGTGTCGACGCGCGAATGGGAGGGAAGAGTAACGATGAAAAGTCGCATATTGCAAATTTTACGGGTATACACGGAATAAGACTCCCGCTATCATAGCTTCCGCAACCCTCCGATCGACCCGCGCGCCGATGCTGGTTGCCAAAGCCAGCGCCGGCAGGCGGCGGCCCGGATGCCGCTTGGGAGTTTAAAACGATGCGCATATTGCTGGTTGAGGATGACGCCCCCACCGCCGCCGGCATAGAGCTGATGCTGAAAAAGGCAGGCTTCATCTGCGACAAGACCGATCTCGGCGAGGATGGCCTCGAGATCGGCAAACTCTACGACTACGACCTGATTATCCTCGATTTGATGCTGCCGGACATCGACGGATACGAGGTGCTGCGTCGGCTGCGGGCGGCGCGGGTGCACACGCCGATCCTGATCCTTTCCGGTCTGGCCGAACTCGACCACAAGCTGAAAGGCCTCGGCTTTGGCGCCGACGATTTTCTGACGAAGCCGTTCGACCGCCGCGAGCTGCTCGCGCGCATTCAGGCGATCGTGCGCCGCTCGAAAGGGCACTCCGCGTCGGAAATTCGCACCGGCAAGCTAAGTGTCAATCTCGACAGCCGCATGGTGACGGCCAACGAGCGGCCGCTGCACCTGACCGCCAAGGAATACGGAATCCTGGAGTTGCTCAGTCTGCGCAAGGGCATGACCCTGACAAAGGAGATGTTTCTCAATCACCTTTACGGCGGAATGGACGAGCCGGACCTGAAAATCATCGACGTGTTCATCTGCAAACTGCGCAAGAAGCTGGCGCAGGCAACTGGCGGCGACCACTACATCGAGACCGTATGGGGACGCGGTTATGTCCTGCGCGATGTCGACGAGGCCGTACCGGAGCTGCGCCGGGCCTGACCTCGGGCCAGTTATCGCGGCGGCGTGCTCAGGCGGAAGCCGCCCGGCCGGTTGTTTGCGACAAGAACGCGGCCTTGCGACGCCGCGAGCAAGCCGGCGAAGTAAGCCGTGACGGTTCTTGTCGTAAGTTCGGACGGCTCGGCGGTCCCCGTCAGCGCGGCGCCTGTTTCGGCGGACAAGGTGACAGCGTCGCCGATTGCCTCGACTTCGGCTCCGCCGGAAGCGACGCTTACAAGCACGCGGCCTCCACGCGACAACGCGTCGCCAGCCACGAGCAACATCGCGCAGGCGAGCTTCTGGCCCTCCAGCGGCAGCGCACGAACCCCCTCGCCGTAGTCGCATGCGACCGCAGTCCCGGCGAAATACTCGGCCGCCAGCTGGTGCGGTGCGAAACCGGCCAGCCCGCCGCCGCCAAAACCAAAGGCGAAACGAAAAAATTGCAGGCGCGCATTGGCGTTGCGGGCGCTGGTCCCGACCAGGGCAATGGCCTCGTTGACGAAGTCCGGGTCATTCTCGCCAAGCAATTCGGCGCCGTTCGCGATCGCCGCAACCGGGCTGATCAAGTCATGGCAAAGGCGCGCGGTAAGCAGTTCGAGAACGCGCAGCGGCACAGAGACTAACATAAGTGAAACTTGTCGCATGTAACGCGTTGCGCGACAAGCCTCAAGATTGGTTAACCAATAATTGATGTGATCTTGGGCACGTATGGTGCCGGCGCCGCTGTGGAAACGATGCCGCGCGATAAGCCTAGAGCCTGATCGGCTCAGATCGCAACGATCTGAGCCGTGAATCAGGCTCTGCATATTTGAATCGAGAGCAAGATTCACGGGTCAGATGCTTCCATCTGACCC
>JBFXDF010000033.1:0-23830 GCA_050181375.1 Alphaproteobacteria bacterium
CGCCCGGCTTGGCGCCGAGGGCTGGGAGGTGCGCGGCACCGCGCGCGACCCGGAGACCGCCGCCGCGGCGCCGCGCTGCACAATGTACCGCTTCGATCGCGAACATCCCCTGCCGCCTGCCGTTTTCGACGGCGTGACTCACATTCTCGTCTCGGTCCCGCCGGACCCGGGAGGCGACCCGGCGCTCGATACGCACGGAAGCGACATCGCCGCGCTGCCCGGCCTCGCCTGGCTCGGCTATCTGTCGACGACGGGGGTGTACGGCGATCGCGGCGGGGGCTGGGTCGACGAGGAATCCGAGCTGCGTCCGACCGGCGAGCGCGGCCGTCGCCGCGTCGCAGCCGAGGCCGGGTGGCTCGATCTGTGGCGCCGCCACGGCGTGCCGGCGCACGTCTTTCGCCTCGCCGCGATTTACGGTCCCGGCCGCAATCCCTTCGCGGCATTGCGGGCCGGCACCGCGAGACGTGTCGCGAAGTGGGGCCAGGTCTTCTCGCGCATCCATGTCGAGGATCTGGCGAGTGTGCTCGCCGCCTCGATCGCGCGGCCGCGCCCCGGCGCCATCTACAATGTCTGCGACGACGAGGCGGCCGCACCCGAGGCGGTGATGGCCCATGCGGCGGGGCTGCTGGGCATCGCGCCGCCGCCGCTGGTGCCGTTCGAGGAAGCCGCGCTGTCGGCCATGGCCCGCAGCTTCTATGACGACAACAAGCGAGTGTCGAACACGAGGATCAAGAGCGAACTCGGCGTCGCGTTGCGCCACCCGAGCTACCGCGAAGGCCTGGCCGCGATCCTGCGCCAGGAGGCGAGAGGCTTGCCCTGACCGGCGGCATCCGGCAAGGTCCGGACACGATTTATCCAGCCGCTCGCTTCGGGAGAAACGCCATGCCCGCCTACAACGTGCTGATCCTGGGGGCGTCCTACGGATCGCTGCTCGCCACCAAGCTGCTGTTCGGCGGCCACAGGATCACGATGATCTGTCTGCCGGCCGAGATCGAGGCGTTCAACGGCGAGGGCGCGATCGTCCGGCTGCCGGTGCGCGGTCGCAAGGAGCCGGTCGAGCTGAACTCGAAAAACCTGCCCGGCAGTCTGCGCGCCGCCGGTCCCGGCGATGTCAAGCCGGCCGATTTCGACCTCGTCGCGCTGGCGATGCAGGAGCCGCAATACCGCTCCCCGGGGGTCCGCGAACTGCTCGACGCGGTCGCCAGGAGCCGCGTGCCGTGCATGTCGATCATGAACATGCCGCCCCTACCCTATCTGAAGCGCATCCCCGGCCTCGACACCGACACGCTGAAACCCGCCTTCACCGACCCCTCGGTGTGGGACAATTTCGAACCGGGACGGCTGACCCTGTGCAGCCCCGATCCGCAGGCGATCCGCCCGCCGGGCGAGAAGATCAACGTGCTGCAGGTCACGCTGCCGACCAACTTCAAGGTCGCGCGTTTCGACTCCGAACAGTCGACAGACATCCTGCGCCAGATGGAGCGCGACATCGAGGCGGCCCGCTACAACCCCGGCGACGGCGAGACGCAGCTCCCGGTCAAGCTCAAGGTGCACGAGTCGATTTTCGTGCCGCTGGCGAAATGGGCGATGCTGCTGACCGGCAATTATCGCTGCGTCACAAAGGACGGCGCGGTCGACATCAAGGACGCGGTGCACCGCGACCCCGAGGAATCGCGGTCGGTGTATAACTGGGTCGTCGGACTGTGCGAGAAGCTCGGCGCCTCGGCCAACGACCTCGTGCCGTTCGAGAAATATGCCGCCGCGGCCAACGATCTGGTGCGTCCGTCATCGGCGGCGCGGGCGCTCAACAACGGCGTTCCGAACATCGAGCGCACCGACCGTCTCGTACAGCTGATCGGCCAGCAGCTCGGGATGCGGCACCCGGTGGTCGACCGCACCGTCGCGCAGGTCGATGCCAGACTGGCCGCCAACCGGCAAAAGGCCGGCTAGGAAACTTGCTCAGGCACGGTCCCGGTCGGGCCGGGACCATGCTCGATTATGTTGCCTGCTTCGGCTGTCCTGGCGGGTGGTGCCGCGCGATTGGCGCGTTTCGCCGCGCTGGTTGAGGGGCTAGTTCGACCGGGGCTAGTTCGACCAGCTGATCGGGGCGTAGTGCCCGTTGCGCCCGGAATTGTCCCAGCGCATGCCGTAATCGGCGAAGGTGCTGCCTTGGCCGCCCATCGCCAAAGCGAGCCGGTCGGGCGCGGCCGGGTGGCCCGTATTGGCCCACATCTCGCCGCTCGGATGCAGCGTCGGCGCCGGTTCGACCGTCATGTTCATAACGCCGGGGATTTGGGCCGAGCGGTTCTTTCCCTGGACCGCATAGCGGATCGGCACCTTCTTGACGCCGAGATGCGTCGAGATCAGCGGCGCGAAGATCGCCATCGGCCCGCCTTCCGCGCCGGTGAAGATCGCCCCGAGCGCCTGGGTCTGCCGGTCGTCGGCGCGCTCGTCGATATAGGCCGCGGCCGACCAGTTGCCCTCGCCCATGGGTCCCGGCGCATGCGCCGCCAGCACGACGTTGAGGCCGTCGAGCGGAACGTCGCCGTAAGTCCCCTTGTCGATATGGAAGGCCAGAACGACGTCGCAGACGCCGCGGCTCGGCCGCGAGGTCAGCGGCGCCGCGGCCGAGAACAGGCACGGGCACGCCACGTCGCAGTTGCAGTTTTCGAAGTAGTCGCCGGTGAGCCGCCACTCGGTCGCCATCGTTCCCTCCTTTGCCACCCGTGCCGCCCGGCTGTTGCGGATTGGAGCCACACGACGCGATGAGGAGACTGGTAGGCCCGGCAGGACTCGAACCTGCGACAACGCCGTTATGAGCGGCGCGTTCTAACCAGCTGAACTACGGGCCCGCCAAACCGGTACCATAGCGGCTCCGGCCGCCCGCGTCTGCCCCCGTTGACACGCTGCCCGGTTGACGCGGCTCGGTTCGCGGGTCAGGCTTGGCACGACGCAGCGGATAATGCCAGGGCGGCCGCCGCCCAGGTCCGAGCCGCAGCAGAGGGGGCCGGCCAGGCGCTCGACCTCGCGCGGGAGCGGCACAAGGCGGCTGCGGCTGAGCTGGCCGATGCCCGCGACACCCTCGCCCGGCGGCTTAACGGCGTCGTGTCGGGTTGCGCCGGGGGCGCACCATCGAGGCGGCGGTGCAGGACGAATACCGGTTTGCGACGCAGGCCCAGGACCGGCATGAGGCTGCGCGCCGGATACGCGAAGAGGCGGAGCGGGCGGTTGGTCGGCTCGAACAGGCCGTGGAGCGGGCGAAGGCAGCTGTCCCGACCCAGGAAACAGCCGTCAACGGAGCGCGACACCGCATTGCCGAGCTCGAACCGCCGCCGAGTTTCGAAGAAGAAGAGGTCGTTTCCGACCATACCGACGAGGCCGTGGACCGGCTCGCCGAAGGCAAGCAGATCACGGTGCTGCATGCGCCGGACCTCATGAGCGGAGCCGACCCGCGCGATGCCAATCTTCACTTCCGCACGGCCGGCGGCGATGCGGCGTTGCGCTATGCCGCCGAGGCGCTCGGCCGCAACGAGGTTCATTCGACAGTAGGTGCGGAGGTCCTTGAAGCGCGACTGATCGAGATGCTTCGCACAGCACGGGCCTCTTTCGAAGAAGGCGGCTCGAACAGCCTCTACCGCGCGATCGGCTTCATTTCATGGATGCCGCAGGGAAGGGACCAGGTCGGCAAGGCGCCGCTGCTTCTCGTTGCGGTGGCGCTGGAGAGGCGCACCGTCGTTCAAATTTCTACCTCACGCGTCATGACGACGACCCGCGGGCCAATCCAACCTGCTGGAGATGCTGCGGCAGAATTTCAAACCGGCCCTCCCAGAACTGACTAGTCGCTTCCCCTATGCTTCCCCACAAAACCGAAGGGCCTAGCCGTCGCCGGCTAAGCCCTTGCGAATCTTGGTGGAGCCAACCGGGATCGAACCGGTGACCTCTACAATGCCATTGTAGCGCTCTCCCAGCTGAGCTATGGCCCCTCTGAACCTTGCTGAACCTTGTGCGGCGGCGCGGACCGTCTATTCCCGCGTGAAAATTGCCGCCCGCGCCCCGCAACTTAGGAACGGGCGCGCGTAGCGGCAAGGGGAAAATCGCCGGCTTCGTGCCCGGCCGGATCGTCGACCGGCGCGCGGCGCTGACCGTGTCGCGGCCAGCGGTCAGGGCTCCTCGTCCTCGACATTGTCGATGACCTCGGCCATGTCGTCCTCGTCCTCGCCGAGTTCGGACGCGTCCTCGATCAGCTCCTCGTCCTCCTCCTCGGTTTCGTCGAGCGGCACATCCTCCTCTTCCTCCACCTCGGCCTCGTCGGCTTCGAGATCGGGATCGATCTCATCGGCGCCCACCGGCTCGAGTTCCTTTTCGACCGGCGCCGCCGGCCGCGACCGGCGCGCCTTCAGAAACGCCTCGGGATCGAACGGCGTGCTGCATTTCGGGCAGACCACCGGATCGCGCATCAAGTCGTAATAGCGCGCGCCGCAGCTCGGGCAGATGCGCTTGGTGCCCCATTCGAGTTTGGCCAACTTGCGGCTCCTTGTTGTACGGCTCGGAAATCTTGCGGAGTTGATGGATCGGCCGCGGCATTGCCACAGCCGGCTGCGGCTGTCAAAACAGAACGGGAAAACACCGCCGCTTGCGACTCGCGCATCCGCACGCGGTTGTCCCCGGAAGGCGCGGCGGCCGCGTTCGGCAGCCCCATATGGGACGGCGCGGTCGCCCCGGCAAGATCTTTGGCAGCCTGTAAGCCGCGAGCCGAACCATGCTCCATCCCGAAATGCCCGAAACGTCTCCGCCGCCGCAATCCGCTTTGACCGCGATCCGACCCCGAGCGCCGCTGACCGGCGTCGCGGCGGTGCCCGGCGACAAGTCGATTTCGCACCGGGCGCTGATGTTCGGCGCGCTCGCGGTCGGCCGCACCGAGATCACCGGCCTGCTCGACGGCGAGGACGTGCTGGCGACCGCGGCGGCGCTGCGCGCGATGGGCGCCGGGATCGAGCGCGGCGAGGGCGGCAGCTGGCGCGTGGACGGGGTTGGGGTCGGCGGTCTCGCGGAGCCGGATGAGGTGCTCGATCTCGGCAATTCGGGGACCTCGGCCCGCCTGCTGCTCGGCATTCTCGCGACCCATCGGCTTACCGCCTTTGTCACCGGCGACGGCTCGCTGCGGCGCCGGCCGATGCGGCGGGTCATCGACCCGCTGTCGCGCTTCGGGGCGCGGTTCGTCGCGCGCGAGGGCGGCAGGCTGCCGCTCGCGGTAACCGGCGCGACCGATCCGGTGCCGGTCGAATATGTCCTGCCGGTGCCGTCGGCGCAGGTCAAATCGGCGGTGCTGCTGGCCGGGCTCAACACGCCGGGCACGACCAGCGTCATCGAGCCCGAGCCGACCCGCGATCATACCGAGCGCATGCTGCGGCATTTCGGGGCGACGGTCCGCGTCGAAAGCGCGCCGGGCGGCGGGCGGCGCATTTCGGTCGACGGGCAGCCGGAGCTGATCGCGGCGCCGATCGTGGTGCCGGGCGACCCGTCCTCGGCCGCCTTTCCGCTCGTCGCGGCGCTGATCGTGCCGGGGTCCGAGATCGTGATCGAAAATGTCGGGCTGAACCCGTCGCGCGCCGGGCTGTTCACCAGCCTCGCCGAGATGGGCGCCGGGATCGCGTTCGAGAACCGGCGCGAGGCGGGCGGCGAGCCGGTTGCCGATCTGCGGGTGCGCGCCGGACCGCTCCGCGGCATCGACGTGCCGCCCGAGCGCGCGCCGTCGATGATCGACGAGTATCCGATCCTGGCGGTGGCCGCTTCCGGCGCGCGCGGCCGCACCGTGATGCGCGGTCTCGCCGAGCTGCGCGTAAAGGAAAGCGATCGGCTGACCGGTATCGCCGAGGGCCTGGCGCGCTGCGGCGTCGATGCGCGGGTCGAGGGCGACGATCTGATCGTCGAGGGCAGCGGCGCGCCGCCACCCGGGGGCGGGCTGATCGCGACACGGCTGGATCACCGCATCGCGATGGCGTTTCTGGTGCTCGGCCTCGCCGCGCGCGAACCCGTGCGGATCGACGATGCGCGACCGATTGCGACGAGCTTTCCCGGTTTCGTGCCGCTGATGGAGGGGCTCGGCGCGAGGTTCGACCGGCTGGATTAGCATCAACCGAGAGAGGGAGGGCATAATGGAACTGGACTTCACCGGCAAAGTCGCGCTGATCACCGGGGCGGCGAACGGCATCGGGCGCGCGACGGCGCTGTCTTTCGCGAAATCGGGGGCGAAGGTGGTCGTCGTCGATCGCGACGCCGACGGCGGCGAGGCCACCGCCGGCATCATCCGGCAGCAGGGCGGCGAGGCGACCTTTGTCGCGGCCGACGTGACCAAAGCGGCCGACGTGCAGGCCTATGTCAAAAGAGCGATCGACACATACGGCCGCATCGACTGCTTCTTCAACAATGCCGGCGTCGAGGGCGCGTGGAAGCACACCGCCGAATACGACGAGGCGATGTTCGATCAGGTGATCGGCGTCAACGTCAAGGGCGTGTTTCTCGGATTGCGGCACGTGCTGCCCGAGATGCTGCGGCGGAAATCGGGCGCGATCGTCAACACCGCGTCGGTCGCCGGCCTGGTCGCGACCCCCGGCATGCCGGCCTATGTCGCCTCGAAACACGCCGTCATCGGGCTGACCAAGACCGCCGCCGGCGAGGTCGCGCGGGAGGGCGTGCGGGTCAACGCGGTGTGCCCGGGGCCGGTCGATACGCGCATGATCCATTCGCTGGAGCAGCAGATCAACCCGGGCGACCCCGAGAGCGTCGCGCGGCGCTATCAGTCGGCGATGCCGACCGGGCGCTACACGACCCCGGAGGAGATCGCGAATATGGTGCTGTTTCTGTGCTCCGATCTGGCGAGCAACATCACCGGCGGGCAGTTCGTCGTCGATGGCGGACGCACCGCGACCGGGGGCGCGGTGACGACGGTGCTCGACCGCTGAGCGCCATCGCGACTGCGTCGGTCGACCGGTCTGAAACTCGGGAATTCTGCTGAAAACGGAGAGCTGCCATGCTGTTGCCGCTGCGGGGACGCCGCATCGCCTATGATTTTGTCGGCCCAGGGGATGCGTCTGAGAATGCGCCGACCGTTTGCATCACCCATTCGCTGGCCTCCGACGGCGGCAGCTGGGCCGAACAGGTGCCCGCCCTGTTGCAGGCCGGCTTCCGCGTGCTGCGGATCGACATGCGCGGGCATGGCGGCAGCGATCCGGTACCCGGCGACTACACGATGGCGGCGCTGGCCGATGACGTCGCGCATGTCCTGACGGCGCTGTCGCTGCCGCGCGTGCATTACATCGGCTTGTCGATCGGCGGCATGATCGGCCAGGCTTTCGCGCTCGGCCACGGCGACCGGCTGATCTCGGCGCTGTGGTGCGACACTCTGCCGGCGAGCCCGCAGGGCGCCCGCGACGTGTGGGACCAGCGGATCACCACGGTGCGCGCCGCCAATTCGCTCGAACCGCTGGCCGAGCCGACGGTCGAGCGCTGGCTGACCGAGGATTTCAAGGCCAGGCATCCCGGCCGCTGGCGGCAGATCCGCGACACCGTGGTCGGCACCACCCCGGCCGGTTATCTCGGCTGCTGCGCCGCGATCCTGGATTTCGACTTCGCACCGCGCCTGCCGGAGGTGCGCGTGCCGGTGCTGGTCGTTTGCGGCGCCGACGACGCCGGCACGCCGCCGGCCGAAAACCGCCGGCTGGCGGGGCTGGTGCCCGGCGCGCGCTACGAGGAGATGGCCGGCTGCCGGCACTTCCCGAATGTCGAGCACCCGGACGAATTCAACCGCATCATGACCGGGTGGCTGGCGGCGCATAAGGGCGCGCGGTAGGGCGAAACGGCACCGGGCGGTGAGCACCTTGCTCTCCGCCCGGCCGAGAAGCCGCGTGGGTAAAGAAGCGGCGCGGCCGCATCCAGCCCTTGGCTGCGTGGTCGCTATGCCGCTAAAGCCTCATCCTTTTAGGTTGAAGCGTGGTTTCCGCGAAAGCGCGAACCCGGGCAACCGATGGCTTGCTTGCCCCTGGACCCCTCCCCGGACTTGATCCGGGGATCCGCCAGCGCGACGAACTATTTCAACTTGCCGGTCGTGCTTTAGTTCGGCCGCGGACCGACATATTCTGGGGAGCGCTGGACCGGCTGGGTCTGCTTCTCCTGGGCGCTCCAGGTGATCCCCGGGGCCGGGCCGACATAGCCCGGAGACGGCTGCACCGCCTGCGTCTGCTTCTCCTGGGCGCTCCAGGTGATCCCCGGAGCCGGGCCGACATAGCCCGGAGACGGTGCGACGGCCGCGCCCTGCGGTGCCGGTGTTGCGGCTGCGTTGGGCGGCAGCGCGGCGACGCTGTCGGACTGGGCGTACGCGGAAACCGCGGCGCCGGCCAGCAGGCTGAGGCCCAGGACAGCCGATTTGACGAGAGTGGACATGGAACCGCCTTCTGTGGGTGACAGGCGCGCAACTGGCACCTTCCGGCGGGATACCTAGGCGAAAGGACAACAGGCTTCAAATGAATTTTCTGCGCCGCAAAAATGCATCCTCGGCATAGTTGCCCGGCGCGGCGGGGCGGAACAACCCGTTCCGCCCCGCTGCGGCGTCGCGCTAATCGGAGTCGCTGCCGCCGGAGCCAATCGTCGGCGACGGGCCGATATACTGCGGCGACGGCTGAACCGGCTGGGTCTGGCGCTCCTGCGCGCTCCACGTGACCCCGGGATCGGGACCGACATATTTCGGCGACGCCTGCACCGGCTGCGTCTGCTTTTCCTGGGCGCTCCAGGTAATTCCCGGTTCGGGACCGACATATTGCGGCGACGGGGCGAGCACGGCCCCTTGCGGGGCGGCGGTCGCCGGCGCGTCGGGCGGCAGCGCCGCGATGTTGTCGGACTGCGCATAGGCCGAACCCGCGACGCCGGCCGCCAGCGCAAGACTCAAGACCGCCGATTTGACGAAAGCGGACATTTACCCACCCTTTCAGAAGAAACGGGTGCGCGTGACGCACCCTTTCGGGTGGGCATCTAGTCCCAAGGGTTAATAGTTGTCGACTGCACTTTGTGCACCGCACAAATGCAGCGGTCGCATAACCGTTTGACCTCTTTGCCGCCTAGGAGCGGTCTCGGCGCGGTCAGCCCCCGTTGCGGCTTGCGGCGAGACGCAGGCGCAGCGCGTTGAGCTTGATAAACCCCTCGGCGTCGCGCTGGTCGTAAACCCGGTCCTCCTCGAACGTCACATGCGCGAGGCTGTAGAGGCTGTTCGGCGATTGCCTGCCGACGACGCGCGCCGACCCCTTATAGAGCTTCAGCCGCACCCGGCCCTCGACCTTTTCCTGGCTCTTGTCGATCAGCGCCTGCAGCATCTCGCGCTCCGGCGAGAACCAGAACCCGTTATAGATCAGCTCGGCATAGCGCGGCATCAGCTCGTCCTTGAGGTGCATCGCGCCGCGATCGAGGCAGAGGCTCTCGATGCCGCGATGCGCCTGATAAAGGATCGTGCCGCCGGGGGTCTCGTAGACGCCGCGCGATTTCATCCCGACAAAGCGGTTCTCGACCAGGTCGAGCCGGCCGATCCCGTGCCTGCCGCCGAGCTCGTTGAGGCGGGACAGCACCGCCGCCGGCGACAGCACCGCGCCGTCGATCGCCACCGGGTCGCCGCGCGCGAAGTCGATCTCGACATACTCCGGCGCGTCGGGCGCCTGTTCCGGCGCCACCGTCCGGCTGTAGACGTACTCCTCGGGCTCGACCCACGGGTCCTCCAACACCTTGCCCTCGGCCGAGATGTGCAAGAGGTTGGCGTCGACCGAGAACGGCGCATCGCCGCGCTTGTCGCGCGGGATCGGGATCTGGTGCTTGTCGGCGTAATCGACGAGGCGGGTGCGCGAGGTCAGGTCCCACTCGCGCCACGGCGCGATGACCTTGATGTCCGGGGCGAGCGCGTAATAGCTAAGCTCGAACCGCACCTGATCGTTGCCTTTGCCGGTCGCGCCGTGCGCCACCGCGTCGGCCCCGGTCTGCCGCGCGATCTCGATCTGGCGCTTGGCGATCAACGGCCGGGCGATCGACGTGCCGAGCAGATATTGCCCCTCGTAGAGCGCGTTGGCGCGGAACATCGGAAAGACGAAATCGCGCACGAACTCCTCGCGCAGATCGTCGATAAAGACCTCGCGCACCCCCATCATTTCGGCTTTCCGGCGCGCCGGCTCCAGCTCCTCGCCCTGGCCGAGATCGGCGGTGAAGGTCACGACCTCGCACCGATACATCTCCTGCAGCCAGCGCAGGATCACCGACGTATCGAGCCCGCCCGAATAGGCCAGAACCACTTTTTTCACGTCGCCGCGTAAGACGGTATCCGCCATCTCGCCTCGCGAATAAATTTGCCCGAGACTCCACCGCTGTCCCGGCGAAAGCCGGGACCCATTCGGCCGCCTGCGAGATGCGGAAAATGGGTCCCGGCTTTCTTGGCCTGGGTTAACGCATGCTTCAGCCGCCGAAAACCTTGCGCATAAAGGCGGTGCGGGCGGTTGCCGCGGCCATCATGAACGGCCCGTCCTGGCCGGCCAGAACAAAGCGCACACCCATTTCGATATACCGCGGCAGCAGGTCCTCGGTGTAGACGCCGCCCATGCCGGCGAATTTGCCGTGCTTCTTGCAGGCCGCGATCAGCGCGCGATACGCCTCGACGACGCGGTCGTGCCCGAACTGGCCGTGTATCCCCATCTCGGCGCACAGATCGTTGGTGCCCATCAGCAGCACGTCGATGCCGGGTACCGCGGCAATCGCGTCGGCATTGGCGATCGCGGTCGGGGTTTCGAGCATCACGATCGTCAGATTGGCGGTGTTGAGCGCCTCGGCCGCCTCGCCGGTCGAGGCCGCGCGCAGCCCGTAATGCGGCCCGATGCCGCCCATCGAGCGGTGCCCCAATGGCGGGTATTTCAGCCGGTCGACGACCTCGCGCGCCTCCTCTGCGGTATCGACATGCGGCACGACGATGCCGAGCACGCCGTTGTCGAGCGCGCGCGTCGCCATCGGGTATTCGCCGTTCGGCACGCGCGCGATCGGCGTGATGCCGGCGTCGAGCGCCGCCGTCGCGATCTGCGCGCAGCTTTCCAGCGACATGACGCCGTGCTCCATGTCGAGAAACAGCCAGTCGAACCCCGCCACCGCCATCGCCTTGGCGATCTCGACGCTGCGCGTCATGCGGATGCCGACGCCGAGCGACAATTTTCCCGCTTCGAGCTTCTCGCGGGCGACGTTGCGGATGGCCACTGGCATTGCTGATCTCCCGGTCTGACCTGTTGCGCCGCCGAGAATGGTCCATCCCGGCCCCACCGTCACCCCCGAAAGAGCGCAATGCGGCGGCGCGCGACAATGCGAAATTCGCCACATTGCAAGCGTATGAAACAACCCGGTGCAACCGGGTCGGAGCGCTGGCCGACGGGTGTTTGCTGTTCTTTTGCTGCAAATTTTGCCCCGCGCGGCCGCGAAACCCGCGCGGCGCCACGAGTCCGGGGGTCCGTTTGCTGCAGATTTCCTGCAGAAGCAGCAAACCGCGCCCGGAACAGGGAAAAGCGGCCCGCCGCGCCGCGGAATTCACACCGAAGCAGCGCGCAAAGCTGCTCGGCTATGTCGGGTAGGTGCCCTGCGGTGACAGCCTTGGTGCAACCGTCGCGGTCTTTGCGGTAGACTTGATTTCAGCCGAGGAGCCGGACGATGCGGGAACTGACATACAACGAGGCCGCCCTCGAAGCGATCGCCGAGGAGATGCGGCGCGATCCGAAAATCTTTTACATGTCGACCGACGCGATCGGGCCCCTCATGACCGAATTCGGCGAGCAACGCATCAAGGTGACGCCGATCACCGAGGCCGCCTTTACCGGCATCGGCATCGGCGCGGCCGGGTGCGGGTTCCGGCCGATCGTCGATTGGCGGCAGGTCACGTTCTGCTTTGTCGCGATGGACCAGATCGTCAACCAGGCCGCGAAAATCCACTACATGTTCGGCGGCCAGGTGAATTTTCCGATGCTGTTTCGCGCGTCGGTCGGCGGCGGCGGCAGGGTCGCGGCGCAGCATTCGCAATCGCCCTATTCGATGTTCATGAATGTCGCCGGGCTGAAGATGTTTCTGCCCTCGACCCCCCGCGACATGAAGGGCCTCTTGAAGACCGCGATCCGCGACAACAACCCGGTCATCTCGTTCGAGTCGAGCCGGCTCATGGCGACCAGGGGGCCGGTGCCGGACGAGGACTACACGATCCCGCTCGGGGTTGCCGACGTGAAGCGGGAGGGCGGCGATGTCACCGTCGTGGCGCTGGCCTGGCTGGTGCACGAGGCGCTCGCCGCCGCCGAGGAGCTGGCGAAAGAGGGGATTTCGGTCGAGATCGTCGATCCGCGCAGCCTCGTGCCGCTCGATGCCGAAACGATCCGCAACTCGGTGCGCAAAACCGGCCGGCTCGTGATCGCCGACGAGGCCGGGCCGACCGCCGGCTTCTCGGCCGAGATCGCCGCGCTCGCGACCGAGGACGCCGCCACCTTCGCCCGCCTCAAGGCGCCGGTAAAACGGGTCTGCGCGTTGCAGGTGCCGATCCCCTATAGTCCCGTGCTCGAGGATTACGTCTTCCCGAACCGCCACCGCATCATCGCCGCCATCCGCGAGGTGCTGGACGCGCGCCGCCCGGAAGCGGCGGCGTGAGCGCCATGATGGCCGCGATTACCGAAGCCGGATTGCTCGGCATAGTCCGCATGCCCCCTCCCATTCCCTCCCCCGCTAGCGGGGGAGGGTTAGGGTGGGGGTATAGCCGGCACCTGTCGTTCGCCTCCCGGCTTCGGAGGGCCGCGCGATGACAAAGACGCCCGCTCCGATCGTCGTCGCCGACAGCATCACCCGGATCGGACCCGAGGCCGCAAGGGCGGTCGTCGTCAACGCCTCGCATGGCGGGATTTACGCCGCTTACCTCGCCGCCAAATTGCGCGCCGTCGCCGCGGTCTTCAACGACGCCGGTGTCGGCCGCGACCGCGCCGGGATCGGCGGTCTCGACTACCTGCAAGAATTCGGCATGCCGGCCGCGACGGTCGGCCACGAGAGCGCGCGGATCGGCGACGGCGCCGACACGATGGCATCAGGAATCATCACGCATGCGAACGCGCTGGCCGCCGCGCTCGGGGTCGCTCCCGGCCAGTCCTGCCGCGATGCCGCCGCCCTGCTGCAACGGGCGCAACCGACCGACCGCGCGCCGCCCGAGGCGATCGAGGGGGCATTCCTGCTGATCGCCGATCCGCCGCCAGTTTGGGCGCTCGACTCGGCCTCGCTCGTCACGCCCGAGCATGGCAGTGCGATTGTCGTCACCGGCTCGCATGGCGGTCTGCTCGGCGGCCGGCCCGAGACCGCGCTCAAATACGATGTGCGCGGCGCCCTCTACAACGACGCCGGGATCGGCAAGGACGGAGCCGGCGCCTCGCGTCTGCCGGCGCTCGAGGCGCGCGGCATTCCGGCCGCAACGGTCTCGGCCTCGAGCGCCCGCATCGGCGACGCGCGCTCGACGTACCAGGACGGGATCGTCAGCCGGGTCAATGCAACCGCCGCCACGCTTGATCTGCACGAGGGCATGGCCGCGCGCGATTTCGTCGCCGGGCTGCGCCGCAGTCTTTCCAGATAGGGGTGTCATTGCGAGCGCAGCGAAGCGATCTCGATCCGTCTCGACCCTGTTTGCCGCGCGACTGCCCCGTCGCCCACGGGTCAAGGCCGCGGGCCTCGACAACGGCGCGCTCCTCGCAATAACGACGAGAGGAGAAGCAAGATGAGCCTCACGCTGCAAAACCGCCCGTCGGGCACGATGACCGGCGGACGGGCGCTCGCCGAGATGCTGCGCCTCGCCGGCGCCGGACCGATCTTCGGCATGGGCGGGTTCCAGCTTCTGCCGTTTTACGATGCGGTCGGTCTCGTCGGCCTCGATCACCACCTGATCAACGACGAGCGCTGCGGCGCCTTCGCCGCCGACGCTTATGCCCGCGTGACCAACCGGCCCGGCATTTGCGACGGCACCTTGGGCCCCGGCGCGACCAACCTCGTCACCGGTCTCGTCGAGTCGCTGAACGGCGGTATCCCGATCGTTGCGATCGCCGGCGACACCAACCGCATGCATTCCTGGAAGAACATGACCCAGGAATGCCGCCAGACCGAAATCCTCAAACCCGCCGTCAAGGAGCTGATCCGCGTCGAGACCACCGGCCGCGTCCCCGAGCTGGTACGCCGCGCCTTCGCGGTCGCGACTTCGGGACGGCCGGGGCCGGTGCTGCTCGATGTGCCGGAGGATGTCGCACACGGCATGCACGATTTCGCGCCCGAGGATTTCGTCATCGACGAAGCAACGCTGAAAGCCCCGGCGCGGCGCATCCGCCCGGACCGCGCCGATATCGAGCGCGCCGCGCGGCTGATCGCGAAGGCGAAACGGCCGGTGCTGCTGACCGGCGGCGGCATCCATCTGTCGGAAGCCTGGAACGCGCTGACCGAATTCGCCGAGGCCCAGGCGATTCCGGTCGCGCAAACGATGAGCGGCAAGGGCGGCATCGCCTGCGCGAATGCGCTCAACCTCGGCCTGTTCGGGCGCTATTCGCGCATCGCGAACGATCTGATCGAGGCTTCCGATTGCCTGATCGTCGTCGGCTGCAAGCTCGGCGAGATCGCGACCAAGCGCTTCGCGCTGCCGCCGCCGCATATCCCGGTCATCCATCTCGACATCGTCGCCGAGGAGATCGGCCGCTGCATCCCAGCCGAAATCGCGCTCTGGGGCGACGCGCGCGCCGGGCTCGAGGACCTCGCCGAGGCGCTCTCCGACAGTGCCGCCGCCACGCGTTCGGCGCGGGCCGACCATGTCGCCGAGATCGCGCCGCGCATGAAAAAGTGGGAAGACGATGCCGCGCCCAGGCTCGAGTCGCGCGACCGACCGGTGCACATGGCGCGGCTGTGCCGCGAGCTGAACCGGACCCTGCCGGAAGATGCGATCCTCGTCGCCGATGGCGGTTTCGCCGGGCATTGGACCGGGCTGCTGTACGACACGAAGAAGGCGGGACGGCATTTCATCCCGGATCGCGGCTTTGCGTCGATCGGCTACGGGCTGCCTGGCGGGATGGGGGCGTGGCTGGCCGCGCCCGACCGGCCGGTGGTCGCGATCAGCGGCGACGGCGGGTTCAACATGATGCTCGGCGAGTTGGAAACCGCACGCCGCATCGGCTGCGGCCTGACCGTCATTGTCGTCAACAACGCCGCCTCCGGCTATGTCAAGGCGCTGCAGCACGTCATGATGGGCGGGCGCTACCAGTCGGCCGATCTTGTCGAGATGGATTATGCCGCGATCGCCCGCGCAATGGGTTGCGGCGGCATCCGCGTCGAGGACCCCGAGGCGCTGGCGCCGGCGCTGCGGCAAGGCATCGAGGAGCGCGACCGTCCGACCGTGATCGACGTCGTCGTGACCCGCGACCCGGCCCAGATGCTCCCCGCGGTCGACAACCGCACCGTCGAGATCAGGCAGGGCGACCGCGTGGCCTGACGGTTCGACAACCGACGCTCCTCCTGCTCATCGGCCGTCGGAGAAATCCTCCGCTCGCAGCTCAATCGGCAAGCCGTGCGGCGTGCGATCGGCGGCGCGATGCCAGGCATCGCGATAGCGCGACAAATCGGCCGGTTCGGCAATGCTCTTCTCGGCGACCAGCCGTTCGAGCGCGTTCAGCCAGTGCCGGTAATACGTCTCGCCGGTATCCGGGTCGCCGGCTTCCTGCGCCCGCTTGATTTCCGCGCCGAGCGCCGCGGCCCATTCCGGCCAGCTGAACACGCCCCGCCGATATAAGGCCACGGTCATCGCGAAGGCCTGCGCCTGCCACGGCTCGCCGAACACCGGACCTCCCGCGTCGCGCGGCAGGTCCGGCAACGCCGCGACCGCATCGGCGAAATCGGCACCGTCGCTCATTTCCCGCCGCTCACGCCGGATCGAGATACGGCTCGAACGCCTCGATCGACACCGTGACGCTCGGGTCGGCGTCGTCGCCCCACAATTCGCGGGCCGAGAACACAACCGTATAAAGCCACTCGGCGTGCTCATGGTCGCCGAGCGCGGCGGTGTCGGGGTAGACATGACAGCCGCGGATCGCCTCCACCGTGCCGAGCTTGCCGCGGGCGTAGCGCGGCAGCCGCGTATGCGTCAGCGGATTGATATTTCTGGCGTGGACCCGGTCGCCTTCCTTGAACCGGGCGGCGGCCGGCGCCGGGCGTTCGTATTTCGGCCAGACCCATTTTCTCGCGTCCGCCAGGGTCAGCTTGCGGTTCAGCAATCGTCCGGGGCGCAGCGAGCGGCCGGCGCCGATCTCGTCCTCCCCGACCAGCCCGTGCGCGACGACGCGGCGTTCGAGGCCGCGGAACCACCGCTCGTAATAGGAAGAAGCAAGGTAGGTTACCGGCGGCAGGTTTTCGAGCGAGGAGCGGCCGCCGTCGATCGTCCACAGACCGGTAAAGCCCATCGCCCGTTGCATCGCGAGCACCCGCTTCTCCCAATCCGCGTGAAAGACGGGCTCGTTCGGCTCGGCCTCGACCGGACCGAAACCGTGCATCCCGCCCATATCGTGCACCGAATTTGTCATGGCGCGGCCTCCCGTCCCGCCGCGGCGGGCGATTTCGGCAGACCGGTGCCGATCATGCTGTCGCGCGTGACGAGCTGCGCGAGCTGCTCCTCGCTCCAGCCGTCAGTGCCGGCGGGCCGCATCGGCACGACCAGGAAGCGGGTCTCGGCGGTCGAGTCCCAGATGCGGATCTCGGTCTCGGGCGGCAGCGCGACCCCGAAATCCGCCAGCACGCCTTTCGGATCGATCACCGTGCGCGAACGGTACGGGGCCGATTTGTACCAGACCGGCGGCAGACCCAGCACCGACCACGGATAGCAGGAGCACAGCGTGCAGACAACCATGTGATGCGTCCGCGGCGTGTTCTCGACCGCGATCAGGTGGGCCGCGACCGGATCGAACCCGGCCAGCGCATTGACCGCCTCGGTCGCGTCTTCGAGCAGGCGACGCTTGAATTCGGGATCGACCCAGGCGCGCGCCACGATCCGGGCGCCGATATGCGGGCCGATCTTTGTCTCGACATTCTCGACAATCTGATCGAGCGCCGCCGGCTCGACATAGCCCTTTTCGGTCAGGATTGTTTCAAGCGCGCGCACCCGCAGCTGCATGTCGGACAGTTCCGACATCTCGCCGGGTCCGTGCGCGTGCCGGTCGGAGTGATCGTGGTCTGTGGTCATCGCCTCGCCCTCGCCTGCCATCGGCCGAAGCTTGCATCGTCGCGGTTGGGCTTGCAACGGGCAGGCGGTCCCGACCCGACAGCGCGACGGATCAGATCTCGAAATCTCCGGCCCGCGCGACCCGCCCCTCGATGCCGGCGCGGTGGGCGCGGCCGCACAGCTCATCGAGCGTGAGCGCATCGAGCCGCTGCATCGCCTCTTCCTGCAATTCGACGCATAGCGGCCGCACGACCTTATGCCCGAGTTCGCTGCCGGCCGGATCGCTCATTGGGTCCTCGCCGGTTTCGAGCTTCCGCACCGAGCGCACGATGTCGCCCAGACTGATCCGGCGGCGTTCGCGCGCCAGACGATAGCCGCCGCTCGGGCCGCGAATGCCGACCAGGATGCCGTCGCGCACCAATTCTTGCAGCACCGGTTCGAGATAGCGGCGCGGGATGCGCTCGCGCTCGGTGATTTCGGCCGAGCGCACCGGAGCGGCGCCGCCATTATAGGCGATGTCGAGAACCGCCTCGATCGCGAACAGCAGGCGTTTTGTCAGCCGTATCATCGGCAATCACTTTGGTTCACCGACGCCGTTTGGACAAGCGTCCGTTGTTCCGGCCGGTTCTCCAATCGCCGGTTGTCAATTGCATCGAATGGTGCCGCTCTAACCGACCGCCGGCGGGCAACCCCTTCGGCGGCAGGCGGATTGCCGGTGCCGCAACGCGGCGACCGCCCGACGCAACCGTCGGAACGTCAATTCGCGCCCGAGGCCGGTCGACACGACAAAGTCGGCGCGCCGGCGTTTCTCGCGATCCGGCATCTGCGCCTGCAGAATGCTTGCGAAGCGGCTCTCGGTCATGCCCGGACGGCGCATCACCCGCTCGCGCTGCACGCGCGCCGGTGCCGAGACGACGAGCACATAATCGCAGCGCTCGGGCGCACCGGTCTCGTAGAGAAGCGGGATGTCGAGCACAACCAGCCTCTCGCGCCGCGCCCGCGCCTGTCTGACAAACCGGGTTTCCGCCTCCCGGACCATCGGGTGCAGGATTGCTTCGAGACGCCGCAGCGCCGCCGGATCGCCGAACACCCGGGTTCCGAGACGGCGCCGGTCGATCGCTCCGGTGTCGTCCCGGACACCGGGAAACGCCCGTTCGACGGCGGCCACCGCCTTCCCTCCCGGTGCCAGCAAACGATGAACGACGGCATCGGCGTCGAACAGCGGGACACCGAGCCGCCGCAGCATGCCGGCTGCCGTGCTCTTACCCATGCCGATCGAGCCGGTGAGGCCCAGAACGATCACGGCCGTCCCCTACCGCGGCGCGGCGAGCGTCGTCAGCACGGCCGCACGCAATTCGCGCGTCACCCGCGCCGGAGTTCCGAACCATGCCTCGAACCCGGGCCGTCCCTGGTGCAGCAGCATGCCGAGACCATCGACCGTGCAATTGCCGCGTTGCCGCGCCGCGGCCAGCAGCGGCGTTTCCAGCGGAACATACACGATATCGACAACGGTCGCGCCGAGCGGCAGTTGCGACAGATCGATCTCCAGCTCCGGCGCGCCGGACATGCCGAGGCTCGTCGTGTTGACCAGCAGGCCGGCGCCGCCGAGAACGTCGCCGCGCGATCCCCAGTCATGAGCGGTGATGCGGGTACCGGCGTCGCCGAGATCGCGCGCCAGCGCCTCGGCGCGTTCGAGGGTCCGGTTGACAAGCCGGATCTCGGGAACCCGCAACTCGGTCAGCGCCGCCGTCACCGCGCGGGCCGAGCCGCCCGCCCCGAGCACGACCGCCGCCCCGTCCATCGGGTGCCAGTCCGGCGCCGACTCGCGCAGGTTCTCGCGAAACCCGAACGCGTCGGTATTGCTCGCTTCGAGCGATCCGTCGGGCATCACGACGATCGTGTTGACGGCGCCGATGCGCCGCGCCATCGGATCGACGGAATCGACGATCGCCAGGGCCGCCTCCTTGTGCGGCAGCGTGATGTTGCAGCCGCGAAACCCGAGCGCCGGCAACGCGCGCAAGGCCCGCTCCAGCTGTTCGGGCTCTACCGGCAGAGGCACATAGACGCCGTCGATCCCGTGCTCGTCGATCCAGAAATTGTGCAGCGCCGGCGAGCGCGAATGCGCCACCGGCCACCCCATGATCCCGGCGAGCCTGGTACGACCGGTGATCCTCATCGACCTCCTTTTCGCCTCCCGGGGATGTCCATCGGGCATCGCCGAGAACGTCCTTGTGGCACCGATTTGTTCACGCCGGCAGCAATCCGCGTTCGCGCAGCGCACCGAGAAGCTCGATCAGCGGCAAACCGAGTATCGCGAAATAATCGCCGTCGATCCTTGTAAATAGTTGCGGCCCCCGCCCTTCAAGGCGATAGGCGCCGACCGAGCCGAGCACCGCGTCGCCCTCCGCGGCCAGATACGCGTCGAGAAATTCCTCGCTGAAACGCCGCATCGTCAGTGCCGGAACGCTCGTCGCACGCCACAACGGCACCTCGGCCTGAACCGCGCAAACCGCCGTCGCCAGAATATGCGTGCGCCCGCGCAGCGCGAGGAGCTGTCGCCGCGCCTCGCCGAGATCACGCGGCTTGTCAAACCATTCCGTGCCGCACGCGAGCACCTGATCGCCCCCTAGAACGAGCGAATCGGGGTTGCGCCGCGACACGGCGCACGCTTTCTCGGTGGCAAGAACGACTGCGCAGCCGATCGCGGATTCGCCGCCGCGCCGCGCCGTCTGTTTGATCGCCGCCTCGTCGATCGCTGCCGGTTCGACGGCAAACTCGACCCCGGCCGCGCGCAGCAGGGCGGCCCGCGCCGCGCTCGCGGAGGCAAGGACAATGCGCTCAGTTGGCATGATCTCAAGCGGCGGCGCCGTGACGGCGCATCAGCAGCTTGTATATCGAGGAGGCGGTCTCCTCGATCGACCGGCGCGTCACGTCGATTACCGGCCAATGATGTTGCGCGAAAACACGGCGGGCCTCGCGGACCTCGCTCCGCACCGCCTCGATGTCGGTATAGTCGGTGGCCTGGTTCTGGTCGAGCAGGCTCAGCCGGTTGCGGCGCAACTGGATCAGCCGTTCCGGATCGTTTGTCAGCCCGACAATCAGCGGCTTTTTCGCCATCAGCAATTCCGGCGGCAACGGAATTCCCGGCACGAACGGTACGTTCGCCGCTTTGATCCCGCGATTGGCGAGATAGAGGCAGGTCGGGGTCTTCGAACTGCGCGATACGCCGACGAGGCAGATATCGGCGTCGTTGATGCCCCACGGAGACTGACCGTCGTCATGGTTGATCGCGAACGTCATCGCATCGATGCGCGCGAAATACTCGTTGTCGAGCAGATGCTGCTTGCCGGGCAGCCCGCGGCTCTCGCGTCCCAGATAGGAGCCGAGCGCCCCGATAACCGGATCGAGCACCGGGATCCCAGGTACCTGCAGCCGCCGGCAGCCATCCTGCAAAATCTGGCGCAACGCCTCGTTGACCATTGTGAACAAGACAACGCCGGGGTTCGCCTCGATCCCGGCGACGACCCGTTCGATCTGAGCGCGGGTGCGCACCATGCTCCAGACGTGCTCGATCGCCTGGGTCTCGTCGAATTGCACAAGGCAGGCGCGCGCCACCGAATGTACGGTGTCCCCGGTCGAATCGGAGACGAGATGCAGATGAAACCGGGTCAGCGCCATGGCGCTCTCTCGCATGCCGGGGCCCCGAGCCGCACGGAAGTGCCGCGCCCGGCGCCGCTTCTCGTTGTTGACGTCGGCACCATCGAAGCCGGCGGACTGAACTCCAGCGGAAAACCCGCCGGACATTGTGAATCGAATTTCCGGCAGCGGGGAAAACCGGGCGCGGCGCTGTCCACTCGCGATTCAGTCCCCGTTTTCGATTGCATCGAGCGGTCGATTTGCGGCGGCAAAACGCGTCGTTTTCCAGCCTCCGGGGAATTGGGGAATACTGCTCGGGACACGCGCCATTGCTCTCCATATACCCGATAACGCATGGTTCTATATAACTGAATCCGCGGTTGATTTCGATTTATGCCCAAGATCCAAGCCACTCGCCGGCTCGGCGATCGCACCGGTGCACAGCGCGCCGGATAAGATTTTGTCCCCGCTTCCCGCATCCCCATCTACTACTACATCATATTAGAATTCTTTAAAAATTTAGAGGTAGGCAGAGCGCATCGAATGTCCGCCGGACAGACCAAGAAGCTGCTGCGCGCGTTTGCTGGAGAAACCCTCGATCGGCCCCCGTGGTGGCTGATGCGGCAAGCCGGGCGTTACCTTCCGGAATATCGGGCGCTGCGCGCGCTTGCCGGGGGTTTTGTCGAATTCTGTCTGACGCCCGATCTCGCGGCCGAGGCAACGTTGCAGCCGGTGCGCCGCTTCGGGATGGATGCGGCGATCCTGTTCGCCGATATCCTGCTGATCGCGCAGGCGCTCGGTCAGCGTCTCGAATTCGCGGAGGACGGCCCGGTTCTCGACCGGCTCGACGAGAACGGCGGCATCGGACGCCTCAGCCTGGCCGGCCTGGCGTCGCTCGATCCGGTGTACGAAACCGTGCGTCTGGTGCGCGGCGGTCTGCCCGACGGCGCGGCGCTGATCGGGTTTGCCGGCGGGCCATGGACTGTCGCGACCTACATGGTGGAGGGCGGGTCGAGCCGGGATTTCCGCCTGACCCGGGGCTGGGCCTATCGCGACCCCGGCGGGTTCGCCGCGCTGATCGACCTGATCGCCGAGGCGACGATTGCGTACCTGTCGGAACAGATCGCGGCCGGGGCCGAAGCGGTGCAGCTGTTCGACAGCTGGGCCGGCGTTTTGCCGCAATGCGAATTCGAGAACTGGGTCGTCGCGCCGACCCGGCGGATCGGGGCAGCACTGCGAGAGCGGTTTCCGGAGGTGCCAGTGATCGGATTTCCGCGCGGCGCGGGGTTGCTCTACGAGCGCTATGCGGCGGAAAGCGGCGTCGGCGCCGTCTCGCTCGACACGACCGTGCCGACCGGGTTCGCGCGCGACCGGCTGCAACCGCGTCTGCCTGTCCAGGGCAATCTCGACCCGGTCGCGCTGCTGGTCGGCGGCGCGGCGATGGAGAAGGCAGTGGCGGACATTCGCTGCGCGCTCGGGGGTGGGCCGTTCGTGTTCAATCTCGGCCACGGCATCCTGCCGCAGACGCCGCCGTCGCACGTCGCCGCACTGGCCCGGCTGCTCGCGGAGCCGCTCGTCCCGGATCGCGGGAGAGTTGGCTGAGGTGACGCGCCGCGCGGTCGTGCTGATGAATCTGGGCGGGCCCGATTCGCCCGAGGCGGTGCGCCCATTTCTCTACAATCTGTTCAGCGATCCGGCGATTATCCGGCTGCCGGCGCCGTTACGGCTCCCGCTCGCGGCGCTGATCGCGTCGCGCCGTGCGCCCGCCGCGCGCCGGATCTACGCCCAGCTCGGCGGCGCCTCGCCGCTTCTCGCCAACACGCAGGCCCAGGCGCGGGCGCTCGAAGGCGAGCTTGGCAACCGGGAACCCGGTGTCGCCCATCGCTGCTTTGTCGCGATGCGTTATTGGCGCCCGCCGACCCCGGTAACCGTGTCCGAGGCTAAGACATGGTCCCCGGACGAGATCGTGCTGCTGCCCCTCTATCCGCAATTCTCAACCACCACGACCCAATCCTCCCTTGCCGCTTGGTCGCGCGAGGCACGGCGGCAACGCCTGGACGTGCCGACCCGGAGCATCCGATCCTATCCGGCGGCCTCCGGCTTCACCGCCGCCCTCGCGGCTTTGACCCGCGATGCGCTCGATGCGGCCGAGATAGAAGCGGCCCAGGCCGATCCGCGTCCGGTCCGGCTGCTGCTCAGCGCGCACGGGCTGCCGGAAAAGATCGTCAAGGCCGGCGATCCTTATCCGCGCGAGGTCGCAACGACCGCCGCCGCGCTGCTGCGGGCGCTCGATTGGCCGGGGATCGATTCGGTCGTGTGCTACCAGAGCCGGGTCGGCCCGCTGGCCTGGATCGGCCCCTCGGTCGAGGAGGAACTGCGGCGAGCGGCGCGCGACCGGGTCGGTGTCGTTGTCGTGCCGATCTCGTTCGTCTCGGAGCATTCGGAGACGCTGGTCGAACTCGACCGCGACTATCGCCGATTCGCGGAACGGATCGGGGTCCCGTTCTATCGCCGCGTACCGACCGTCGGCGCCGATCCCCGGTTCATCGCCGCGCTGGCCGATCTGGTTCGCGGCGTCTCGGCGGACCCGGGAGCGGCGCGAGCGACAGCGGCGTGAGCGGTTTTCTGGTCGCCGCCTATCCCTGGCTGAAGGCGTTCCACATAATCGCGATCATCGCCTGGATGGCCGGGCTGCTGTATCTGCCGCGGCTCTATGTCTACCACGCCGACGTGCCGCCCGAATCCCGCCGCGCCGCAATGCTCGAAGTCATGGAACGGCGGCTGTTGCGCGGTATTATGCTGCCGGCCGTCGTTATGACCTATTTCTTCGGCGGTCTGCTCTTGTCGGTGCCCGGCGCGGTCGATTGGCGCCAGGGCTGGATTTGGACAAAGCTCGGTCTGGTCCTTCTGCTCACGGTGTTTCACGTGAAA
>JBFXDF010000034.1:0-23570 GCA_050181375.1 Alphaproteobacteria bacterium
GATCGTCGCGGGCGGGATTGGTACGACGCTGGGCGTCCTGTCCGGTTATCTCGGCGGCTGGGCGGATCAGGCGATCATGCGCGTGACCGACGCCTGGCTGGCATTGCCGGCGCTGGTGTTCGCGATCTTCCTCGCGACGATGGTCGGCCCCAGCATGTGGAATATCATCATCATCCTCGGCTGCGTGTACTGGACGCGCTACGCCCGGGTGATCCGCGGCGAGGTGCTGAGCCTGCGCGAGCGCGAGTTCGTCAAGCTCGCCGAGATCGCCGGAGCATCGCGCACCCGCGTAATTCTGCGCCATGTCGCGCCGAACGTGCTCAATTCCGCGATGGTGCTGGCCAGCCTGACGATCGGCGTCGTGATCATCGCCGAGGCGTCGCTGTCGTTTCTCGGGGTCGGGGTGCCGCCGCCGCAGCCGGCTTGGGGATCGATGCTGGCCGACGGACGGTCGATGCTGATGGTGGGCGACTGGTGGCTGACCGTGCTGCCCGGCCTGTGCATCATGATGGTGGTGCTGGCGACGCAGCTGATGGGCGACTGGCTGCGCATCCGGCTCGATCCGCAGCTGCGCAACCTGTAGCGTCACGCGATACGCTTATGAACGTGTTTTCCCTGACCCCGTGGCCGGGCTTGACCCGGCTATCCACGTCTTCTTCTAGGATCGGCTTGAACGAAGACGTGGACCCGCGGGTCAAGCCCGCGGGAAAGGTAATCTGATGCCCCCGCTGCTTCAGGTCACGGACCTGCACACGCATTACGTGTCGTTCGGCGGCGAGCGTGTCGTCAAGGCCGTCGACGGCGTCAGCTTTACGCTGAACGAAGGCGAGACGCTCGGGCTGGTCGGGGAATCCGGCTGCGGCAAGACGACGACCTGTCAGTCGGTGGTCAACCTGCTGCCGGCCGCGGCCCGCATTGTCGGGGGCTCGATCGCGTTCATGGGCGAGGAGCTGACGACCAAGCGTCCGCGCGAGATGCGGCATATTCGCGGCGCCCAGATCGCGATGATCCTGCAGGACCCGATGGCCTCGCTGAACCCGCTGTTCAGCATCTACCGCCAGGTGATGGAGCCGGCCTATTACCACCGGGCGCTGCGCGGCGGGAAGCTGCGCGAGCGGGTGCGCGAGCTGTTGAACGCAGTGCGCATCCCGTCGCCGGCGATGCGGATGCGCGAGTATCCGCATCAGATGTCGGGCGGCATGCGGCAGCGGATTGTCGGCGCGATCGCGCTGGCCGGCGGTCCCAAGCTGATCATCGCCGACGAGCCGACGACCAATCTCGATGTGACGATCCAGGCGCAATATCTCGATTTGCTGCGTGAATTGCAGGAGCAGACCGGGGTCGCGATCATCTTTGTCACGCACAATCTCGGGATCGTCGCGCGGATGTGCGACAAGCTCGCGGTGATGTATGCCGGCAGGATCGTCGAGGCCGGCAGCGTGCGACAGCTGTTCAACGGCGGCCGGCACCCCTACACAAAGGCGCTGCTCGGTTCGATGCCGCGGCTGGGCAGCAAGGAAAAGCTGGTCGCGATCCCGGGGCAGCCGCCGGACCTCGCGACCTTGCCGCCGGGCTGCGCCTTTCACCCGCGCTGTCCCGAAGCCCTGCCGGATTGCGCCGCCAGACAGCCGCCGGAGGTGGCGCTTGCCGAAGCGTGGTCGGCGCGGTGCTGGCTCGCCTCGAGCGGCGCGCCGGATCTCGCAACCCCATACTCCGGCGACCGCCCGGAGCACCACCCAGGGGACCGCCATGCCGCAGCCGCTGCTGGAAATTGACGGTCTGACAAAACATTTCCCGGTCACGACCGCGCTGTTTCCGCGGCGCCGGATCGCCTGGGTCAAGGCGGTGGACGGCGTCGATTTCACGATCGAGCCGGGCGAGACTGTGGGGGTTATCGGCGAATCCGGCTGCGGCAAGACGACAACCTCGAAGCTGATCCTGCTGCAGGAAAGACCGACCTCCGGCGCGATCCGCTATGACGGACGCGATATCGGCGCGATCACCGGGTCCGATTTGATGCGCTACCGCCGCGAGGTTCAGGTCGTATTCCAGGACCCATACAGCTCGCTGAGCCCGCGCATGCGGGTCAGCGAAATCATCGCCGAACCGCTGCAAATCCACACCGGCATGACTCGGCAGCAGCAGCGCGAGCGCGTCGCCGAGGTATTGGAACTGGTCGGACTGCGCCCGGAAGTGGCAAGGCTGTTTCCGCATGAATTCTCGGGCGGACAGCGGCAGCGCGTCGCGATCGCCCGCGCTCTCGTCACGAACACGCGGCTGATCGTGCTCGACGAGCCGGTATCGGCGCTTGACGTCTCGATCCGCGCCCAGATCATGAACCAGCTCGAGGAACTGCAGGAGCAGCTCGGCGTCTCCTATCTGTTCATCGGCCACGACCTCGCGACCGTCGCGCATATCAGCCACCGCATCGCGGTCATGTATCTCGGCAAGATCGTCGAACTGGCCGAGGCGATGGAGCTGTGCCACGAGCCGCTTCACCCGTACACAAAGGCGCTTTTTACCGCAGCGTTGCCGGCCCACCCGGACGAGAAGCACGAGAGGTTAACGATTTCGGGTGAAGTGCCGAGCGCCTTGTCGCCGCCGCCGGGGTTCCGTTACCACACGCGCAGCCCGAAGGCGATGGCACGCTGTTCGGTCGAGGAACCGCCGCGCAAGGAAGTCTCCTCCGGACACAGCGTCGCCTGTCATCTTTACTGACAGGGTTGAATTGTACACTTCGTCGCCGCTGTCGCGGTCCGGACACAACCGGGTGCCCGGAGCTTGGCCGCTACAATATCGCGCGCAACCGTTCGGCAAATAGCCGGTTGGATGGCCGCCGCCGCACCGTTGCGATTATCATCGCGGCCGGTGCAGGATCATCGAGTTCTAGAGACGATCGGGTAACGTTAAAGTGGATCGTCACCTCCGCGCAAGCGGGGGTCCAGAGGAAGAAGTTTGTCGGTTGCCCGCGGCTTGCGCCGGGGCAAGCTCCAGGTTCCCGGCTTCGCGGGAACGACGCTTCCCGAATGATACCGCGCTAGAGCAAGATCGGGTCAGACGGTAGCATCTGACCCGTGAATCTTGCTCTCGATTCAGATATGCAGAGCCTGATTCACGGGTCAGATCGTTGCGATCTGCGCCGATCAGGCTTTAGGCCGCGGGGAGATACTTGCCGCCCTCGCGACGCACCTGATTTCTCTTGGTGAGTGCGGTAAGTGCGTTCGACACCGACATTTCGCCGGACTTGTCGCCCTTCAACCCCATTCGTTCCAGTATTTCGCCTCGGGAGAGACCATTCCCCTCGCGGATCAGATTGAGGAGCTCCTCGCGTCTGCTGCCGCGGCGAACACGTGTTTGGCGGCCCGCCGACGCGCCCGCGCCACGCGGGGCTTTGCCGGTCTTTGCCGCTTCGTAAGCTTCGATGGCGGCGAATTCACGGTTGATCTCATCCAGCTTCCGCTGCAATTCCTGCTGCTGCTCGAATATCCGCTCGCGCTCGGCCCGGAGCCGGTCCCGCTCCCTGGTCATGAATTCGGAAAAATGCTCGCCGCCCATTCCGCGATTGCTGTTATCAGACATTCGTCCCTCCATTGTGCATCAGGCGGTGCATGTATGCGTTCTTGCCGCCTTTGTACAGCAATTCCAGTTCGAGAAAATCGGATTTTTGCGACAAGCGACACGATTCGCTGCGATACGGATGAATTCACCGCGGCATGCCGCGCCGCGCGTGCTCCGCCGATCGCATCGATTCGCCGATTCCTCAGGCTGGGGCGCAACGAAAGTCACGAGATCGCCAGAAGCCACACCATTTAATCCATATCAAACACCGCTTCGGATTTTGCGAAACCGGCGAATGGCGGTTATCTGTTTGACCACGCCGATATGCGCAACCCCTGATTCCGAAACATGTCCGGGGGTAGCCGAGGCATATCACGACTGCGATCGCGTGCTCGCGATTCGCCTTCACGTCCTCCGGCGGCGATCTTCCGGAGATCGACCGATCATCGGCGGGTCGCGCATGACGTGCGGCTTGAGGAAACCCAACCCCGCGGCGTCGATCGGATTAATGGAGATCCCCGGTCATGCCCGGGTGGCGGTCCGGAGGCGATTGAACCCGGACGGTAATGCCCTAAAGGAACAGGAAATTGTCCGGAGTGAGCTGGAACGGGTCGACATTGTACAAGTAGAGCTGGTCGGTGGCCGACAGGCTGACGACGGTGTAGACGCCGATATCGGTCATATTGGCCTGCACCTGCGCGAACGAGGTCAGTCCCGGCGTGCTGAGAATCACCGCGACGTCGCCGCCCGGACCGGGCGTGAAGTCGGCCACCGTATCGACCCCGGTGCCGAACCCCGCCAACCCGCTGACATAAACGAAATCCTGCGAGTTGGTGTGCGCGTCGTCGGTATAGATGAAGTCGTTGCCCTCGTCACCGTAAATATAATCGGTGCCGGCACCGGCAACGATTGTATCATCGCCAGCGTTGCCGAAGATATAGTCAGAACCGCCACCGGTCGCGATGATGTCAGCGCCCTCGCCGCCGGTCGCGAAGTCGTTGCCTCTGCCGATCAGCGCATAAATCTGATTCGCCCCGGTGCCGCCGTCGAGCACCGAGCCGACTCCGTCGTTATTCACGTCGCGAGCGATAAGGTAGTCGTTGCCGTCGCCTCCGAAGAGCGAGTCCTGGCCGTCCCCGCCGCCGTCGAGCGTGTCGTTGCCGTTGCCGCCCGCCATGTAATCGTTGCCGGAACCGCCGGTGAGCGTGTCGTCGCCGTCTTCTCCGTTGATCTCCGACGACGGGCCGAAATTGAAATCGACTACGTCGTTGCCGCCGCCGGCGAAAATCGTATCGGCGCCACCCCAACCCCAAATATAATTATCGCGATGGTCACCGATGAGAATGTCGTTGAAGGCCGAACCGGCAAGCCTCTCGACCAATGCATATGTGTCGCCGGCGGCTTCGCCAGTATTCGCCGTGGGGTCCGCCAGGCTCGCGATCACTGCAGCGGTCGAATGTTTGTAACTGGCGAAATCGAGTCCATCGCCGCCGTTCAGCGCATCGGCTCCGGGGCCGCCCTCGAGTTCATTGTCGCCAGCATCGCCGGTGAGCGCGTCGTTGAAGTCGGAACCGATCAGTCCCTCGATCGAGATATACGTATCGCCGGCCGCTTCGCCGGTGTTGCTCGCCGGATCGGCGAGGTTTGCTGTCACCCCGGTAGTTGCGTCCTGATAGCCGGCATAGTCGAAGCTGAAGCGATCGCCGCCGCCGTCGAGCACATCGGCGCCAAGCCCGCCGCGAAGGGTGTTGTCAAAGGCATCGCCGATCAGCGTGTCATCGAAATTGGAGCCGCGCAGCCCGAGGATGGTTTCGACGGCGCGCGGCAGTACGACCCCGAAATAAGTATCGCCCGCCGCATCGCCGGTATTCTTAGTCGGATCGAAGAGGTCCGCGGTTACGCCGGATGCCGCGTTGATGTAGTCGGCGTAGTCAAACCCGCCAAACCCCCGCAGACTGTCGGCGCCGGGGCCGCCCTGAAGAAAATTATTGCCGGGGTCGCCGCCCAGCGTGTCGTCGAAGGCGGAGCCGATCAGTCCCTCGATTGAAACATAGGTGTCGCCCATCGCCTCGCCCGTTCCGCCCCCAGCCATAAGACTCGCGGACACGGGGGCGGCGGCATCGGCGTAGCCGGCAAAGTCGACGCCGTTGCCGCCGTTCAGTGCGTCCGCGTCAAGCCTGCCATTCAGGACGTCGTTGCCGTCGTCGCCAAACAGCGAGTCGTTGCTGGCGAGGCCGTTGACAATGTCGTCGCCGGTCGTGACGCCGGTGATGTCGTTATACCCGGCCGTCGGAACCCGGCCATCGCCTGCGCGATGGATAAAGTCGTTGCCGTTCGTGCCGTTGACCGTCGCCATTCTCTCTCCCTCGGGTTGCGCTCCGCCAGACGCGCCGGACGGCAATCGCGCGCACTTGCGAGCCAAAAAGCAACCCTGGAAAGACCGGCCGGTTCCACCGGGGCGAGCTTGTGCGACAAACAGCTCGGCAGCGCTCGCGGCGGGCCACCGGATAAGCGCGCCGGGGTTGTTCCGGGGTGATTGCGCGGCAATAAGTCGATCGGCGCCGCCGCACGGCGGCCAACGGCGTTAGCCGGAAAACTCAGGCTTGCTTGGCCTCGATGATCGAGCGGCGGATCGCGCGGGTGCGGGTGAACCAGTCGTGCAGCTTGTCGCCTTCGCCGCGCCTTATGGCCCGCTGCAACGCGGTCAAATCCTCGCTGAAACGCTGCAGCAGTTCGAGCACCGCCTCGCGGTTGGCAAGGAAGATGTCGCGCCACATCACCGGGTCGGAGGCGGCGATCCGCGTGAAGTCGCGGAAGCCGCCGGCTGAATAGGCGACGACCTCCGATTGCAGGTCCTCGCCGAGTTCGGTCGCGGTGCCGACGATCGTGTAGGCGATCAGGTGCGGCAAGTGCGACGTGACGGCCAGCACCTTGTCATGATGATCGGGCGCCATCGTGGCCACCCGCATCCCGGCCAGCTCCCACAATGCCCGCACCTTGGCGAGCGCGTCGGGATCGGTGTCAGGCAGCGGCGTCAGAATGCACCAGCGGTCGCGAAACAATTCGGCAAAGCCGCTTTCGGGGCCGGAATGCTCGGTCCCCGCGACCGGGTGACCCGGCACGAACCGCGCATGGCCCGGCAGCGTCGGAAGCAGCGCCTCGATCGCCGCGCTCTTGACCGAGCCGACATCGGTGACGATCGCGCCGTCGCGCAAGGCCGATGCGATCCGAGACCCGATCTCGGCATAGGCCGAAAGCGGCGTCGCGATCACGACGAGATCGGCGTCGCGGACGGCCTCGGCCGGATCGTCGGTCGTCTCGTCGGCGATGCCGAGGCGGCGCACCGCCTCCAGCGTCTCGGCGCGGCGGGCGCTGGCGACGATCTGCACGTCGGGGCGGTCGCGCCGCAAAACCCGCGCCAGCGACGACCCGATCAGCCCGATCCCGATCAGCGCAACCCGTTCAAACGGCAGATTGTTCATTACGGCCCATGAATTCGGCGAGCGCCGCGGCGACCCGCTCCATCTCCTCGGCGGTGCCGATCGTGATCCGCAGATGCTGCGGCAACCCGTAAGCCGCCATCTTGCGAACCAGGATGCCGCGCGCGTGCAAAAACGCGAAGGCGGCGTCGGCGTTGCGCTCCGGATCGTCGGGGAAGCGCGGCAGCACGAAATTCGCGACGCTCGGGGTCAGCGGCAACCCCAAGGCGGACAGCCGCTCGGACAGCCAGGGCAGCCAGCGTTCGTTATGCGCCTGCGCGCGGCGCAGCGCCTCGGTGTCCTCGACCGCCGCGATGCCGGCCGCCTGCGCCGGCGCCGTCACGTTGAACGGACCGCGGATGCGGTTCAGCACATCGGCGATCGCCGGCGGGCAGTACGCCCAGCCCAGCCGCAGCCCCGCCAGCGCGTAAATCTTCGAGAAGGTGCGCAGCATCACGACGTTTTCGGCCCGGTCCACCAGCGAGGGACCGGGTTCGAAATCGTTGCGGTTGACGAACTCGGCATAGGCCGCGTCGATCGCCAGCAGCACATTGCCTGGCAGACCGGCGTGCAACCGACGCATTTCGGAAATCGGCAGGTAGGTCCCGGTCGGGTTGTTCGGGTTGGCGATAAAGACGATGCGCGTGCGCTCGGTCACTCGTTCGAGCAGCGCGTCGACATCGGCCGTCAGATCGCGCTCCGGCGCGGCGACCGGGGTGGCGCCGACCGACAGGGCGCCGATCGGATACATCAGAAACCCGTGCCGGCTGTACAGCACCTCGGCGCCGTGACCGGCATAGGCGCGGAGCAGCATCCCGATCAGCTCGTCGGAGCCGGAGCCGCACACGATCCGCGCCGGGTCGAGACCGTGAGCGCGACCGAGCGCCTCGCGCAATCCGATCGCCGAGCCGTCCGGATAGCGGTGGATTTCGCCGGCCAGCGCGCGATACGCGGCGACGGCCTTCGGGCTCGGTCCGAGCGCGCTCTCGTTCGAGGCCAGGCGGATCGGCCGCTCGACACCTTCCGCCTTCGACTCGCCGCCGACATAGGGGGCGATGTCGAGGATACCCGGTCCGGGCACCGGAGCGGTCGGTTTCGCCATCGGTTAGCCTCTTGCCGCGGCGGCAGCGGGCGTCGCCGCGACGCCGGACGACCCGGCCGGCGACAGCTCGGACGCGGATAATGGCACGGCGTAGCCGCCGAGCGGCACCAGCCGGTAAATTGCGGATCCCAGCTGGGCGCGAAAGCGCTCGAGGCGCGGATCGTCGGCGGACACGAAACCGTCGAGCTCGATCAGCGTGCTGCCGCCCTCGGCGTGCCCGCCCGACGCCATGCCCGACGCCATAAACGTGCAGCGCAGATCGAGACCGACCAGGGTCGAAAACAGGCGGCCGCGGCTGATATTCGGGGCGTTTTCGGTCGCGATCAGCGTCCGGTCCCGGCCGGTCGGAAGCGGCGCGCCGCGCCCGATCGCGAGCGCATCGCCGTTGACCGGGCGCGCATTGCCGCGGCTGCCGAAGGGCAACCGGGCGATCACCAGCGGCGCCGTGTCGCGGCCCGACAGCAGATGACGCCACCAGGGATCGGCTTCTTCCTCCTGCGGCATCGGCAGCACGCCGACCGTCGCCCGACCGTCCGCGACGGCGCGTATTACCTGCGTCGCCGACCCGAAAATCAGCATCGGCGTGTGGCTGCCATAGTGGTCTCGCGCGATGTCCCAGAAACCCGGCTCCGCCGGCGGGGTATAAACCGCGATGGCAAAGGGGCCTTGCATCCGTGTCGTCGCGGCCAGCAGCTCGCGCCAGATGCGCACGATGCTGGCGGCGGGCAACGCGCCGCGATTGCGCGCGATGAGGCGGCGGAGGATTTCCGCCTCGCGCGCCGGCTGATGCGGCGCGACGCCGCCGCCGCTGCGCTTGCTGTCGGCGACCCGCGACACGATCTCCATGCGCTCGATCAGCAGATCCTGCAGCCGGTCGTCGATCTCGTCGATCCGACGGCGCAATATTTCGAGATCCGGCATTTTGTGATCCGGCGGGGCGTCCGACATCTGTCTGGCGTGCTGGGGTTTCGATCGCTGGGAAACAAGCGCTAGTAGTAGGGTCGCCTCTGTGCAAAATCAAAGAAAACGTTGACATGACCGTCGGCCGATCCATAGCTACGTGGCTGCCTCCTCGCATGGCCGACCGCGCCGCGGGGCCGGAGGCGCCCCAGCCCCTGACCTGACCCGGAACGCCTCTTGTCGATCTTGACCGCACCCCGTCTACGGCGCCCCGGCATGGCCCCTGGCACGGACTGGCCCGGATACACCCTCGCCATCGACGCGCCGCTGCGGCTCGATCGCGGCGTCGATCTCGCGCCGTTCGCGATCGCCTACCAGACCTATGGCGCCCTCAACCCCGAGCGCAGCAACGCCATCCTGATCTGCCACGCCTTGACCGGCGACCAGTACGTCGCCGACCCGCACCCGATCACCGGTCACGCCGGCTGGTGGACCTCGCTGGTCGGCCCCGGCAATGTGCTCGATACCGAGCGCTATTTTCTGATCTGCGCCAACGTGCTCGGCGGCTGCATGGGCACCACCGGGCCGAAGGAGATCAATCCGGCGACCGGCCAGCCCTGGGCGCTGGATTTTCCGGTCATCACGATCCGCGACATGGTGCGAGCGCAAAAGCTGTTGATCGATCATCTCGGGATCGGGCAGCTGTTCTGCGTGATCGGCGGTTCGATGGGCGGGATGCAGGTGCTGCAATGGGCGTCGAGCTATCCCGAATCCGTGTTCGCGGCGATCCCGATCGCGTCGGCGGCGCGTCACTCGGCTCAGAACATAGCGTTTCACGAAGTCGGCCGGCAGGCGATCATGGCCGACCCGGACTGGTGCGGCGGCCGTTATCTGGCGCAGGGGCGCAAACCGTCGCGCGGTCTCGCGGTGGCGCGCATGGCGGCGCACATCACGTACCTGTCGGAAACCGCGCTGCACCGCAAATTCGGCCGCAATCTGCAGGACCGCAACGCGATCACCTACGGGTTCGACGCCGACTTCCAGGTCGAAAGCTATTTGCGTCACCAGGGCAGCACGTTTGTCGACCGCTTCGACGCCAACTCGTACCTCTACATCACGCGGGCGATGGATTATTTCGACCTCGCCGCCGAACATGGCGGGTCGCTGCCAGCCGCCTTTCCGCAGCCGCAGCCGCGTTTCTGCATCGTCTCGTTCACCAGCGACTGGCTGTTTCCGACCTCGGAGAGCCGCGCCGTCGTGCACGCGCTGAACGCGGTCGCGGCCAATGTCAGCTTTGTCGAGGTCGAGACCGACAAGGGGCACGACGCGTTTCTGCTGCACGAACCGGAGCTGTTCGCGACGCTGCGCGGGTTCCTGACCGGCTGCGCCGAGCATCGCGGCTTGCCGCGCTTCTGGGGGGAGGCGGCGTGAGCGGCTCCGCCGCGCGGCGATTGCGCCTGGTCGCGCCCGAGCCGGCCGGAAGCGCGCCTCCCGGCGAACTGCGGCGCGACCTGCGGCTGATCGCCGACATGATCGAGCCGGGGTCGCGGGTGCTCGACGTCGGGTGCGGCGACGGGGCGCTGCTCGCCTATCTGGCGCGCGACAAGGGGGTCGACGGGCGCGGCATCGAGCTGAGCCAGTCCGGCGTCAATGCCTGCGTCCGGCATGGGCTGTCGGTCATTCAGGGCGACGCCGATCACGACCTCGCCGCATTTCCCGACGGCGCGTTCGATGTCGTGGTGCTGAGCCAGACCTTGCAGGCGACGCACCGGCCGCTCCACGTCGTCAAGGAATTGCTGCGCATCGGCAAGCGGGCGATCGTCTCGTTTCCGAATTTCGGCCTCTGGCGCATCCGTCTCAGGCTGCTGTTTCGCGGCCGGATGCCGGTTTCGGAGCTGCTGAACCATCCCTGGTACGAGACGCCGAACATCCATCTCTGCACGATCCGCGACTTTGTCGCGCTCGTCGACGAGATCGGCGCCCGCATCGAACGCAGCGTGCCGCTCGATCGCCATGGCCGCCCGTTTTCGCTCGACCCGCGCGGCAGTCTCGCGAATTTGCTGGCCGAGCAGGGCGTCTTCCTGCTTAGCGGCAAGAGAAACAGCTCGTGATCGGGGATGAGCTGCGCGGTTGCGACGCCCAGCTGTCGATCAGCAGCGGGATAACGAGCTTTCCCCGGCTTTCGCTTTCGCCAGGGCCGGCGTGCCCCGCACCTCCCGGTCGCGCCGGCGCTCCAAACCCTGACCGCTGGTGTCGGGACGGTCCGGCCGGTTTGCCGGGGTAAGCGATCATGGTCGCCTCGGATGCGTCGGGCAGAATAGCCGTTCGGCTGGAGGGCGGGATCGGCGATCACCTGCTCGGCATGCGCATCCTCGGTTTCGTCCGCCAGCGTTTTCCGCATCGCGAGATCGTCGTCTATTCCGACGCGAATGGCGGCGAAGCCCAGCTTGCCGTGGCCCGATTGTCTCCGGACGCCGACCGGGTCGTCGCGGTGCGGCTGCGCGCGCCGCCTCCGACGACGGAGGTCATGGGCCGGCTCGAAAACCTCGACCCCGACGCGCTCGCGGAGATCCGCGGCGCCGACCTGTTTCTTGACACCTGGGGCCCGGGCTTTTTCCTCGCCACGTCGTGCCGGCTCGCTGTTCCCGTCTACGAAATTCTCGCCGCCCGACCGCGCCTCGCGGTGCCGCCGGCGGCGCGCCGGGACGCGGATCTCCTGCTGGCGCGCTGGCCCGAAGCACGCTTTCTCGTCGTCAATCTCAACAAGCTCGGGCCAGATTGGCTCGACGCGGCACTCGGTCTCCTCCATCCGATGCTGGAAGAGCTGCTCGCCGATCCCCGCGTCGTCGTTCTCGCGCCCGTCTCGACCCGTTTTCCCTTCGCGCACTGGCCCGCGGCGGAGCGCGCCTCTCGAGAGGATGCGGCCGCGGCGGAACTCGACAGGGTCCGGGCCTTGGCGGATTGGCACGAGCGCGTCGCAATCCTGCCCGATCTTCCGATCGCCGTCGTCGCCGCGCTGCTGCGGCGGGCGAGCTATTTCATCGGGGTCGACAATGGCATCAAGCACCTTGCCTGGGCGCTCGGCGTGCCGCGTACGGTTCTGATGTCGAAGATACCGAAGGCTCTTTTCGCGCTGCGCTGGTGCCCGGACCTGCATCGCGTTCTGCCGCTCGCCGCCGCCGACACCGACATGCTGGCCTCGCACCTCGCGGAGGCAAAAGCCGCGCTCGCCACCGAGAGCAGGTCCCGGGTAACATAACCGAGCAGACGCGACGGCCATGCCGCACAGCACGGCATGGGCATGATCGCTTGGCGTTGCTCAGCCCGCCCCGCGGCCGCCGTATACGAAAGAAGAGTTGGCCCATGATCATAGCCCAGATTTCCGATCCGCATATTGTCGTGCCGGGGACACTGCTCTACGGCCGCGTCGATACCGCCGAGTTCCTCAAGCGCGCCATCGCCGAGCTGAACGGCCTCGATCCGCCGCCCGACATCGTCGTGATCACCGGCGATCTGGTCGACAAGGGCGACAGCGCCGAATACGTCCGTTTGCGCTCGCTGCTGGCGGCGCTGGCGATGCCGGTCTTTGTCATCCCCGGCAACCACGACTCGCGCGAGGCGCTGCGCGCCGGGTTCGGCGCCGACGGCTATCTCCCGCCGGACGGCTTCCTGCAATATGTCGTCGAGGACTACCCTGTGCGGCTCATTGCGCTCGATACGCTGGTGCCCGGCGAGGGCGGCGGCGAATTGTGCGCCGAGCGGCTTCTCTGGCTGGAGCGGACCCTCGCCGCCGCGCCGGATCGGCCGACCGCGGTCATGATGCACCATCCGCCGTTTCCGACCGGCATCGAGCGCATGGATCGTGCCGGCTTGCGCGACAGCGACGCTTTCGCCGCCGTGATCCGCCGTCATCCGCAGATCGAGCGCATCCTGTGCGGTCATCTGCACCGCGCCATCGAGCGCCGCTTCGCCGGCACAATCGCCGGCACGGCGCCGAGCACGGCGCACCAGATCCGCCTCGACATCCGCCCCGGCGCGCCGCTCCGGTTCATGTTCGAGCCGCCCGGCTATCAGCTGCATTTATGGTGCGACGGCGGGCTTGTCAGCCACACCGCGAGTATTGGCGAATGGCCCGGACCGTACCCGCTGCGCGCCGAAGCCGCGGTAGGCTGATGTCACCCGAATCTGCTAGGAATTCGAGATTCTGCTAGGAATTTAAGATAAAGCCATCATCCTGAGGCGGCCGGGCAGCGGTCGTCTCGTGGGGACGCACAGCCGCGTTCCAACCGGGATGAGACTTTTCCCGCGGACTTTGTCTCGACCGATTGCGTTGCCTACGCGCTCCAGACGTCGCGGCGCGCCTATGAGGTCACTGGCATCGAGCCGCGGATTTGGCCGGATGCGGTTTTCGGCTATGTTGCCGGCCATCGATTCAGAGCGCCGCAGGGACCAATGCGTTCGAGGTTTGCCGCCGCATGGGCGGGCGTTCTCCTCCTTTTCCTGGGTGGCTGCGGTCCGCAGTACGAAGCTCAGACGGCGCACCCGAACCCGATCCTGATCCGGGACTTCGCCTTCTCGCCCGCGATCGTCACGCTCGACCCGAGCTTCGGCTTCTCGCTCTATCGCGGCGAGCAGGGGGTGCCGCCGAGCCAGCGGGCGACGGGGCTCGGGAGGGCCGTCGCATTCAACCTGACCGATGGGATGTCCGAATATCTGACCGGCATCGGCTACGACGTTCTGCGCACCGAATCGGGCGCGGTCGAGCCCGGCATGCGCGCCCTCATCGTCAGCGGCACGCTCCGCCGGATCGACGAGGGCCGGCGGCGGCGCGTCGGCGCCGAGAACAGCGGCGTGACGGTCGACATCGCGATCGATTATCAGACCTACGGTCAGGCACCGCAGCGGCTCACCGCGTTCCAGCGCGATTCGCGCCAACTCGCGGGCGGGCTGGTCGGCGTATCGGCGCGGCAGCGCGGCGACGTGAAGATCGAGGCCCACCAGCTCGGCGCCGAACTCGGCCGTTACGTCGCCGAGATCGCGCGCAGCCAGAAATGGCCGGCGGCGGCGCGCTGAGTCGGGCCTGACGCGGGCACGACGCCCGCGCTCCGATGCGAGACCTACAGCTCGCCTTCGGCCCGCAGCATTCGTACCGTATTGCGCATCGCCGTCACCGTGTCTTCGAGTTCCTGCTCGCCATGCATCGCCGAGATGACCCCGCCCGGATGGCTGCTCAGATCGACGCCGTTTATCATCATGCCGAGCCGCATCTTGTGCACGATACCGGCGGTGCGGTCGCTCTTGAGCGCGGCGAACGATTGTTCGAGCGGGTTGAATTTCGTCGGCGTGATCGGCGCGCGCTCGGGGTTCATGAACATTTCGAGCGAGGAAAACGTACCGTAGGCCGCCCACGGCACGCGCTCCTCCTCAAACACCTCGTTGAGCCGGCTGCGCAGATCCTCGCCATACTGGTTGGCGCGGGTGCAGGCGTCGCTCTCGCGCACGATCCGGAGGCAGGCGATGCCGGCAGCGGCCGACAGCGGGTTGGCGTTGAACGTGCCGGGATGCGCGATCTTCTCCTTGCCGGCGCTCTTCGTCGCCTGAAAATCCAGCAGTTCGAGGATGTCCTTGCGGCCGGTGACGGCGCCGCCGGGCAGCCCGCCGGCGAGGATTTTCGCCAGTGTCGTCAGGTCGGGGCGGATGCCGTAGGCCTCCTGCGCGCCGCCCGGCGCGACGCGGAACCCGTTGACCACCTCGTCGAAAATCAACAGCACGCCGTGCTCCGCGGTCAGCCGGCGCAGCGCGTGCAGAAAATCCGGATCGATCGGCAGTTTCCCGCCATTGGCGCCGGTCGGCTCGATGATCGCGGCGGCGACCTCGCCCTCGTGCTGTTCCAATAGCCGGGCCAGCGCCGCCTCGTCGTTCTGATCGCACAGGAGAACATTGCCGGCGACCGCGTCGAGCACGCCGGTGGTCGGGGTGCCGTCGAAATGGTTTGTATGGCCCGACGTCATGTGGTCGTGCCAGCCGTGGAAATGATAGTTGAAGCGGATCAGCTTCGGCCGGCCGGTAAAGGCGCGCGCGAGGCGGACCGCCATCAGGGTCGCCTCGGTGCCGGACGAGGTGAACCTGACGCGCTCGGCGGTCGGGATCAGCGCCTTGACCCGCTCGGCCCATTCGATCTCGAGTTCGTGGCTGGCGCCGTAATGGGTGCCGCGATCGAGCTGCGCATGCACCGCCGCCATCACCTCCGGGTGGCAATGCCCGAGCAGGAGCGCGCCGTGGCCCCCGAAATAATCGACATAGCAGCGGCCGTCGACATCCCATTTGCGCGGCCCCTTGGCCCGCGTGATGTAAAGCCCGTACGGCTCGATGTAGCGCGAATCGTGCGTGATCCCGCTTGGGAACAGCTCCTGGGCGCGCCGGGCGCGCTCGGCCGAGCCCGGCGTCGCGGCGCGGTAGGCGGCGATGATCGGCGAGTTGGTGGTCAGCGTATCGGGCATGGGTCAGCGCTCCGGGAAGGCAGCCGCCGATGTTAGACGGCGCGCCGGCTGTTTGAAACCCTCTGCCGCGGGATGTTCGGACCCGGTCGGTCGCGTTTTTGCTGCTCGTGATCTCCGGGAAACGGGATATCGCCGCTAAAATTGCCCGAATCGCTTGATAAATTGATCCTGGCAAACGGCGCTTGGCTGCAGATTCCTTGCAGATGCAGCAAACTCGCTCGCTTGCGCGATGGAGCCGGGTCCCGGCGTCTCGCGGCTCCGCGAGCCGGAAGGAAAAAGGATTGGAATGACAATCGGTTACGAAGACGCTCTCGGCACCCGGTTCGGGTTCGCCGTCGATCTCGGCGGCGAGCCGCCCGACAATCCCTGGCTAAATCAGCTGCTGATGCGCCGTACGCACCGCCGCTACAGCGACCGGGACGTGCCCGACGCGCTGGTCCGGCTGTTGCTGGCGGCGGCGTTCTCGGCCTCGTCGAAATCGGATTTCCAGCAGGCATCGGCGCTGTGGCTCAAGGACCGCGCCCGGCGCGACCGGCTGGCCGCCTTGTTCCCGGACATGCCGTGGATCGGCACTTCGCCGGTGTTTCTCGTATTTCTCGGCGACGCCCGCCGGCTCGAACGGCTCGGCGAATTGCACGGCAAACCCTGCGGTAACGGCGCGCTTGAAGGCTTCTTCAACGCCACCGTGGACGCGGCGCTGGCAATGCAGACCTGCATCCTGGCTGCCGAGACGCTGGGCCTCGGCACCTGCCCGATCAGCGTGCTGCGCAACCGCATCGCCGAGGTCGCCGGGATTCTCGAATTGCCGGACAGGGTCTTCCCGGTCGCCGGGCTATGCCTCGGCTGGCCGGCGCAGCAGGGCTTCATCAGCATGCGCCTGCCGCTGGAGGCGACCGTGCACATCGACCGCTACGACGATGCCGGCCTGACGGAGGCGGTCGACGGCTACGATCGGCGGCGCGACGCGCGGCATTCGATAAAGGACCGGCAGCGCGATCCCGGCAGGTTCGGGGTCGCCGAGTTCTACGGCTGGTCCGAGGACAAGGCGCGGCAGGCCGCCACCCCGGAGGGCGCCGGCTTCGCGACCTGGCTCAAGGCGCGCGGCTTCACGCTCGGCGATCCGTGACATCGGCAATAGCTGCTGCTGTCACTCCCCGCCGCTCGGCGGTAGGTTCAGCAGGAGGAGCATAGCGGGAGGATGCAACCATGACCGATACGATTACCGTTATCCGCGAGTCCGAGCGGCCGGAGGTGCCGTTTGTCGGAGCGCCGGGGGAGGCCACCTACCGTGCGATCATCGGCGACGACACCGGCGCGCTGCTGCCGATCCGCACCGGCATCCAGACCTCGCAACCGGGTTATCAGACGCGGGTCCATTCACACCCCTATGCCGAGACGCTGACCGTCCTTTCCGGTCGCGGCGAGGCCTGGCTCGATGGCGAACCCGACCGCATCGCGCTCGAACCGGGTGTCACGGTGGTTCTGCCGGCCAATCGGCCGCACGCGTTCCGCGCCCTCGGCGACGAGCCGCTGGTGACGCTTGGCATCCACACCTTCGGCAAGCGGATCGTCAACTACAAGGATAAAGCCGGCTGATCCGGCGCCGCCCCGGACGCAAGCCGCTTCCCTTGCTCGGCCCGCCGCGCCACACTGGCGCCGGGCACCACGCATTGAGGGGATAAGGCCATGCCGGACATCAGACGGATCGACGTTACTCAGGGGCCGGGGCCGCGGATGAGCCGCTGCGTCGTGCGCGGCGACAATGTCTATCTCTGCGGCCTGACCGCCGCCGACACCAGCCAGGACGTGAAGGGACAAACGCGGCAGATCCTGGAGCGCATCGACCACTACCTGCGCGAGGCCGGGACCAGCAAATCGAACCTGCTGACCGCCAATCTGTGGATCAAGGATATGGCCCTGTTCGCCGATATGAATTCGGTGTGGAACGAATGGGTCGATCCGCAGAACCCGCCGGCCCGCGCCTGCGTCCGCGCCGATCTGGCGCGTCCCGAGGTATTGGTCGAGATCATGGTGACCGCCGCGAAGTAACATTTCGACGCCCTCTCCCGCGCTGTGGGAGAGGGTTGCCGGGCACGAAACGGTTGGCGGGCGAGGTGGCGCGGTCCCGAACTGCATTGCCGGCCCGTCAGCTCAAACCCTCTCGACTTACCCCCAAAACTAAAACGGACCAGACGAACTGCCGCAGGGCAAAGCTCCGTCGGCTCATTTTTCATTAACGATCATTCCCGATAATCGCGCCAACCCGCCCTTCGGCCGACGGTGAATGGCGCCCGATGACGTTGCAAGCCCTTGCTCTGAGCCTTTTTACGGCCGTGATGGCGGTCGCCGCGTTCGAGGATTTCCGGCGATTGAAGATCCCGAACCTGCTGCCGCTGCTGCTGTGCGCCGCATGGCCGCTTTACGTCGCGGCGGTGCCGATCCCCGGCGGCATAGTGATCGGCGCGGTCGGCGTCGCGCTCGCGGTTTTTTTGGCCAGCGCCCTATTGTTCGCGCGCGGCTGGCTCGGCGGCGGCGACGTCAAGCTGCTGAGCGCCGCGACGCTGTGGGCCGGCGCGCCGCAAACCTTCGGGCTGTTGGCCGCGACTGGCGTTCTCGGCGGCGTCCTGGCCCTCATCCTGGTAAGCCCGCTCGGCCGATACGCATCGTCCGCCCGTTCGTGGCTCGGCCAGCCGGCGATCGCCGACCCGACGGCCTCACCCCCGGTCCCCTATGGCGTCGCCATTGCCGGGGCGAGCGTCATCGTCGTCGTGTCGCCCCACATCGCCTGAGCCGGCGATGCGCATCCGCAGCATCCTGCTGTTGACGCTGGCGATCGTCCTGGCCGTCGGCACCGCGTGGCTCGCCCAAAAATGGCTCACCGCGCAACGCGCCGCGTTGATCGCCCAATCGGGCGAGACGGCGCCAAAACCGGCCCGCTCCGTCCTGATCGCCCGCACCGCGCTGCACCGCGGGCAGATACTGCGCCCGGAGGAGCTGATCTGGCAGGTCTGGCCCGATGGCGCGCTCGATAAAAACTACATCGAGCTGGGCGGACCGCGCGATCCCGACTCGTTCGCCGGCTGGGTCGCCAAAAACCCGATCGCCGCCGGCGACCCGATTACCGAGGAAAAGATCATCGCGCCCGGCGACCGCGGATTCCTCGCCGCCGTGCTGACGCCCGGGATGCGGGCGATCTCGGTGCCGGTGACCGATACTTCGGCGGTTGACGGTTTCATTCACCCGGGGGACAGAGTCGACCTAGTTCTCAGCTACAAGGTCCCGATGGCCGCCGCGGAGGCCAGCGAAACCAAGGATTACGACCGGCGGGCATCGCAGACCGTGATGCGCGACGTGCGCCTGATCGGGATCGATAAGCAGCTCGACGTAAAACCCGGTGAGGCAGTACAGCCGCACACCGCCACGCTGGAGGTCACCCCGAAGCAGGGCGAAACCATCGCGCTGGCGGGCGAGATCGGCAAGGTGGCGCTGACGCTGCGCAGCCTTGTGCCGGCACCCGAGGCGGGCGATGAAGGCCCTGAGCGCCTCACCGATTCGCGGCTGGCCGAGGCAGCGAGCATCACGCTCGACAGCGACATCAGCCCGCTTTTTCCAAAGATACCAAGCGCAGCGGCGGCTCCGGGAGCGGATTTCGGCGGGCCAAACGAGGAGGAACGCAAGCAGGCCTATCCGTGTCCAGTGACAATCTTGCGCGGCAAGTCAAACAAACCCGACATTGTTAATGCAACTTGCCCAATGGAAAAGGCGTCGTAATGCGCGAACCAGTGGCTATTGTCCTTGCGAGCTGCTGCCTTTTTTTGAGCACGGCAATGGCCGAAGAGCCGCTGCCGGTCGGTCCGCCCGGCAGCGCGATCGCAGCCGGGCCACCGCGAGCCGCTGCGCCGGCGCCGGTCCGGTCGGCCGAGATCGCGGCGGTGGGGCCAAGGCTGGTCCCGCCGGCCGGCTCGCCGATCCTCCTCGAAGCCGGCAAGGGCACGCTGATCCGCCTGCCGCGCCCCGCGGGCACCGTCTTTGTCGCCAATCCCGACGTCGCCGACGTGCAGGTGAAATCGCCGTCGCTGATCTACATCACCGCCAAGACGCCGGGGCAGACCGCGCTATACGCGGTGGACGCCGAGGACCGCGTGCTGCTGAACGCGCCGGTGCGCGTTGAGCACGACATCTCGCGCCTGCGGCAATCGATCCACGCGCTGGCGCCGGGACAGAACGTCACCGTCAATTCGGTCGACAACGCCCTCGTGCTGGGCGGCACGGTATCGAGCGCCGGCGAGGCCGCGACCGTTAGCCGTTTAGCCAACCTGATCGCAAAGGAGACCAAGGGAACAGTCTCAAATCGCATGGAAGTCGCGACGCCGAACCAGGTTAGTATCCGGGTAAAAGTGGCCGAGGTAAACCGTGAAGTATTAAAGTCATTGGGGGTGAATTGGAAGAAGCTCGCCATAAACAGTGCCACTGGTCTCCCGAACGCGTTTGGACTTTTGACCGACAATCCGGTAACCGACAATCTGATCACGAACCAGAACCTGTTCTCCTTCGCCTTCGGTGGGTATAACGCCCGCACGCAGGTCCTGCTTGATGCGCTGGCGCAGGAAAACCTGCTGACGACGCTCGCCGAGCCGAATTTGACCGCGAGCAACGGGCAGCCGGCGTCCTTCCTGGCCGGCGGCGAATTCCCGGTTCCGATCGCGTCGAACACGACAAACGGCTTTCCGACGACGACGATCGAGTTCAAGCCGTTTGGCGTCGCCCTCGACGTCACGCCGACGATTATCGACGCCGAGCACCTGGTTCTGAAGATTCGCTCGCAGGTCAGCGAGTTGAGCACTGCGGGTGCGATTCTTATAAACGACACGCAAATTCCGTCGCTGACGGTGCGCCGCACTGAGACGACCGTCGAGTTGGGCAGCGGTCAGAGCTTCGTCCTCGGGGGACTGTTACAAAGCAGGTTGCTCCAGAACATTTCAAAGGTCCCATGGCTCGGCGACGTCCCGGTTCTGGGTCAGCTGTTCCGGTCGGAGCGGTTCCAGCGGGACGAGACCGAACTCGTCATCATTGTCACCCCGTATCTCGTCCAGCCCGCCAATCAACGGCTGGCAACGCCGGTGGACGGGTTCCGCGCACCCCACGACGCGCAGCGCGTCATCGACGCCGGCGTTTATCGCCAGGGCCTGCCCGCGCCGCCGGGTGTCGCTGCCGCGCCTGGTCCGGCGGCGGTGGGTCCGATCGGATTTCGGTTCGATTAAGCGGGAGCCACGCGATGATCGCTCTGTGCCGTCCCCTTGCCATTGCCGCGGTCTTAATCGCTGGATTGGCGGCGTGCGTTCCGCTCCCGGTCGACTATACCGAGAGCGAGTGGTCGAAGACGTTGCGGGTCGAGCCGGCCCCGGCGCATCTTGTCGTGGGCTTCTCGCCGGGCTCCAGCCGCATCCTCTCAGGCGATCTTGCGCGGCTCCGCGCGGCCACGGCGACCGGCGGCATCGTGCCGTCCGACCGGGTCGTGGTCGTCGTCGCCGGCCCGCCACGCCTTGCTCAGGCGCGCTACGACGCGGTATCCGCCGCGTTGCTGCCCTACGGCATCGTCCCAAGCCCGGCGCCGGGTCTCGGCGTGCCGGCCGATGCGGCCGTAATCCGGCGCGAACGCTACCTCGTCGCGTTGCCATCGTGCCCCGATTGGAGCAAGCCGGCTGCCGGCGCCAGCGATTTCACCAATACCCTTTCCAGCAATTTTGGCTGCGCCACGGCAGTTAATCTCGGCCTGACGGTGGCGCAGCCAGCGGACCTGGTTGAACCTCGTCCGGTCGGATTGACGGACGCAAGGCCCGCCGTCGATGCCGTAAACAACTACCGGCTTGGCAAGGTGCAGCTGCCGATAGCGGCGCAGGTCGGACCTATCGCGGCGGCGGCCCCTGTCGTTCCCTTGCCGCCGGCCCCCGCCGGGCCAGGGACGGAGGGCGCCGGCGCGCCGCCATGATCGCAGCGACAGCCCTGACCGCCCCGGCCGATTCGGCGCCGCCCCAGCGTGCGGGCGTCTTCGCAGTCCTGCCGGACCACCAGACGCTCGAGCGTATTCGCGACATGTTCCAGGATCTGCAGATCGGCGATGAACTGCAGCTCGAACCGACATTCGACGCGGCGCTTCGCCGAATGCGGGAAGGGGACGCGCCTCGGGTTCTGCTGATCGACCTGTCGAACTCGCCGGCGCCATTCGCGGTGCTAGGCGCCGCGCGCGCGGTCGGCGGCGACGCGCTGAAAATCGTCGCCCTGGGAACGGTCAACGATGTCGGCCTCTACCGAGAGTTGATCGCAGCGGGCGCCTCCGATTATCTGGTAAAGCCGGTCAGCCGCGAGGCGCTCGCCTCTTCCCTCGACCGCGACGGCGGCGCGACCGGATCGGCGCCGGCCTGGCTTGGGCAGATCGTCGCGTTTATCGGCAGCCGCGGCGGGGTCGGGACGACGACGACGGCGGTCGCCTGCGCCTCGATCCTCGCGCGGCAGCAGGATTCGCCGACGATCTTGCTCGACCTCAACCTGCATTTCGGCACGGTCGCGTTGAAGCTCGATGTCGATCCGGGTACCGGTCTGTGCGAGGCTTTGGAACAGCCCTCGCGCATCGACGCGTTGTTTGTCGACCGCGCCACCGTCAAGATAACCGACAAGTTGCGGGTCCTCGCGGCCGAGGCATCGGTCTCGGAGACGCTGATCGTCGATGCCGGCGCGATCGATTCGCTGATTTTCGAGCTGCACCGCAAATTCGCCTGGGTTGTGGTCGACCTGCCGCGCTGGGTGACCTCGGCGCAGCGCGTCGTCCTCGGCGCGGCCAACCACGTGGTCGTCATCTGCGAGCGCAGTCTGGGCGGGTTGCGCGATACGGTCCGGCTTCAGGCCTTCCTGCGCGAGCACGCGCCGCAGTGCCAGGTGTTGCTGGTCGACTCGGGCGCCGCCGCCGAACGCGCCGGTATCGGCAAGGCCGAGTTCGAAAAAGCGGTCGGCAAGCCGTTTGACGTCATGTTGGCGCACGACATCAAGTCGGCTACCGCCGCGGCAAATGCCGGGCAACCCGTGCCGCTCACCGCGCCGCGCAGCGCGCTCGCGCGCGACGCCGAGCGGATCGTCGCCGCTCTGCGCGGTCCCGGCGCGCGGCAGAAGCGCAAAATTTTCGGCCTGACGATCGGGTAATCGCCGGTACGGAACACGATGGTTGCGATGTTTGGAAGGCAACGCTCGGAAGGCGGACTGGATGCGCGCATTGCCGGGCTGTCCGATCGCCACGCTAAGCTCGACGGCGGCGGCGAGGCCCACCAGAGGCGGCCCGCGGCGGCGGCTCCTGCCGCGCCCCCGCCATCCGAGGCGGAGGCCTTGCCGGTCGAGGACGGGCTGGCGCGCGCGCGCGACGAATTGACGGCGCGCCTTGAGGCAGAAATCCGCCCGGAGCGACGGGCGCTGCTAAGCCGCGGCGACCTCGCCAACATGGTCGAGGCGGCGGCGCAGGCCTATTGGGTCCGGCACGCGATAAAGGCCGGCGCCGCGGCGCGGCGCGATCTCGTCGCCGACATCATACAGCGGCTTTCGACAACCGGCGACGGCGACGGCGAAACGCGACGCGGGGCGCACAGAGCGGCCGTCGAGGCAGCCAAGGCGCAGGTTCAACCGCTGATCCTCGAACACATGGATATCGCGGCGGCGGCCGAAATGCCGCGCTCCGCCTTCGAGACGCAGCTGGCCGGGTGGGTCCAGGAACTGCTGGCCGAGAGCCGGATACAGCTGAACTACGTCGAGCAGCGCGAACTGATCGATTCGCTGGTCGCGGACATGCTTGGTCTCGGGCCACTCGAGCCTCTGCTCGCGGACGAGAGCATCACCGACATCATGGTCAACGGCCCAAAGCAAGTCTATGTCGAACGTCGCGGCAAGCGCGAACTGAGCGATGTCGCCTTTCGCGACGATCAGCTCCTGATGATAGTCTGCTGCAAGATCGTGACCCGCGTCGGCCGCCGCATCGACGAATCGACCCCG
>JBFXDF010000035.1:0-23561 GCA_050181375.1 Alphaproteobacteria bacterium
CCTGCTGCCCGACCCGCGGTTTCGGGTCAGGCTCGACAACGGGCAAGAGACGCTGGCCTATTCGTCCGGAAAAATGAAGAAGAACCGGATACGGATACTCGCCGGGGATCGGGTAACGGTTGAAATGACCCCGTATGATTTGACGAAGGGCCGGATCAATTTCCGTCACAAGGACACGACAGCGCCGCCGCCCGTGGCGCCGCGACCGCAGTTTCGGCGCCGTTGAGCGCGACAACCTTAACGTCCGCGGCGGTTTGTCGCGCTTCATTGTTGTGTTTTCGGACCGTTGAAACCAAGAAAATCGTTGACTCCCTGAACCTCGTCCCCAATTAAAAACCGGGCAATCCGCCCGCCTACACAGGCAAGGCAAAAACTTCTCGATGGAATTTTCTGAACTTGGACTGTCGCCTGAACTTCTTCAGGCGGTTTCTGACGCCGGTTATACAAAACCCACCCCGATCCAGCAGAAAGCCATTCCTGTCGTCGCCACCGGGCGCGACGTTCTCGGCTGCGCCCAGACCGGCACCGGCAAGACGGCGAGCTTCGCGCTGCCGATGATCGACAAGCTCGCCGCCGGGCGCGCACGCGTGCGGATGCCGCGTTCGCTGATCCTCGAACCGACCCGCGAGCTGGCGACCCAGGTCGAAGCCTCGTTCGAGGTCTATGGCAAGCACCACCGGCTGTCCACCGCCCTGCTGATCGGCGGCGAACGCTTCGCCGATCAGGAACGCAAGCTCGATCGCGGGGTCGATGTACTGATCGCGACACCGGGGCGTTTGCTCGATCTGTTCGAGCGAGGCAAGATCCTGCTGTCGGATGTGCGCATCCTCGTGATCGACGAAGCCGACCGCATGCTCGATATGGGCTTTATTCCCGATGTCGAACGGATCGTCGGTCTATTGCCGAAGAACCGGCAGACGCTGTTTTTCTCGGCGACGATGCCGGCGGAAATTCGCCGCCTCGCCGATGCGTTTCTGAACGATCCGACCGAAATCGCGGTGGCGCCGCCGGCCTCGCCGGCCGCAACGGTCGAACAGGCAATCGTCATTGTCGAGCCGCGCGACAAGCGCGAGGCGTTGCGCCGGCTGATCGCCAGCGAGGACGTCAACAACGCGCTGATCTTCTGCAACCGAAAGCGCGATGTCGATATTCTCTACCGCTCGCTGACCCGGCACGGGTTCGAGGCGGCCGCGCTGCACGGCGACATGCCGCAGCCGAAGCGCACGGAGACGCTGGAGCGCTTCAAGAACGGCGATATCCGGCTGCTGGTCGCGAGCGATGTCGCGGCCCGCGGGCTCGACATACAGGGCTTGTCGCATGTTTTCAATTTCGACGTGCCGCACCACGCGGAGGATTACGTTCACCGCATCGGGCGCACCGGCCGCGCCGGGCGGCAGGGCCGCTCGTTCACCCTGGCGGCGCCGGAGGACGGCAAGTCGGTCGCGGCGATCGAAAAGCTGATCGCGAAACCGATCCCGGTCGCGACCATTCCCGATCTCGCCTCCGCCGAACTCGAAATCGGTGACGGCCGGTCCCGTCGGCGCGGCCGCGCCGTACGGCCGGATCCCCGTGGTGCGACGCGGGGGGCGCGCGACGAGCACCGTCGACGGCGGGAGCGCCCGGCCGCCCCGGAAGCGCACACGGAGGCGGCCGAGCCGGACAACGTCGCTGCGTTCAAGCGCCCGGCGGACCGGCCGGCCCCGGCGCGGCGTCGCGATCCGATACCGGCCGATGAGCCCCGTGTCATCGGTTTCGGCGATCATCTGCCGGCTTTTCTCGCCCGGCCCTTGAAGATAGCGGCGCGCGCCTGATTCTGTGATGCCGGGAGCCGCGGCGCGGTGAGCGGCTCCGCCGCGATCGGAGAGCGCGATGAAGACCATTTTCGTCATGGTCAAGTGCGAACTCGGCAAAGCCTACGAGGTCGCGGACGCAGCGGTCGGGGATGTCGAACAGGTCTCTGAGGTTTACTCGACCTCCGGCCAGTTCGATCTTCTAATGAAGTGTTATTTGCCGGATTCGACGGATATCGGCCATTTCGTGACCGAGCGGCTGCAGCGTCTGCCGGGGGTCAAGGACACGTTCACAATCATCGCCTTCAAGGCGTTCTCGCCCGATACCACCGGTTAGCTCCGCTTGATTCCCGTGATGCCGGAGAAGGACAGCGCTCGCCGCCGCGCGATCGATGCTGTCCCGAAGCTACGTCGCACCCAGTCCCGTAGGAGCTAGCCGAGCCGGCGCGACCGCTCGGCTTCCTCGATTTCGGCCGCCGCGATCGCGCGCGCGAGCGCCTCGCCGAGGTTTTTCGCTGCTTCCAGCGTCAGCTCGACCGCGACCCGCGCGCCCGGTCCGAGCGCGCGGTTCACAAAGTCGATCGTGATCGCCTCTTCAAGCAGCGCGTGATGCGGGTGATCGTACGAGACGACCGCATGCGTCAGTTCGAACCACCCCTCACCGCCCTTGCCGGCCCCCTCGGCGTCGGCGATCTCGACGATCGAGGTGCACATCGCCGCTCAGGCCGCCAAGTGCTTTCCGAAGAATGCCCACACCTTCTGCCAGCCGTCGAGCGCCTGCTCGATGCGGTACGCCGGGCGGTCATAATAGAAAAAGCCGTGGCCGGCGCCGTCGTAGCGGTGAAATTCGTACTGCTTGCCGTGTTTTTTCAGCTCGGCTTCGTGCTGATCGACCTGCTCCGGGGTTGGCGCGCGGTCCTCGTTGCCGAACAGGCCGAGCAGCGGGCACGACAGATCTTTGGTGAACTCGATCGGGGCCACCGGCTGCTTCGGGTTCAGCTCCTCCCGGCTCATGACGACGCGTCCGCCCCACAGATCGGCCGCGGCATCGATGCTCCTGGTCTTGCAGGCGAACAAGAATGTCTGACGCCCACCGGAGCAGGTGCCGATCACGCCGACCTTGCCGTTGAGCCACGGCTGCGCGCGCAGCCATTGCACGGCGCCCTCGGTATCGCCGACGACCTGATCGTCGGGAACGCCGCCTTCGGCGCGGACCTTGGCGGCAACGTCGTCCGCCTTGCCTTCGCCGGCTCGGTGATAAAGATTGTGACTTATCGCCGCATAGCCATGATGCGCAAACCGGCGCGTTGCCTCGCGATACCACTCGTCCCAACCCGGCGCATGATGCAGCAGAACCACGCCGGGAAAACGACCCGCGCCCAACGGCCGCGCGACATAGGCCGAGATCGGTTCGTTGTTGTTGCCGCGGATCGAGATCGTTTCCGCGATCATTCCTTCGTAGGCCATCGTCCCACCTTTCCTCTTTCAAGCGCATTATTGCTGCCGAGCCGGGCGCATCATCCGGTGTTTGCACGGCCGACGCAACCTCCCTCGCCGCTCGCCGGATTAACGAGCCCGGCCCGATTCGGGGCCGCTTCGGCGCGCGAACCGGCGCGAGCGGCGCCGCGACCAGGGGCATCTCGCGCCGCGGTTGATGCCGCCCGCGACGCCCAACATTGATTGAGCGGAAATTCGGGTAACCGAGGACGCCTAAAAATTGACACGCAACCGCGATCCTATCAATAGTTGAGCGCCTTGGCGGCAATAAACGAATTTAGCGCGAAAATCGCGGCTTTGTGTTACTCATCGCGGCAAGAACGCGGACGGATGCCGCGCACCGCACGTAAAATCGAGCACCTGGTATCCCGAACCTGACGAGTGAACCGAGATGAACGAACAGGACCGAACAACCGCGGCGCGCCTGTCGCAGGGCGGCGACGCGCGGGAGGAGCGCTTGCCGGCCGCGGGATCGCGTCGCTCGAGCGGACGCACGCAGGATATCGACCGCCATGTCGGCGGGCGGGTGCGCGAACGGCGCATCATGCTTGGGCTGACGCAGCAGCAGCTGGCCGACCTGATCGGGGTGACCTATCAGCAGGCGCACAAATACGAGCGCGGCATCAACCGCATCTCGGCCGGCCGGCTCTACGAAATCGCCCAGGTTCTGAGCGTGCCGATCGGCTATTTCTTCGATGGGCTGGACGGACAGGATTCGCGCTCGATCAGCCCACGCGAGCGCATGTGTCTGGAACTGGCCCGGAATTTCGCCCAGATACCGAACGAGCGCCATCAGGAGGCATTGAGCCAGCTCGCCCGCGCATTGGCGACGGAGTAATCGAGACAAGCAAGCATTCGGACCAAAGGGGGCGGCCGGAACCGCCCCGTTTCCGATAACCCGTGCCGCCTGACCCGGGCCGCCCCCACGGGCGGGAGCCCGGCGAGGCCCGGCAGGCGGTTCAAGCGCCTGACTGCGTCGCCGGTCGCGGGCGCCCGGTCAAGCCGAGCACCTGATTTCAGAAATGCGGCCCTCCGCGCGGGGGCTGGCGTTTAGGCACCGCCAACGCCGCAGCGGGCGGGAAGCCACCAACCCTGACGCCGCAGCAGGGCGCAGGGCTCAGCCGCCGCGGTCACCGCCGCCGCCATCGCCGCCCCGGGACCCATTCACGCTCGGCCCCTGCAGTGCTGCCGGCAGCGGCCCCACGAGCCGTTCGTATTCCCAGCGGTTAATCGTCCCGTCCCGGTAGGCATCTTCCGGGGTCGGCGCCTGAATGGCAGTGGGGGTCCAGGCGCCGGCGGGATAGGCCGGCGGCGCCGGGTATTGGTATTGGGGCGGAAGCGCCGCCAGCGAGGGACCCGGCGGCATTTGCGGCGGGGGAGCGGCCGGCTGGGGAACCTGCGCCAGCGCAGGGCCGACGGTGGTGGCCGCGGCGGCGGCCAGCGCAACACGCATCAGCAGGAGTCTCATCAAAATATCCTTTCGATAACCGGCCCGCATGCCGGCCGACCCGGGCACGCCGCCCGAGTCATCCTGATAGATAGCCGTTATATAGATACGCCGCCCACCCGGCCGGTATTCCCTTAATAAATTTACCGTGGGCCCGCGCGTGCCCGCGCTCTCCGGACCACGCACGGCGCATCGCGCGCGCTGCAACGGATCCATGGTACCCAGCCCGGCGCGCCGCCGCCGTTTCGTCGAATTGCCGCATCGCGACGGCGCGAGCCGGGGTCCGCCGGGCCTTGCGCCTCAGGTCGAGTAGTCGGAGAACTGCACCGTCCCGGCGCGGGCGCGGTAGTCGGTCTTGACGTTGACCAGCGCGACCCGGCCCTCGTCGACCTGCTTTTGCGCGCGCTCCAGTGCCGGGCGGATCTCCTCGGGCTGCTCGACATACTCGCTGTAGCAGCCGAGACCCTCGGCCATTTTGTCGTAGCGCGTATAGCCGAGGTCGCGGCCGGGCTTGTTGCGCTGCGGGTCGGCGGTCCAGCCGCCGTTGAGGCTGATCACGACCAGGATCGGCAATTTGTGCCGCGCCGCCGTGTCGAGCTCCATCGCGTTGAGGCCGAACGAGCCGTCGCCGTGGACGCAGATGACCTGCTTGTCGGGCTTGCCGGCCTTCGCCCCGACCGCGAACGGCAAACCGACGCCCATCGTGCCGAACGGGCCGGAGTTGAGACGGTGGCCCGGTTCGAAGGTCGGCATCGACTGGCGGCCGTAGTTCAGAATTTCCTGGCCGTCGACGCACAGGATCGCATCGCGCTTCGCGAAATTCTTGATCTCCTCGCACAGGCGCAGCGGGTGGATGTCGCCGTCGGTTGGGTAATTGCCGCCGGGCCCGGTGCGCTTCGCCGCCTCGCCGTCGGCCAGCTTCTGCCGCCAGCCGGCGAATTTCTCCGCGGTATTCGCGCCGAGCGCAGCGATCAATTGTTCGAGGACCGACTTGCAGTCGCCGAGCACCGGGATATCGACATTGCGCGCCGAGCGGCCCAATTCCTCGGCGTCGATCTCGATGCGCGCGATCTTGGCGTTGGCGCCAAAGCGCGGCGGCGCGGCGTGGCCGATGACGTAATTCATCCGGGTGCCGAGAACGATGATCAGGTCGGCGTCGCGGAACGCCGTCGAGCGCATCGTCAGATAGGAATACGGGTGATCGTCCGGCACGACGCCGCGGCCCTGCGGGGTCGTGTAGAACGGGATGCCGGATTTCTCGACGAATTGCCGCATCTCGTTCCAGGCCTGCGACCAGATCACGCCGCCGCCCGAACAGATGATCGGCTGCCGGGCGCTGTTGATGGCATCGACCAGCGCGTTGATCGCCCGGGGTTCGGCATAGGGGCGCGGCCGGATGATCGGGCGCCCGGCGTAGCTCCAATCGACCTGACCCTCGTCGATCTTCTGGTAAAGCAGGTCGCCGGGGCAGTCGATATAAACCGGGCCCGGCTTCCCGAGCATCGCGGTCTGGAACGCGAAATTGACCTGCTGCGGGATGCGTTTGATGTTGAGGAGCCGGTCGGCGTATTTGACGCATCCCTTCAGGATCGCGACCTGGTCGATCTCCTGAAACACCTGCCGGCCGAACTGGCCGGCCGGGCTCGAGCCGCCAAAGCCGACAACCGGGCAGCAATCGATCAGCGCGTTGGCGAGACCGGTCGAGAGATTGATCGCCGCCGGGCCGGAGGCCGCCATGCAGACGCCGGGGCGCTGCGTGACGCGGCTATAGGCTTGCGCCGAGAACGCCGCCGCCTGCTCGTGGCGGACATCGATCATGCGGATGCCCTCGTCGATGCATTTCGACTCGGTGAGCAGCATCGGACCGCCCATGATGTAGAAGAGGTCCTTGACACCCTCGGCCTTCAGGCATTTGGCGAGGATTTCCGATCCGGTCAGTTCCGCCATGAGAGGTCTCCTCCGCGTTGGCAAGCGTTCGAGCACGGATCATATCGGCGTTGCGGCGCGAAGACCACGGCGCAGCGCGCTTCGCAGCTGCTCGCGCTCCTTCGGGCCGCATTGCGGAGCGCGCCAGGCCGCTTTTTCCCTGTTTCGGCGGCGGTTTGCTGTTTCTGCAGGAAATCAGCAGCAACCGCGCGCGCAAACCCTTGATCGGCGCGGGTATCGCGGCGCCGGGCACCAAATTCTGCAGCAAAAGAACGGCAAACGCCACGCCCGCCATCGCTCCGACCCGCCGTACCGGAGTATTTCGATACTCCCGCAATGTGGCGAATTTTGCGTCGTCGCCGGCCGGGATGCCGGGCCGGTTCCGCGATCTCGGCCGACCGGTCCGCCGCCGGTCTTGCCGCAGCTCGCGAGCGACGGCGCCGGATCGGGCCGTCTCGCTGGGTTGCGCCGCGCGGCGCCGACGCGCGGGTTCTCCATTCCTTGAGACGCGCGGGGGAGACGCGCGGGGCTGGTTTCCGGGTTCGCGGGTTATGCCCGCGCCCCGGAATGACGACGTTGCGATACGACCGCATTCGCGGGTTGACGCCGCAATGCCCGCCGCGTTCTGCTACGATGGCGCGGTGAAGCCCGCGCCGTTCGCCTATCACCGCCCCGCGACGATCCCCGAGACGCTCGCGCTGCTCGCCGAGCTGGCGCCGGAGGAGGGGCGGGTCCTCGCGGGCGGTCAGAGCCTGGTGCCGATCATGGCATTTCGCCTGGCACGCCCCGCCCATCTGATCGACATCAACCGGGTGGCCGGGCTCGACCGGCTGGACGCCGCGGACAACGGACTCCGCATCGGCGCGCTTGTGCGGCACGCCGCGTTTCATCGGCCAGCGGTCGCGGGGCCGCTCGGCGCGCTGCTGGCAACGGTGGCGCGCGACATCGCGCATTATCCGATCCGGATGCGCGGCACGTTCTGCGGCAGCCTCGCGCATGCCGACCCGGCGGCGGAATGGGGCCTCGTCGCGGCGACGCTGCAGGCCGAGCTGGCCGCTGTCAGCGTGCGCGGCGAGCGGGTCCTTCGGGCGAGCGATTTCTTCCAGGGCGTCATGGAGACGGCGCTCGCGCCCGACGAACTCCTGGTCGAGGCGCGCCTGCCCCTGTTGCCGGAAGCCGCGCGGTACGGTTTTGCCGAGTTCAGCCGCCGCCCCGGCGATTATGCCTTGGCGATGGCGCTGGCCGTGCTGGAGATCGAGGGCGGCGTCATCGCAAACCCGCGTCTCGGCATCGGCGGCGTCGAAGCCTCTCCGCGCCGCCTCGCCGCGGTCGAGGCAGTGTTGGCCGGCGCGGCGCCGTCGCAAGCGGTATTCCGCGAGGCAGCCGCGATTGCCGCCGCCGCCGTCGCGCCGCTCGAAGACCCGCAAACCGATGCGCAGTACCGGCGCGAGCTGGTTGCCGCGATGGTGGTGCGGGCGCTCGCCGGGGCGTGCGCCGAGGCCCGCATATGACCGGCCCGGTCGAGATTTCGCTGACGGTGAACGGCGGGGACTACCGGCTGCGCGTCGAGCCGCGCCGCACGCTGCTCGACGCGATCCGCGACGATTGCGGACTGACCGGCACGCATATGGGGTGCGAGCACGGCGTCTGCGGCGCCTGCACCATATTGCTCGACGGCGACCCGGTACGGTCGTGTCTGATCTTCGCCGTGCAGGCCGAGGGCGCCGCGATCCGCACCGTCGAGGGGCTGGCGGCGGACGGCGCCCTGCACGCGTTGCAACGCGCCTTTATCGACCATCACGCGCTGCAATGCGGATTCTGCACGCCGGGTTTTCTGATGCTTGCCGCCGGCCTTCTCGAACGCGAGCCCGACATCAGCGATGACGCGCTGTCGGCGAATTTGTGCCGCTGCACCGGGTATCGCAACATCGTCGAGGCGGTGCGCGCGGCGTTTGCCGAACCGCGCGAGGGCCGCCGGAAGTGAGCGGCGCCGCGACACCGCCGCCGGCCGGGGTCATCGGCCGCTCGGTCCCGCGCCTCGAGGACCCGCCGCTCGTGATGGGGCGCGGCCAGTTTGTCGGCGATCTCGGATTTCCGCATCAATTGCACATGCGGGTCGTGCGCTCGCCTTACGCCCATGCCGTATTGCGCGCGGTGGATGTCGAGGCGGCGCGCGCGGCGCCGGGCGTCGCGGCGGTCTGGACCGGCGAGGACATCGCCGACCTGCCGCCGATCGATTTTCGCGATCCGGCGGGCGAGGCGCTGCGCCCCTATCGGCAAAAGCTGCTGGCGCGCGACCGGCTGCGCTATATCGGCGAGCCGGTCGCTTCCGTGTTCGCGGCCGATCCCTATCTCGCCGAGGACGCCGCCGATCTGGTCGCGATCGCGGCCGAGGAGCTGCCGCCGCTGCTCGACGCCGCGGCGCCGCCGGGCGGTTTTGCGCCCGGGATTTCGACCGAGGCGCTGGTCATGCGCGCCGAATACGGCGAGGTCGATACCGCCTTCGCGTCGGCGCACGCGATCGTCGCGCTCGACCTGACGATCGGCCGGCACAGCGGCGTGCCGCTCGAAACGCGCGGCGCGCTGGCCCGCCACGACGCGGCGCGCGACATCGTCGAGCTGTACGGCGCCACAAAGGTGCCGCACCGCAACCGCGACGCGCTCGCCCGCATGTTCGGCAGGGGCACGACCGGGGTGGTACTCAAGGAGGGCAATACCGGCGGCGGCTTTGGCATCCGCGGCGAACTCTACCCGGAAGATTTTCTCGTCTGCCTCGCGGCGCTGCGGCTCGGCCGGCCGGTCAAATGGATCGAGGACCGGCGCGAGCACCTGATGGCCGCCAATCACTCGCGCGAACAGCATCACCGGGCACGCGCCGCGGTCGATCGAGAGGGCCGCATCCTGGCGCTGGAGGATGAGTTCATCCTCGACCAGGGCGCCTATGTGCGCACCCACGGCGCGCGCGTCCCGGAAATGACGATCGCGATGCTGCCCGGCCCGTATCTTGTGCCGGCCTACCGCGCGGTCTGCCGGTTTCGCCTGACCAACAAGACACCGGCGGCGACCTATCGGGCGCCGGGCCGTTTCGAGGGCAGCTTTGTGCGCGAGCGGCTGGTCGATGCGATCGCCGACCGGCTCGGCCTCGACCGCATCGCCGTCCGCCGGCGCAACCTGATCCCGGCCGCAGAGATGCCGTTTACCCGGCCGCTGCGCGCCCTCGGCACCGAGGTGCGGTACGATTCCGGCGACTACGCGAGGCTGCTCGACAAGGCGCTGGCGCGGATCGGATGGGACGCGCTGCAACACGAGCTGCGCCGCCGTCGCGACGCCGGCGAGCTGGTCGGAGCCGGGTTGGCGATCTTTGTCGAGAAAGGCGGTCTCGGGCCGCTCGACGGCGCCAGAGTGACGGTCGATGCGACCGGCGCGGTCGAACTGGTGACCGGCGGATCGTCGGTCGGGCAGGGCATCGCCACGGTAATGGCGCAGATCTGCGCCGAGGCGCTGGGGGTCGATTACCGCCGCGTGCGCGTCGTGCTCGGCCAGACCGACCGCATCCAGTACGGCATCGGCGCGCATGCCTCGCGGGCCTCGGTGATGACCGGCAACGCCACCCGCGCGGCGGCGCTCAAGCTGCGCGCCAAGGCGCTCGACATGGCGGGCGCGCTGTTGCAGACCGCGCCGGACGATCTCGACATCGTCGACGGCGTCGTGGTGCGCCGCGACCGGCCCGGCGGCCCGACGGTCTCCCCGTCGATCCCGCTCGCCGACATCGCGCGGCATCTGGCGCCGGACTCGCCGCTGCTTGGCGAGCGCGATCCGGGGCTTTCGGCGGAGGGCTGGTTCCGCACCGAGCACATGACCTACCCCTACGGCGTGCAGATCGGCGTCGTGCGGGTCGATGCGGATACCGGCAAGGCGACCGTCGAACGCTTTCTGCTGGCCTACGATATTGGCCGGGCGATCAACCCGATGCTGGTCGAGGGGCAGCTGATCGGGGGTCTGGCGCAGGGGATTGGCGGCGCGCTGTCCGAGGAGTTCGTCTACGACGCAAACGGCGAGCCGCTGAGCGTAACCCTGGCCGATTACCTGCTGCCGAGCCTGCGCGACATGCCGGCAGTGGACATTCTGTTGACCGAGGACGCGCCGAGCCCGCTGAACCCGCTCGGCATCAAGAGCGTCGGTGAGGGCGGGATTACCGGGGTCGGCGCGGCGATCGCCGCGGCGATCGACAACGCGCTCGGACTGCCGGGCGGCGTGACCCGGCTGCCGGCGACGCCGCAGCGCATCAAGGCGCTGCTCCGCGCCAAGAAGGCCGAGACGCCGATATGACCGGGAAGCTGCTGACCCTGCTCGATGCTCCGAGACTGGCCGCCTACACAGCGGCCGGATGGTGGGGGAGCGAGACGCTCTACGCGCTGGCCGCCCGCCGCGGCCGCGAGACGCCCGACGCCTTCGCGATCCGCGACCGGCAGCGGCGGCTGAGCTACGCCGCGCTGGTCGCCGCCGCCGACCGGCTCGCGGCGTATTTCGCGGGCCACGGATTGCGGCCCGGCGAGCGCGTCGCGGTATGGCTGCCGAGCCGGATCGAGACCGCGATCGCGCTCTTGGCCTGCTCGCGCAACTCCTATGTCTGCTGCCCGTCGCTGCACCGCGACCACACGGTCGATCAAGTCGTCGCGCTGGTCGATCGGATGCGCGCCGCCGCAATCGTCGCGCAACCCGGTTACGGCGCCAATGGCGAGGGCCGCGACATAGTCGCCGCGCTGGCCGGCCGCGACTTCCTGCGATGCTCCCTACAAGTCGAGCCGGCCGGCGACGCGCCGTTCGCCGATCCGCCGGGGCCGGCGGCCGACCGGCCGGTCAGCTTCGATCCGAACCAGATTGTCTATCTGGCTTTTACGTCCGGCACCACCGGCGACCCCAAAGGCGTTTTGCACAGCGACAACACCCTGCTCGCATCGGCGCGCATGATGGCGCGCGACTGGCGTCTGGAGCGCAGCGTGCTCTACACGCTGAGCCCCTTAAGCCACAATCTCGGTCTCGGCGCCTTTATCACCGCGCTGGCGGGCGGCGGCGAGCTGGTCCTCCACGACCTGCCGCGCGGCGCGAGCCTGCTCGACCGGCTGGCCGAGACGAATGCCGCCTTCGTGTTCGGCGTGCCGACCCACGCGCACGATCTGCTCGCGGAAATCCGGGCGCGCGGCGGCGGACGGGTCGCCGGGTTGCGCGGGTTCCGCGTCTCCGGCGCCGCGGCATCGCCGTCGCTGATCGCCGAATTGCTGCGGCACGGGATCACGCCGCAAAGCGGCTACGGCATGACCGAGACCTGCTCGCACCAATACACGCTGCCGGACGACCCGCCGGCGCGGATCGCCGAGACGAGCGGGCGCGCCTGCGAGGGGTACGAAATCCGCATCTGGCGCGAGGACGATCCGGACCGCGCGGCGGCGCCGGGCGAAATCGGCGAGATCGGCGGCCGCGGCGCCAGCCTGATGCTCGGCTATTTCGGCGACCAGCTTGCGACCGAGGCGGCGTTCAACGCCGCGGGCTGGTTCATGACCGGCGATCTCGGCCGGCTCGACGATTCCGGCTATCTGCGCATTACCGGCCGCAAGAAGGACGTCGTCAATCGCGGCGGCCGCAAGATCTACCCGGCGCGGATCGAGGAGCTGGCGCTGCGCCATGCCGGGCTGGAGAAGGCGGCCGCGTTTGCGGTGGCCGACCCGCGCCTCGGCGAACGGGTTTGTCTCGCGGTGGTGATGCGCGACGATGCCCCGCTCGATCCCGAGCTTCTGCTGCGCCATCTCGACGCGGCCGGGCTGGCCCGCGGCGAGATGCCGGAATTCATATTGCCGCTGGATCGGATGCCGCTCACCGCGAGCGGCAAAATCGTCAAGCGGGAACTGATGCGGGCGGTGGCGGAGGGCAAGCTGACGCCGCTGCCGGTGCGCTTCACCGGCCCTGCACCGATAAAGGACTGAGCCGATGCGAGCCGTCGTCGTCGAACAGTTCGGCCCACCCGAGGCGCTGCGTGTCCGCGACACACCAGCGCCGGTGCCCGGGCCGGGCGAGGTCCTGGTCGAGATCCGCGCCGCGCCGGTCAACTATGTCGATATGCTCGTCGTGGGCGGCGTCTACCAGTTCATGCCGACGCTGCCGTTCATCCCCGGCAAGAGCCCGGCCGGCGTGGTGGCGGCGGTCGGCCCCGGAGTGACCTCGCTCGCGGCCGGCGACCGGGTGCTGGCGACCGCGGAATATGGCGGGTATGGCGAGGCCGTGACGCTGGAAGCCGATCAATGCCACCGCCTGCCGGACGGTCTCCCGTTTCCCGACGCGGCTGCGATGGGGGTCGTTTACGACACCTCGTGGGTGGCGTTGCGCAGCCGGGCACGCCTGCGGCCGGGCGAGACGGTGCTGGTGCTCGGCGCGACGGGCGGGGTCGGTCATGCCGCGATGCATCTGGCGCGGGCGATGGGGGCGCGCGTCCTGGCCGGCATCTCGCGGCCGGAACGCGCGACGGCGGCGCGCGCGGCCGGGGCCGACGCGATCATCGACCTGTCGCGCGATAATCTGCGCGAGGCGCTGCGCGAGCAAGTGTACGCCGAGACCGATGGGCGCGGCGCCGATATCGTCATCGACCCGCTCGGCGGGCAGATTTTCGAGGCGGCGATACGGGCCTTGGCGTGGTGCGGCCGGCTGGTGGTGATCGGCTTTGCCGCTGGCGACATCCCGGCGCTGCGGACCAATTATCTGCTGGTCAAGAACATCGAGGTCAGCGGGCTGCAGATCACCGATTATCGCAAGCGCAGGCCGGGCGAGCTGCACACCGCTTATTCCGAGATTTTCGGGTACTATGCTCTCGGTCTCGTCAAGCCGGCGCCTGTCGTACCGTTCGCGCTGGACGACGCCGGGACGGCGCTCGCCGCGATCCGCGACCGCCGCATAGAGGGCCGCGCCGTATTGCGCCCGCACGCCGGCTAAGCGGAGACGCGGGCGCGGCGAAACCGGTCGGGGGCGTTGCGGCATCGATTGCGACGGGACACGCGCGATTAGCGACGCACAGTGGTATCGACTTGTGTAAGACGATCTTCATTCCTCGGGACGCAGCAACACACGGGAGGCGACGTGGCGGTGATCAGCCAAGCGACGATAGATTTTGTCAACGGCATCGCAGCCGAGGCCGAGCGTATCGACACGCCGTGCGGCGACGGCACGATGGCCTGGCGCTGCTGGGGCGGCGGCCCGCCGCTCGTGTTGATGCATGGCGGCTACGGCTCGTGGATGCACTGGATCCGCAACGTCACGCCGCTGGCGCGGCAATTCACGGTGATCGCGCCGGACCTGCCCGGTCTCGGCGACTCGGCGACGCCGCCCGAGCCGTGGACCGCGGCCGGGCTCGCCGCGATCGTCGCCGCCGGGCTCGACATCGTGCTGCGCCGCCTCGATCCGCCGGCGCAGGACAAGCTCCATCTGGCGGGATTTTCGTTTGGCGGCGTGATCGGCGGCAGCGTCGCGGCCCAGCTTGGGAACCGGCTGCACGGTTTCACGGTGGTCGGCTCGAACGGCCTCGGTCTCGAACGCTCGCCGACGCCGCTCAGGCGGGTGCCGGCCGACGCCGACGAAACCGAGGAATTCGCGACGCACCGCTATAATCTGAACCAATTGATGATCGCCGACCCGGACAGGATCGACGAACTTGCCCTTTATTTGCAGAAGACCAACCACGCCCGCGCCCGCATGCGCAGCCGCCGCTTTTCGCGCTCCGGGGCGCTGATCGAGGCGCTGCCGCGGGTCACGGCGCGGCTCGACGGCATCTGGGGCGAGCGGGACGCCACCGCCTACCCGCATCTCGACGACCGCGCCCGCCTCTTGCGCGGCATCCAGCCGGGGGCCCGCTTCGCGGTCGTCCCCGGCGCCGGCCATTGGGTCCAGTTCGAGGCGGCCGACCGGTTCAACCCGATCCTCGCCGAATACGCCAGCGGTTAGGCCGGCTTGCTCGGGCATCGCCTATCGCTTCCGTCGAGAACTAATCGATCGGTATATGATTCGATAACCCTTATTATGCAGCCTTTGAGCCCGGACATTCGAGGCCTCGTGACCCGTTGATGTTGGCAAAACGGAAAGCGAGAAGGGCAAGCCAAGTCATTCGGCTCTCAAGCTTTCCGTCGGAATGCGCTGCACCTTGATTTCGTCGGCATGCTTTTGGGCTTTTGCCATGTCGTAGGCGAATTGCAGGCCGGCCCACGCCTCGGGTGTGCTGCCAAAAGCCTTGGCAAGGCGGATCGCCATTTCCGGGGAAATGCCGCGCCGCTCGTTGACGATCTCGGACAAGGCATTGCGGGACACACCGAGGGCCTTTGCCGCATCGGTCACGCTCAGGCCCAGCGGTTCAAGGCATTCCTGCCGGACAATCCGGCCCGGGTGCGGAGGGTTTTTCATCGGCATGGTCCGGTCCTCCTAATGGTAATCGATCAGGTCCACATCCGTCGCGTCGGATCCTTCGAAGCGCCAGATGATCCGCCAGTTGGCGCGAACGGTGACGGCCCAGAAGCCGCGCAAGTCGCCTCTGAGCGGATGCAGGCGGAAACCGGGCAGGTCCAGCACTTCCGGCCTGTCGGCCCGGTCCAGCAGGGCAAGGATATTCTCGATCCTGTCGAGCATGTCCGCCCGCACTTGCGATTTGTCGTCTCGTTCGTAGAGCCGTCTCAGACCGCGATGCCGGAAGTGTCTGATCACCCCGGAATGTAGCCTGTAGCCTTACGCATGTCAAGTAATATTCATGACACGCCTTCGCGCTCCCGCGCCGAGCCTTTAAGGTGCTTCCAATCCTGTAAAATCCGCTGGTGAAGCTGCGGCTGTTCGGCCCTCTCCCCCCTTACATCGCGTTGGAATGATCATCTTCACCATTCCGTCCATTCACATCAGAACGCGACGGCGTCTCCGCCTTTCAGTTCCAGGAGTTGCCGCGCCTCGTCGGGGGTCGCGATTTCGAGCGACAGGTTTTCGACGATCGCGCGGATGCGGCTGACCTGCTCGGCGTTGCTTTTGGCCAGTTGGCCGCGCCCGAGCCACAGCGAATCCTCGAGGCCGACGCGGACGTTGCCGCCCATGATCGCGCCCATCGTGATCAGCGGCAGCTGGTGCCGCCCGGCGGCCAGGATCGACCAGGCGTAACTATCGCCGAACAATTTGTCGGCGATGCGCTTCATGTGGGCGAGGTTCTCCGGATCGGCGCCGATGCCGCCGAGGATGCCAAAGATCGTCTGCACAAAAAACGGCGGCTTCACAAGGCCGCGATCGACGAAATGCGCCAGGTTGTATAGGTGTCCGACATCGTAGCACTCGAACTCGAAACGGGTGCCGCAGCCCTCGCCCAAATCCTTGAGGATGCGCTCGATGTCCTTGAAGGTATTGCGGAAGATGAAGTCGCGCGTCATCTCCAACTGGCGCGGCTCCCATTCGTATTTCCATTCCTTGTAGCGGTCGAGCATCGGGTACAGCCCGAAATTCATCGACCCCATGTTCATCGAGCACATCTCGGGCTTGGCGCGCAGCGGCGCCGCGAGCCGCTCGTCCAAGGTCATGCCGTGGCCGCCGCCGGTCGTGATGTTGACGACGGCGTTGGTGGCCTGCTTGATGCGCGGCAGGAACTGCATGAACACGTCGGGGTCCGGGGTCGGCCGCCCGTCCTTCGGGTCGCGCGCGTGGAGATGCAGGATCGCGGCGCCCGCCTCGGCCGCGGCGATCGCGTCGCGCGCGATCTCGTCCGGGGTCAGCGGCAGATAGGGGCTCATCGTCGGGGTATGGATCGACCCCGTCACCGCGCAGGTGATAACGACCTTGCCTCGCAGGCTGCCGCGCCGCGCGCCATCGGTGTTCATGATGCTCGATAACTCCTTATGGGGGTTCGCGGGATTCTCCGCGCCGCTGTGTCGGGGCGAGACCGGGCGCGGTACGGTAGCATGCGGCATGCCGGCGCCTCCACGCCCTTGTTCCGCGCTGTTCAGACGTGGATGACGGTGGCCGACCCAGACCCGCCCGCTCCGCGTCGCCGCTAAAATTGCCGCAATCGCCTGTCATGCTGCGCGTTCGGTGCCGAACAGGACGGAGGCGGCGATCCGAGCGGACAAATCCCTGTAATTTCCCTGATCGCGCGTGCGAATTCCCTGTTTGCCGGTTTCCCTTTCCCTGTTTCGGGCGCGCGAATTGCGGGCAACTCATTGTTCCGCATAGTAAATTTCGTACCCTAGGGCGACCGGATCGCGGCAAATTCCCTGCTGGCAGGGAACCAGCAGGGAATATGTCAGGCCGACGCCGCCGACCTAGCCGGCGCGCGGCGGGTACCCGGCCCGCGTCAGCGCCGCCTCGATCTCGCCGAGGATCGCCGGATCGTCGATCGTCGCCGGCATGCGGTACTCCTCGCCATCGGCGATGCGGCGCATCGTGCCGCGCAGGATTTTGCCGGAGCGCGTCTTCGGCAGGCGATCGACGACCAGCGCGGTCTTGAAGCTCGCGACCGGGCCGATCCGCTCGCGCACCAGCGCCACAACCTCGTCCGCGACGGTTTCTTCCGGCCGCGCCGCGCCGGCTTTCAGCACGACGAGCCCGAGCGGCACCTGGCCCTTGAGCGGGTCGGCGACGCCCATTACCGCGCATTCGGCGACATCGGGATGCGCCGCGACGACCTCCTCGATGCCGCCGGTCGAGAGCCGGTGGCCGGCGACATTGATGATGTCGTCGGTGCGGGTCATGACATGGAGATACAAATCCTCGTCGATAAACCCGGCATCGGCGGTCTGGTAGTAACCGGGATAGGCGCTGAGATAGGACTGCTCAAAGCGCTCGTCCTGTTGCCACAAGGTCGGCAGCGCGCCGGGCGGCAGCGGCAGCTTGACCGCGAGTGCGCCGATCTCGCCGCGCTTCAATTCGCGCGCCTCGCCGATCGCCTCGGCGTCCAGCACCCGCACGTCCCAGCCCGGCACCGCGCGCGTGCAGGAGCCGTGCTTGACCGGCAGCTTTTCGATCCCAAGGCAGTTGGCGCCGATCGGCCAGCCGGTCTCGGTCTGCCACCAATGGTCGATGACCGGCACGCGCAGCACCTCCTCGGCCCAGGCGACGGTCGGCGGGTCGGCGCGCTCGCCGGCCAGAAACAGCGCGCGGAATTGCGACAAATCATGGGCGCGGATCAGCTCGCCCTGCGGGTCCTCGCGCTTGATCGCGCGAAACGCGGTCGGCGCCGTGAAAAACACCCGCACCCCATGCTGCTCGATGACCCGCCAGAAGGCGCCGGCATCCGGCGTGCCGACCGGCTTGCCTTCGTACATGACCGAGGTGCAGCCGTGGATCAGCGGCCCGTACACGATATACGAATGCCCGACGACCCAGCCGACATCCGAGGCGGTCCAGAACACCTCGTCCGGCCGGACGCCGTAAATATTGCGCATCGACCAGGCGAGCGCGACGGCGTGCCCGCCATTGTCGCGCACGACGCCCTTCGGCACCCCGGTGGTGCCCGACGTGTAAAGAATGTAGAGCGGGTCGGTCGCCGCAACCGGGACGCAGTCGGCCGGGCGGGCGGCCGCCTCGAGCTCGCGCCAGTCATGGTCGCGGCCGGGCGCGAGATCGGCGTCGCATATCGGGCGCTGCAGGATGACGCAGGCCTCGGGCTTCGCGCGCGCCTCGGCGATCGCGGCGTCGAGCAGCGGCTTGTACGGGACGACCCGGTTGACCTCGACGCCGCACGAGGCCGCCAGCACGACGCGCGGCCGCGCGTCGTCGATGCGGGTCGCCAGCTCGTGCGCCGCGAACCCGCCGAACACGACCGAATGCACCGCCCCGATGCGGGCGCAGGCGAGCATCGCGATCGCCGCCTCCGGCACCATCGGCATGTAGATCAGCACGCGATCGCCGGTCTTGACGCCAAGCCCGGACAGCATCCCGGCGACCCGCGCGGTGCGGTCGCGCATCTCGCGATAGGTGAAGCGGTCGATCGATCCGGTGACCGGGCTGTCCCAGATCAGCGCGATCCGCTCACCGTGTCCGGCTGCGACATGGCGGTCGAGGGCGTTCCAGCACGTGTTGAGCCGCGCGCCGGCAAACCAGCGATAGAATGGGGGATTGCTGTCGTCGAGCACCCGGTCCCAGCGCCGCTCCCAGGCGATCGCCTCGGCGGCCTCGGCCCAGAACTCATCGGGCCGGTCCAGCGAGCGGCGATAGGTCTCGGCATAGCCCGGCATCGCGTCCCTCCTTGAACCCGGGACGATTCTCCGCCGATCCCGCCGCCTTGCCAAGCCATTCTCCGATCACGCCACGAGCGTTGCCGGAGTGCGGTACCGGCTAGGCGATGATGTCGGGGAGCAGCTCGCTTTCGATCCTGGAGATCTGGTCCTTGAGGAGCAGTTTGCGTTTCTTCAGCCGCTGCATTTGCAGCTGATCGAAAGGGCCGTTCGCGACGATGCGCGCGATCACGTCGTCGAGATCGCGGTGCTCGGTTCTGAGCGCGGCGAGCTTGGCTTTAAGGGTTTCGACGTCAAGATCCATGGAGTGTTGGCGCCGTTCAGTGCATCAATATCGGTGCTGTTGCCGTTGCGTTCGATATAGCACGAAATGCGCCTTTGTCATGAAGCGGAAGACCATCGGCCGCAATCTTTCACGCCCCGTGTCCGCGCCAAGCGCCGATTGCGCATCGGACGCAGCCGACCGCGCCGGCTCGGGGCTGTGGCGGTTCTCGCTCGCTCTGTACGCGCGGCCCGGCGTCGCCGAGGCGCTGATCGCGCTGCAGGACCGCGCCGGTCTCGACGTCAATCTGATCCTGTTCGGTCTGTGGATCGGAATGCGGGGCGGGCAGGAACTCGGACAGCACCGGTTCGCGGCGGCGGCCGAGATCGCGGCCGATCTTAACAGCCTGGTTCGCGACATCCGGAGGCTGCGCCGGCGGCTCGACGGCGACGCCGCCAGGGATCTGCGGTCCCTGCGCGGAACGGTGCTGCGATTGGAGCTCGCGGTCGAGCGGCGGGTTCAACGGCGGCTGGCCGCCTGGGCCGATACGGCGGCAGTCCCGAAAGCGCCCGGCGACCCGCTCGCCGCGGCACTGGCCAATCTTGCGTGCTGTCTCGGCGCGGAGATCGGGTCGGAGGAGGCGACGATCCTGCGCCGTGAACTCGCGGCGCTGGCGCGGCGCAGCTAACCCCCGGCCGCCCCGCTCCAGCGGCGCACGGTGCCGGCGTCGAACCCGAACAGGTCGAGCATGCGCCCGAGCGTGTGGTCGATCATCTCGGCGATGCTCCGCGGCCTGGCGTAGAAGGCGGGTACCGGCGGCGCGATGATCGCGCCCATTTCCGACAGCGCGGCCATCGTGCGCAGGTGCCCGATATGGAGCGGGGTTTCCCGTACCATCAGCACGAGACGGCGGCGCTCCTTGAGCGTGACATCGGCGGCGCGCGTCAAGAGCGTCGTCGTCGCGCCGGTGGCGATTTCGGCCATGCTGCGGATCGAGCACGGTGCGACGATCATCCCGATCGTGCGGAACGACCCCGACGAGATCGGCGCGGCGAGATCGGCGATCGCGTGCACGGCGTCGGCGCGGGCGCGCAGATCGGCCGCTTTCAGGTCGGTTTCGAGCGCCAGCGTCAATTCGGCCGAGCGCGTCATCACGAGATGCGTCTCGACCGGCAACGGGCGCAGCAGCTCCAGCAGCCTTGCGCCGTAGATCGCGCCGGACGCGCCGCTGATGCCGACCACCAGCCGTGGCGTTGCCGCGGCGTCCGGCATCTAGGCGCGTTCCCGCGGGTGCGCGGCGGTGATCGCACGACCTCTGTAATTCGGCATTTTGATGACCATGTCCATGACAGGGTTTGATGCCCTGACCGACGGGCCGCTCCGGCGGTACCATCGATCGCCAACACCGTCCAGCAGGAGGCAACCAGCTATGTCGGTGCAAGATCGCATCGAGGCGCTCCGCGAAAAACATGCATTGCTCGAACGCGCCCTCGATGAGGAAATTCATCGCCCGCTTCCCAATCAGGACACGGTGCACGATTTGAAGCGCCAGAAACTCCGCATCAAGGATGAGATTTTCGCGCTGGAGCGGCAATAGCCGCAGCGGGGACACTTCGCGCCGAAAGCCGGAGAGGCTGCATTCTCTCCGGCTTTTTTGTTGTCCAATCGAAACACCGGCGGCGCGGCGGCCGCGACCGGGCAATCGCATGCCGGCTTGATCCCGATCTTTCCCCGGCCGAAACTGCCGGCCGCAGCCCCACCGATTCGGAGACGGCACCGTGAAGATCGCTCGCATCGAAAGCTTTATCCTCGGGACCGGCGGCTCGAAGGAATTGCTGTTCTGCCGCGTCGAGACCGAAGACGGGGCGCATGGCTGGGGCGAGGCATACGTGACGGCCGGTAAGGAAACGGTCATCGCCGAGTGCGTGCGCGCGATGGCGCCTTATGTGATCGGCCGCGGCGTCTTCAACATCCGGCACACCGGCCAGATCATGTTCGAGGATTTCGCGATCCGCCGCGGGTCAATGGAATTGCTGTCGGCGTGGAGCGCGATCGAGATCGCCTCGTGGGACATCATCGGCAAGATCTGCGGCCAGCCGGTCTACAACCTCTTGGGCGGGCCATCGCGCGAGCGCGTGCGCATCTACGCCAATGGCTGGGCCGGCCGCTCGACGATCGAGGAAGGCGTCGAGCGCGGCAGGAAGATCAAGGCAATGGGGTTCACCGCCGCGAAATTCGACCCGTTTCCCGGGCCGTGGCGCAGCTATGTCGATCGCCGCGACGAGGATTTCGCGATCGATTACGTCAGGGCGATGCGCGCCGCGCTCGGGCCCGATTTCGAGATCCTGGTCGAGGCGCATCGCCGCTTTGCGCCGCAGCATGCGATCCGCATCGGCAACCGCCTCGCCGAGTTCAACATCGACTGGTACGAGGAGCCGTGCCTCGCCGACAATATTGCTCTCCTCGCCGAGGTGCGGCGCGCGGTGCCGATCCCGATCGTCACCGGCGAGGCGCTTTATACCAAGGAGCAATTCGCCGGATGCCTGGCGGCCCGCGCCGCCGACATATTGAACCCCGACATCTGCGCGATCGGCGGCATCACATCGCTGCTGGACATTTCGGTGATGGCACAGCCGCACGCGGTCGTAATGTCGCCGCACAACTACAATTCGCCGTTGGTCGGGATGGCGGCGACCGTGCATGTCTCGGCGGTGATCCCGAACTTCCGGATCACCGAGTATTTCGTCAATTTTGAGCAGATCTGCCGCGACATCGCCGTGACCGGGCTGGCGGTCAAGGACGGCTGGATCGATCTGCCGACCGCGCCCGGTCTCGGCATCGACATCGATGTCGAAAAACTCCGCGCCCGCCCGCACCAGGAAGCCTCGAAACACGGTTTCCGCCAATACTGGGAGGAATACCCGCGCAAAGGCTACGAACCGCGATTGTCGGAGACGAGAATTTGATTTGCAGGATTGGCTAAGCAGCGCGAAGCCCATCATCTCGGCGCCAGACGGCATCGGCTTCACGGCGTTCAGCCCATGCTACAGAGCCGTGTCGGTTCGCCGGATCAGAGATAATGCGCCTGAAACAAGCGTGCTGTAAGGAGGGTGCGCCTTAAGAGATCGCCGGATTTACTCGGCTGCGCCGCGCGGTTCGTCGGCCAACCGCGATCCCTGACCGGCCCCGACCGCCTCGGCCAGGCGCGACGGACGTGTCGACGCGCCGAGGAAACGGGCCAGCCGGTCGAGATAGAGATAGACGACCGGCGTCGTATAGAGGGTAAGCCATTGCGACACGAGGAGGCCGCCGATCATCGCGACGCCGAGCGGCCTCCGCAATTCTGACCCGGCGCCGCCGCCGAACGCGATCGGCATCGCGCCGAACAGCGCCGCGAATGTCGTCATCATGATCGGACGAAACCGCAGGAGGCAGGCTTCGTGGATCGCCTCGAGCGGGGTCTTTCCTTCGTGGCGCTCGGCCTGAAGGGCGAAGTCGATCATCATGATCGCGTTCTTCTTGACGATCCCGATCAACAGGATGACGCCAATCAGCGCGATCACGCTCAAATCGTAACCCAGAACCAACAGCGCCAAGAGCGCGCCGACCCCCGCCGACGGCAGCGACGACAGGATCGTGATCGGGTGGATATAGCTCTCGTAGAGCATCCCCAGCACGATGTAGACAACCAGGATCGCGGCGGCGACCAGCAGTGGCGTCGATTGCAATGACGCCTGGAAGGCCTGCGCGGTGCCCTGGAACGAGCCATTGACCGTCGGCGGCAGCCGCAGCTCGCGTTCGAGCGCGTTGACCTTGTCAACCGCCTGACCGATCGAGGTGCCGGGGGCAAGGTTGAACGACAGCGTTACCGCCGGGAACTGACCCTGGTGGCTGACCAGCAACGGCTCGACGCGGCTCTTAAAATGGGCAATGGCGCTGAGCGGCACCTGCGCGCCGTTGCGGCCGGGCACGTAGATTTTCGACAGCGCGGTCGGATCGTTCTGAAAATGGGACTTTAGGCCGAGAATGACCTTGTACTGATTGGTCGAGGTATAGATTGTCGCGACCTGGCGCTCGCCGAATGCGCTGTACAGCGTCTCGTCAACCAACGAGAGCGAGATGCCGAGCCGCGAGGCGGCGTCGCGATCGATTTCGATCCCGATATAGGGCGCGGCGATCTGTTGGTCGGAGGCGACGTCCTGCAATTCCGGCAGCTTTTTCATCGCCGCTTCGACGATCGGCGCCCAATGGTTCAGCTCGTCGGCGTCGGTGTCGGGAAGGGTATACTGGTACTGCGTGCGGCTGAGGCGGCCGCCGACATTGATGTCCTGACCCGACTGCATAAAGAACTTGGCGCCCTCCACCTGCGCCATCTTCGGCCGCAGCCGCCGGATCACCTGGTC
>JBFXDF010000036.1:0-22856 GCA_050181375.1 Alphaproteobacteria bacterium
CCCGGCCGCGAGAAGGCGGGAGTCGCGAATCTCCGGCAGATCGGCGGATCGGCTGTGCCAATCCGCGATGCATGGTGCCGCCCGGCGCGTGCCTTCCGTGTCGCCGACGACCAGCCCTACCCAATGGCGGTAGCCGATGCCGCCGGGCTGGGGATGCACCGGATACCAAATGCCCTTGCTGTCTTTGTAGCTAGGCGACAGCGGATGGTCCCAAGCAGCGTACTTGACTCCGTTCGGGCGCTGCCGCCATCCGGTGACGATCACCGCGTCGACCGCGCCGGTAATGTCGCACGGCAGGTTATCGGCGTTCCCGGCGAAATCGAGCCGGATGCGCCGCGGCATGCCCCAAAACGCTTGCAGTCGATTCGCCTGGTTTGGCGTCGTGACCGGAAATTTGTCGGCGGTGCGGGTCGGCGCCAGCCAGGGGATAATGAGCGGCAGCTCGGCAGGCCGCGGCTTCTCCCACGGCGGCACGTTGGCCCAGATCAGCTGCCACAGCGAGCACGGCTCGATCCCGGGGATCGCCAACGTCGTTAGCGGGCCGCCGCCGCGCAGCGAGGTCAGGTTCCCGCGCCCGCCACTCGGCGCATAGCACTGCAACGTGAACAGCGCCATCGCCGCCGCCGGCCGCGACAGTCGCGCGACCCGGTCGGGCTTGACGAGTAACGCGGTGTTCTTGCGCCGTGTATTGCCGCCTGGCGCCTCGATCAACAACATCTCGGGCGTATCGGGTTCGCCGGGCAGGTCTTCGAGGTCTTGCAGAAAGCGCGCACCAGGGCCGTCGAGATCGAAGGCGGGCGCCAGAGGCGCCAAAGCAGCGTCGAGCGCTTCCGGCGAGGGAGGGTTGTACCAACCCTCAATCCACGCCTCCTCGTCGCGTCCCGGCGGATACGCGGTTGCGATCAGCCCGATCAGAAATTCGATGCACGCAACGCGAAAATCGGCCCGCGGCCAAGCGACGGCAACAACCGGGTGGTTGGCAATCTGGCTAGTGATGTCAGCCGGGCGAATCCATTCGCGCAGACCGTCCCGACGTATGATCGGGAGCCACGATTCCGCGATCAGGTTAAATGCCAAATCGGCCCTCGAAATTAATGTTCTTTCCCGAAAATTAAACCTACAGTCGGGCTGTATGTCACGAGGCAATTTTTACTGTGTACGTCGAGCGCATCCGCCCGCCATATGCCATCGCCGTCCGATCGCAACAGCAGCACCGGAATTTCCCTATCCCAGCCCGACCATTCGGCCTTTAGCATCTCAACGGCCGCATTCTCCGGCGCTCCCGATAGTCGGGTGATGCGCACGGAAACCTCAGACAGCGCCCAGGCGCGCTGCGTTTCCTCGTGCGCGTACCACGGAAGCACGGCACCGTTCTCGTCCCGCGCCAACCGGAACGTGATTTGCGCGTCCCCCAGACGGGTCGGCGTGCGAACATCAGGCTCCCAATGCCCGGCTCGGCGCTCGTAAGGCTCCTCGATCCGGAGGACGTTCTGATCGGCAATTGCAATGGCGGCGAGGTTCTCCCCTTCGGCTTTGTTTGCGGCCCGCATCAGGTCGGGTGGGACAGCGTTCTCGGCGTCACAGTCATAAGCGCATTCGACGAGCGGGCGGATGCCGGCCGGGGTTTCGACAATGCCGGCATCGAGCAACGCGCGAGCGCTGCGCCATAGCAGCGCGTGATCCGGGTAGACAAAACCGGTCCGTAGCAGCTCTGGGCCGAGCCAATCCGCCGGCGGGTCATCAACCGGAACGGGCGATAGCAGCAGCAAGCGAGGCCCGACGACTGGCCGCACGCCACGCTCGTGCCGCCATAGCCGGCCGGCCCGCTGAATGACGAGATCGGCGGGTGCCAGATCGGTCACGATCAAGTCGAAATCGAGGTCAAGGCTCTGTTCTATGACCTGTGTGGCGACCAGCACGCGACCGCGCCGCTGTTCCGGGTCGCTCCATCGGCCGAAGCGATGAAGAACCTCTGCCTCGATATCCTGCCGATCTCCCATCGCAAAGCGGGCGTGGAACAGCGTGGCATCTATACCCGCGGAAGCGAGCGCGATTCGCGCCTCGATGGCGTCGTCCACTGAATTGCGAACCCAGGCGATCGCGGCTCCTTCTTCCGCCGCCGCCTTTATCTCCGCTACGGCCGCCGAGGAATGGACGAGCCGTTCGACGGCGACACGCCGCTCCAGCCCCGGCGCGATCCGGCACGGCTCCGTCGTAATCCCCGAAGCGGAGGTCACCGTGACTAACGGATAAGCTGCAGCGCTGTCCAACCCAACGTTCGCGTCAACGCCGTCCAGGAAGGCAGCTTGCAGTTCGGTGCGTTGCGCGTGCGTCAGCGTCGCGGAGAGAACGATTGAGCTGCCGCCGAGAGCCGCGTGGAAGGCCAGCAACTGCCGAAGTTCTTCGCTCACATAGGTGTCATAGGCATGCGCCTCGTCGACGATCAGGATTTGCCTCGACAATCCGAAAAGTCGTAATGGTGCGTGGCGTGTCGGCAGGACCGCCATGATTGCTTGGTCGATCGTGCCGGCGCCGATCTCCGCCAGAAACGCCTTGCGCCGGTCGTCGGCAATCCATGCCGCGCACTGCGCCCCTGCCGGCTGGTCCGGTGGCGTCACATTATCTCCACCCGGATCAGCGGCGAGTTCAAGAACGCTTGACCTGAACCCCTCATGCAGGCCGCGGCGCGAATGCGCCAATACCAGCGAGGGACAGGTTCCATCGGAAAACAGACGCCCATAGGCATTGCTTAGCCGGGCGTACATGGCGTTGGCCGTCGCCATTGTCGGCAAGGCGAAGAAAATCCCGGTCCCGTGACCGGCCGCCATCAGACGGTGAGCCAGCACCAGTGCCGCTTCCGTCTTGCCCGATCCGGTCGCGTCCTCAATCGTGACAAGCAATGGGCCGTCTGGCAAAGCAACCGTTTCGGCCCAGGATTGCAACGGCCGTGCGGCAGCGATTTCGGGGAACAATGAACCCACGCCGGTCCGCAACGATATCGGGGACGGCAGCAAGCCGGCCTCTCGGGCCGCTTTATTGGCGCGCGGCAACGCAATCTCATTCCAATAGCGCTGCAGGTCCGTGTAGTTGCCGGCGACCACCGGCTCGAACCAACGTCGGCCCGAACCGAGCCAGTCGGCGGCAACCGCGAGGCCGGCCAGAAACCATGCCAGGCGATCACGAGTTGCACGATCGAGATGCGGCAGGGGCGGTGGTCCGATAGCGGCAAGAGCCTTTTCTACGAACGCGTCTGCCGCACAAACACAGACGGCGCATGCTACCGCGGTTGGTAATTGCGGTCTTTCGAATTGCTTGGGCGGGCGTCCATGATGGCCGGTAACCGCCCGCAGCAACGGCCGCCTGCCCGATGGCAGCCATCCGGCGAATAACTGATCGATGCGTCCGGCAAGCGGTCCGCAAAGCAGAGCGTAGCCGTCATCGTCATGAAAGCCCGGTGGTGGCATGCGGAACGCACCGAGTGCGGGCGGCCACAACTCCGGAACTTTCGCTTGAAAAGGCCGGGTAAACTTTCCGACATCGTGAAGGGCAACAAGCGCGGTCAGTGTCGCTGGCGCGATCGCGACTGGCGGCCTGAAGGCCGATAGCAGCACCAGCGCCGACGCCGCCACATCGAGGCTGTGATGTGGCACACTGTGCATTGGGCCGCCGTCCTGACCGGATTTGGCCCAAAACTGAAATAGCGGCTCGGATGCGGTCTTTATCATCGCGGACACAATCATTGGGCCGTATCAGCCTTTAGCCTGGCGTGTCGGGATTATCGTCGTCGCGGATGCCGGCGACTACAGATTCGGATGTCACCGCCTCGGAATCGCCATACGCGATGATATTCTTGTGAACGCAGCGACAGGACATTCGTGTAGAGGGCTTTTTGAGAAGGCCCAGCCGGGGTTAGCATCGCGCAGAAAACGAGGTGTCGGGAGATCGTTTCAGCATCGTAAATGCAATCAGCTTGCGTTATACTTTCAAGAGAAGCGGGGCAAGACAGAGGAACGGCAGAGTGCCGTTGAGTGTCGATGGCAGCACCGAAAGGAACACAGCCGCCGGGCGGCTCGCGGAAGGGCATCCCGAATAAGCTCACCGCCGATGTTCGAGCGATGCTCATCACGGCGCTCGATCGCGCCGGCGGCGAGGATTATCTCGTGCAGCAGGCTCGCGAAAACCCCAAGGCATTCATGTCGCTGCTGGCGAGGCTGGTTCCAACGCAGGTTACGGGCAAGGACGACGGGCCGCTGTTCGCCGGCATGAGCGACGACGAACTGAAGGGGCGGATCATCGCCAAGCTCATGACGAAGGGCATGAGCGAGGATTACGCGCGGTCGCTCCTGCATGAGCGATACTGATCTTAATAGGCTCTGGCTCCAACTGGAGCGCCGCCGCATGCGGCGCGAGCAGAGCACGTCGGAGCAGATGGCGCAAGCGTGGGCCGACCTGATTGCGGCATTCGGCGAGGCGGATATGGCGGGGGCGACGACGCTCGACCTACCAGAGGAACCCGGCAACAAAAATTGCGAAGATACGCAACCAGGGCCGCTCGTTCATTTTCCGTGAGTGGAGATCGCTGACGCTGGTGCAAGCGGCCGCGGGGTCAAATGCGGCTAATCGTGTGGTGCAAGCGCTGCTCGTACCGGATCGAGCCTCCAGCTACGGCGCACGTGAGGCCGATTCGTCGTAAACCGACGCCGCGGTGAGCGACCCAGATTGCCCGTGGGCGGGACACAACCGGGACACCGGTTTCTGCCTTCATCTAGAAGCCTCTGAAATAATTGGCGTCCCCAACCGGATTCGAACCGGTGTTGCCGCCGTGAAAGGGCGGTGTCCTAGGCCTCTAGACGATGGGGACGCGGGCCGACCATCGCCTCAGAATTAGCGTGAGCCGCCGCGGGAATCAATCGTCCGCGCCACCGGGGCTCGGACCGGCTCGAAAATCGCCGTCGTGCGGCAGCGTCCGCCGCCGCAGCGGCCAGGCAAAGCTCAATTCGTGCCCGTCCGGATCGGAGATATGGAAGTACCGCTCGCCCCAGGGGGCGTCGCGCGGCGGGAAATCCGGTTGCCAGCCAGCGCCGATGAAGCGTGCGTGCAGCCCCTCGAGATCGGTATGGTAGAAGATCAGCCGTCCCCACCACGCCCAACAGCGCTCGGCGGGCTGCGCGATCAGATTTAGAAAATTGTCGCCCGCCGCGAAGCTGGTGAACGCAGCGTCTTCGCCTCCGTGGAGCAGGCGCATGTCGAGCAGCCGGTAGAATTCCACCGCGCGCCGCATGTCATGCGTCGCCAACGTTGCCGCGCTGATGCCGGTGATCATCCGCGCTTCCCCCGACCGCCGTTCCTCGTTTTCCTACAAACGACCGCGCCCCGACCCCGTCGTCAGGGATTTTCATGGGCTGATGAATGTGAGCCCTTGCCGTTCCGCGGGTTCGCGCCAGACCGGCCCGCCACCGCACGAACAAGAGCGCTCATAAAGCTCCGACAAGCTACAGATCTCGGGTCGTAAATCAACAACCGATAATTGACTCCTCTCTACGCGAAAACTCCCAGTTAGATGACATCAGCAAGAAAAACCGGAGAAATCGGGAGTTGATTTAGCTGTCTCCGACAAACTGATTCTGGAGCATCGTAAACATTTCCTACTATTTGCCTTTTTCTTGCCATACTCGCTAAGTACGGGACGGCCGCTGTTACACTCGCTTACCGTCTCCAACCATCACAGGATGTTCTGAATGCTGAAAGCCGCGTCGCTGTTGCTGCCGCTTGCCTTGGCAACGACCGGAGAACCCCAAGCATCGCCGCGTTTCCACGAGATCCAGGCTTATGTAACGGGTTACAACACGGTTTCCGGGCAGACCGACGGCACTCCGTGCACGGCCGCCTCAGGCGCAAATATCTGTGGTCGTCGCGACGCCGTCGCGTGCCCGCGCCATATCGAACTCGGCACCGTCGTGGAAATCAGGGGAACCACCTACATTTGCGAGGATCGCCTCGCGAAAAAATACAATACCCGGTTCGACATCAGCTGCGACAAGGACAAGTCCTGTCCGGCCCAGGTCACCGGCTGGACGACCATCAAAGTCTTCAGGGAGGACCTGTAACAGACCGGCGATCCGTCACCGGCGCCGGGAGAGAATGCCGGGGGCGCGGTCATGCCGTGCCCCCTTTCTCGATTTGCCGCGGCAAACCGGCTGTGCCGGGAGACCTGCCGGCGCTTCACGCCGCGAGAAACCCGCCATCGACGTAGAGTTCGACCCCGGTGATGTAGGACGCCTCGTCCGAAGCGAGGAACAGCACCGCGTGGGCGACTTCCTCGACCCGCCCTGCGCGGCCCATCGGCACCGAATTTTCGATCCATTTCGCGCGCAGCGCCGGATCGGCGGTGCGGCCCGAGGTGCGCATCGGCGGCATCAGCCCGGGATGCACCGAATTGACCCGAATGTTGTCGCGCCCGTGCTGCACCGCCGCCGCCTTAGTCAGCGTGCGCACCGCGCCTTTTGAGGCACTGTACCCGACATGCAGACCGCGTTGGCCGGTCACGCCGGAAATCGAAGAAATGTTGACGATTGACCCGCCGCCGGCCTGTTTCATGACCGGGATCGCGAGCTTCATGCCGAGAAACGTGCCGGTAGCGTTGACCGCGATCAGCCGTTCCCAGGCTTCCGTGTCGAACAAATCCTCGACCGCGCTGCCGCTGATCCCGGCATCGTTGACCAGGATATCGAGCCGGCCGAACGCGGCCAAGGTTGCCTCGATCGCCGCTTGCCACCCGGACTCGCTGGTCACGTCGAGTTTGTGAAAAATCGCGGCCCCGTTGGCTTGCGTGATCTCGGCGGCGAGTTGCCTGCCCTCCGTTTCGAGCGTGTCGGCGATCGTCACCTTGGCGCCCTCGCGCGCGAACACCCGCGCCATGCTGGCCCCCATGCCGGAGGCAGCCCCGGTGATCAGCGCGACCTTGTTTTCAAGCCTCATGCGTCCCTTCCTCCGCGTCCCGTCATTCCCGCGAAAGGAAAGCGGGTTTTCGCCCAAGAACTTGGCAGTTCTGGACCTCCGCTTTCGCGGGGGTGACGCCCGTCGGGCATCAATTCACCCCGACCGCGCCGCCCATCACGTCGCCGATGCCGGCGTGGATCACGAGATCGGCGATGCGGTCGAGCGGGGTCGGCTCGCGGTTGACGATTGCCAGTCGGGCGCCGTTACGCTTCGCCAGTTCGGGGAAACCAGCCGCCGGATATACGACGAGCGAGGAGCCGAGCACGATGAACAGATCGGCCGCCAGCGTCTCCTTTTCGGCGCGCTGCATCGCGACCGGCGGCATCGCCTGGCCGAACGACACCGTCGCGGTCTTGACGTGCCCAAGGCAGTGCCTGCATGGCGGCACCGCACCGTCGCGCTCGAAGAGCGCGCGCAGATCGGCGATTTCGTAGCGCGCGCCGCAATCGAGGCAGGTCGCGTAGGTCGTGTTGCCGTGCAGCTCGATGACCTTCTCGGGCGGCACGCCGGAGGCCTGGTGCAGCCCGTCGATGTTCTGGGTGATGACGGCACCGACCTTGCCGCGCCGCAGCAGCGCATCGACCGCGCGGTGGCCGCGATTGGGCGTTGCGTTGCCAAACTGATCCTGCATCGCGAAGCGGCGCCGCCAGGTCTCGCGACGAGCCTCCTCGGAGGCGAGAAATTCGTCGAAGTAGATCGGCGCCATCTGCGTCCAGATCCCGCCGGGGCTGCGGAAATCGGGTATGCCGGATTCGGTGCTGATGCCGGCGCCGGTGAACACGACCGCGCGCCGCGCCGTCCGGATCAGAGCGGCGAGCGCGGCAATTTCGCTATGAGACGTCATGCCGCTACTTTGGCAAAGCCCGATCCCGCCGCCAAGCCCCGGACCGTATCGTCAACCCGATCGGGCAAGGCTCCGCGCGAAACGCACGATCCGCGCGCCGGCCTCGCCGAGCCGTTCTTCGGCGGCGCAGAGCGCGATCCGCAGATAACCGGCGGCGCTTGCCCCGAAACCGTCGCACGGCAGCACCGCGACCTGTTCCGCCGCGAGCAGCCGGGCCGCGAATGCACCGGCATCGAGCCCGCTCCCGCGCACGTCGAGCAGCACGAACATGCCCCCTTCTGGCGGAACGACGCGGCACCCCGGCGCCTGCCGCAGCCGCTCGGCCATCAGCGCGGCGCGCGCCCGATAATCTTCGCGCAGCGCTGCCACCTCGGGCAGGTCATCGGTCAGCGCCGCCATCGCCCCATCCTGGATAAAGGCGGGGCCGCCATAGGTCATCGACAGCAGCAGGTTGGATAGGTGCCGGATCAGCGCCGGCGGGCCAACCACCCAGCCCAGGCGAAAACCGGGCAGCGCGTGCGACTTCGACAGGCTGGAGACGATCACGGCGCACTCGGCCATATCGGGCAGCGACCAGGCGCCGACATGCGGCCGGACAAAGGCAAGGTCTTCGTAGACTTCGTCGGACAGCAGCCATAGATCGCGACGGCGGCACAGCGCGGCGACGGCCTCCATCTCGGCGCGCGTAAAGACCGCGCCGGTCGGATTATGCGGCGTGTTGATCCAGATCGCGCGGGTGCGGGGTGTGACGGCGGCGGCCAGCGCGCCGAGATCGGGATGGAAACCGGTCTCGGCCCGCAGCGGCACGGTAACCAGGGTCGCGCCGCTCGCGCCGGCCACGCCCTCATAGGTCGCGTAAATCGGCTCGGGTACGACGATCTCGTCGCCCGGGCCGGCAAGGCATTGGACGGCGCAATACAGCCCGCCTTGCGCGCCCGGCACGACAGCGACATTGTCGGGGCCGCAGGACCGTCCGGTTCGCCGCGCCACCCGCGCCGCGATCGCCCCGCGCAATGCCGGATAGCCGATAATCGCGGAATACCCGGTGCGGCCCGCGCGCAGCGCCGCGACGGTGGCCTCGATCACCGAGCCGGGCGGGTCCTGGTCGGGATCGCCGACGGTCAGGAAAATGATGTCCTCGCCGGCCTCCTGCCGCCGGCGCGCCTCGATATGCGTGTCCCACGCGGCGGCTCCGTGCCCGGCGATCCGCTGAACGAGCGGTGCGTAGCGCATATAGCCTCCGGCTCAATACCCGATGGCGGCGCCAGCCGGTCGGCGCGGGTCGTTGATGCCGTGCAGCACGTCGTCCGGCCCGATCGCGATCAGCTCGACCGCGCCCCACGGCGGCTGTTCCTTCGGCTCGTGCCCCTGCTTGGAAAGCGCCGCCAGCGTTTCCGGCGGAAAGCCGTCGCGCTCATAGTACAGCACGTCGGGCAGCCATTGCTGGTGGAAGCGCGCCGCCGCGACCGCGTCCGCCGGCGACAGCCCGAAATCGACGATGTTCGTGATCGTTTCCAGCACCGTGGTGATGATCCGCGGGCCGCCGGGACTGCCGAGTACGAGCACCGGCTTCTCGTCGCGTTCGACAATCGTCGGCGTCATCGACGATAGCGGTCGCTTACCCGGCGCGATCGCGTTGGCGGCGCCCTGGACGAGGCCGAACAGGTTCGGCGCGCCCGGTTTGACGGTGAAATCGTCCATTTCGTTGTTGAGCAGAAACCCGGTTCCGGGGGCAACCACAGCGGCGCCGAAATTGCCGTTCAGCGTGTACGTCGCCGAGACGGCATTTCCCTCTATATCCGCTACCGAATAGTGCGTCGTCTCGGATGCTTCATGCGGCGGCTTGCCAGGTCCTATTTTGGCCGAAGGCGTCGCCTTGTCAGGATCGATCGCGGCGCGGATCGCGGCCGTGTGCTCCGGCGCGAGCAGTCGGGTCCGCGGGTCGGGAACAAAGTCCGGGTCGCCGAACGCGGTATTGCGGTCGATATACGCGTGGCGCATCGTCTCGGCCATCAGGTGAATGGTTTGCGGCGCGCGATAGCCGAGCGTCGCCAGATCCCAGCCGGCGAGAACCTGCAACATCTCGCACAGCACCGTGCCGCCGGCACTGGGAGGTGGGGCCGAATACACGAGATAACCGCGATAGGCGCAGGAAACCGGCGCCGCTTCGGCTGTTTCGTAATCGGCGAAATCGTCCTTTGTCAGAATCCCGCCATGTACCGCCGAGGCGGCGGCTACCTTCTCGGCGATCGGGCCGCGGTAGAACGCATCCGCCCCCCGCTCGGCAACCAGCGCCAGCGTTGCCGCGAGGTCCGGCTGCACCAGACGGTCGCCCGCGCGGTGCGGCGAGCCGTCCGGGCGCAGGAAAATGCGCGCCGCCTCCTTGTCGCGCGCGAGACGCTCGGCCCGCGATGCGATGATCGCGGCGTCGGCCTCGCCCAGCACGAACCCGTCGCGGGCCAGCGCGATCGCGGGGGCCATGACCCTGGCGCGGTCGAGACGGCCGTATTGCCGCAGCGCCCGGTCGAGCCCCATGACGGTGCCGGGCACCCCGGCGGCCAGATAGCCGGTGAGGCTCGCGTCGCGCCGGACCTCGCCGGATTTGTCGAGATACATGTCGCGGCGTGCGGCGCGCGGCGCCTTCTCGCGAAAATCGATGACCGTGCGTCGACCGTCGGCGAAGCGGATCAGCATGAAACCTCCGCCGCCGATATTGCCGCAGCACGGATCGACCACGGCCAGCGCGTAGCCAACCGCCACCGCCGCGTCAACCGCGTTGCCGCCAGCCTTCAGGATGTCCGCCCCGATCTCGCTGGCGAGACGGTGCGCGCTGACCACCATGCCGTGCCGGGCTTCCGCGACCAGCGCCGCCTGGGCGGTGCCGAGGCAGAAAAGCAGCAGAATCGTTGCGAGAACTCCCTCCCTAACCCTCCCCCGCAAGCGGCCGAGGGAAGGGTGGGGGCAAGCGCGGGTTCCGCGCTTTCCTCTCGCGGAGCCTTTTTCAATCACGACACCGCCTTTGCCGCCCCCTCGGCCAGCCGGTTGTCCGCGCATTCGGCGAACGACACTGGACGTTTGATAAACCCGCTGCCGAGCAGCGCCCGCTGCAGCCGCAGGAAACCGTCTTCGGACAGGCGCGGATCGGATGCCCAGACGCCCTGCTCCTTGTAGCGCGCCAGCGAGCGGGCCAACGCGGCACGATCGAGATCGGGAAAATAAGCGGCGATCGCGGCGGCCAAGGCCTGCGGCGTCTCGCTTGCAACCCATCGCTGCGTGCGACACATCGCGCGCACCATGCGGCGGAACGGCTCGGGATCGCTCGCCAGCCGGTCGCGCGTCGTGACAAATACCGTGTAGCTGGTCGGCCCCCGCCGGCTCGCCGGATACCAGACCGCGGCGCCGCCGGACACAGCCTGCTCGACAAACGGCTCAAACAGCTGCGCCACGTCGAGGCTTCCGTCATGCAGCGCGGCGACGCTTTGTGCCATCGTGTTGCCGGTAACCCGCGGCAGCTGCGCCGGGTCGATCCCGGCCTCGCGGATGTCCTGCTCGAGACACAGCCACGGGGTCGGCACCTCGCTGGTGCTGGCGAAGCGCAGATGCGCGAGTTCGGCGAGACGGAACCGCGGATTGGGGCGCGCCCCGACCAGCGAGAACGGGTCGCGGCAGACCACCTCGGCGAATTCGACGAGCGGCGAATCCGGGTTTTCGTCATGGTGCTTCATGACCCGGATCGGCCCCATCCATATGACATCGATTTCGCCGGCGGCGAGCGCCGCCTCGGCCTTGCCGGGCCCAGGCGACGGCAAGAGTTCGACGTCCAGCCCCTCGGCTGCGTAGGCGCCGGTCGCGTGCGCCGCGTAAAATGGTGCGTACAGCACGAAGCGATAATTCTCGAACAGGCGCAAGCGGAGCGGAGCAGGCATCGGTCACTCTCGGGCAGCAATAGGAGAGACCGCACAATCTACCGCATAGGACGGGCCAAAGGCGACGTGATGGACCGCGGGCATCTTGCCCGCGCAATGTTGGCGGGTGGGCGGGACGCCCGCGGTCCCGGATGTCGCACGTCGATGGCGGCCTTCGCTGCGAAGCGCTATCCTGTTGTTCGGACCGCTACTGGAGGGACGAATGGAAGAAGCCGCCGTCGCGCCGAACTGTCTAGCCGGGCTGCGCGTGCTCGACCTGACGCAATTCGAGGCCGGGCCGACCTGCACCGAGGTCATGGCGCAACTCGGCGCCGAGGTCGTCAAGGTCGAGAACCCGAAAGGCGGCGAGCCCGGCCGCATTCTCGGCACCGGCCCGAAACCCGGCGCCGACGCCTATTACTTCATGGTATACAACGCCAACAAGAAATCGGTCACGGTCAACCTGAAATCGCCGCGCGGTCTCGCGCTGGTCAAGGATATGGCGAAGCAGGCCGACGTGTTCATCGAGAACATGGCCCCGGGCACGATCGAGAAACTCGGCCTCGGCTGGGACGAACTCCACAAGCTCAACCCGCGCCTGATCTACGCCCAGGTCAAGGGGTTCGGCGAGGGCAGTCCCTACGAGCACAACCTTGCCTTCGATATGATCGCGCAGGCCTGCGGCGGCAACATGGCGATCACCGGCGAGGCCGGACGCAAGCCGATCCGCCCGGGTCCAACCTTGGGCGACACCGGCACCGGCATGCTGATGGCGATTTCGATCCTCGCCGCGCTTTACGAGCGCAACACGACCGGCAAGGGACGGCGGCTGCAGGTCGCGATGCAGGACGCGCAGCTAAACTACATCCGCGGCGCGTTCACCAATCACGCCCGCCTCGGCCAGCCGCCTGGGCGCGGACAAGCGGGGTTCGGGCCGCCGGTGCCGCCGAACGACATCTTCCCGTGCAAGGGCGGCGGGCCGAACGACTGGATCTACGTCTTCAACAGCCACAACAACCCGGAGCACTGGCGCCGGCTGTGCGGCGTGATCGGCCGCGAGGACCTCGCCAACGACCCCGAATATCTCGACCGCGAAAAGCGTTTGACCCGCGCCGACGAGGTCAACGAGATGGTCGCCGCCTGGACGCGAACGCACGACAAGCAAGAGGCGATGCGCATTCTCGGCGCGGCCGGGATTCCGGCGGGGGCGGTACTCGACACCGGCGACCTCCTGGCGGAGCCGACCTTCCAGAGCCGCGGCATCATCCAGACGCAGCAGCACCCGAACGGCGACTTCCGAATGCCGACGTTCCCGGTGCGCTTCGACGGCAAGCCGCCGAAGATCGCCCCGGCCCCGCTGCTCGGTCAGCACACGAACGAGGTCTTTGCCGACTGGCTCGGGATGAGCGAATCTGATGTCAAGGGCCTCAAGAAAGACGGCGTGATCTGAGAAGCGGGAGGCCCGATCCCGCCGTTACAGCGGGACCCGGACCCAGTCGCCCTCCGGGGTCAGGTTCGCGCCCAGCCGGGCGCTGCGTTCGGCGAGGCGGTCGAGCGTGGCGCCCTCCGCCGCGAGCGCGCAAGCCACGGTCTCGTTGGCCGCGTTGTGCCGCACAAAGCGGAAGCGCGCCGCCTCGATCCCGCCCGCTCCGGCCTCGATCCGCGCCATCATGCCGATCCAGTCGCCGTGTTGCCGGCCGCCGTGTCCGGTATGGAACGAAAAGCTGCCGAGCCCGTAAAAAATCGGCTTGCCGCGATAGACCTCGACCGGCAGCGAGTAATGCGGGCCGTGCCCGACGACGATGTCGGCGCCGGCATCGATCGCCGCGTGCGCGATCTCGGTCATATAGTCGAGCACCTCCTCGCCCAGCCCCCAATGGCACGAGGCGACGACGAAATCGGTTCCCTGCCGTACCGTCGCGATCTGCTCGGCGAAGCTCTTGAGATAAGCGCGGTCGGCCCAGGTCACGACAACAGGCGGCACCCCCGGCCGGTTCATCGGCGGAATCTCGGGCCGGGTCTTGTGGGCCGGGACCTGATAGGCGGTGTGACCGCGCAGAACCGCGATGCCGGCGCCGCGGGCGGTCGCTTCATGATTGGTCGGCCAGTAGACAGAACTGCGCTGCAAAAACCCGACCCGCATGCCGCCGCGCGCGACCACCGCCGGTGATGACGCCGCTTCGAGGTTCGGCCCGGCGCCGGTATGGGCGATCCCGACCCGGTCGAGTTCGGCGATCGAGCCGAGAATCGCCGCCGTGCCGTAATTGACATTGTTGGCGATGCCGACCGCCGCGATCCGGGCGCCGCGCAGCGCCGCGCCGGCGATCTCGGGGTCAGCGAAAAACCCTTCATGCTCGACGGCATGGCCGTCGGGCGGCCGATACAAGCAACACTCGAGATTGGCGAAGACGAGATCGGTTTCGCACAGCTCCGGCGCGACCCGCCGGAACGGCACGGCCGGATCGTCGACATTCATCAGGTTCACGTCGCCGAGCAGGATCAGTGAGGGCATCCGGCATTCTCCCGAGTGAGCTTTCGTTGGGCGGTGTGCCGTTGCCCATGATATGCCGATCGCGTTCGAATGCGACGACGCGGCGCGAACGCAGGCGTCGACAGCACCGCAACCGCGCGGAGCGGGACCGGTGCAGATAGGTGGAGGGAGGCGCGATGGCGCAACAGAACGCGCGCGCGGCGGCGCGGCCGATCATCGAAATGCGCCACGTCCATAAATGGTTTGGCGCGTTTCACGTACTCAAGGATATCAACCTGGAAGTCGGGCGCGGCGAGCGGGTCGTTATCTGCGGTCCGTCGGGTTCGGGCAAATCGACGATGATTCGCTGCATCAACCGGCTCGAGGAGCACCAGCAGGGCGAGATCATTGTCGCCGGCATCGAGCTGACCCGCGATCTCAAGAACATCGAGGCGATCCGCCGGGAGGTCGGCATGGTGTTCCAGCAGTTCAACCTGTTCCCGCACCTGACCGTTCTCGACAACCTGACCTTGGCGCCGGTCTGGGTTCGCAACATGCCGAAAAAAGAAGCCGAGGAGCTGGCTCGCACCTATCTCGAACGGGTGCGCATCCCGGAACAGGCCGACAAATATCCGGGGCAACTTTCCGGCGGCCAACAGCAGCGCGTCGCGATCGCACGCGCCTTGTGCATGAAACCCGAAATCATGCTGTTCGACGAACCGACCTCGGCGCTCGACCCGGAGATGATCAAGGAAGTGCTCGACGTCATGATCGAGTTGGCCGAGGAGGGCATGACGATGGTGTGCGTGACGCATGAGATGGGGTTCGCGCGCACCGTCGCCGACACGATGGTGTTCATGGACAGGGGCGAGATCGTCGAGCGAGCCGCGCCGCCCGAATTCTTCGCCAACCCGAAAAGCGAGCGGACGCGGCTGTTTCTGAGCCAGATTTTGGCGCACTGAACCGGAGCGCCGCGCCGGGGCTGTTGCGCGCGTCTCGTCTCCGCCGCGGGACCGTGGCACAGTCAGGAACACCCACTGGCAAACCAGGGAAATGGGGATGAGCGCCTTCGATCGCCTGCGGGTCCTCGACTTCACCACGACGATTGCCGGGCCGCATTGCACGCGGCTGCTGTCGGATCTCGGCGCCGAGGTGATCAAGATCGAGCCGCCGGAAGGCGACATGATGCGCGCCCGCCCGCCGCTGCGCGACGGGGCCAGCACGTCGTTCGGCCAGCTCAACACCGGCAAGAAGAGCGTCGTCCTCGACCTGAAGCGGCCAGAGGCGATCGAGATCGTGCGCCGCCTCGTACGCACCGCCGACGTGCTGGTCGAGAATTTCCGTCCCGGCGTGATGCGCCGCTTCGGACTCGACTATCCGGCGCTGAACGAACTGAGGCCTGAGCTGATCTTTTGCGCGATTTCCGGCTACGGCCAGACCGGTCCGTCCGCGGCGTTGCCCGCCTATGCGCCGGTCATCCATGCCGCCTCCGGTTACGACATGGCGCATCTCGCTTATCAGCCGGAGGCGCGCCGTCCCGATTATTGCGGCATCTACATCGCCGACGTGCTGACCGGCACCTACGCATTCGGCGCGGTCATGGCCGCGCTGTATCAGCGACACGAGACTGGCCAGGGCCAGATGATCGACGTGTCGATGCTCGAAAGCATGCTGAGCCTGACATTGAGCGAGATCCAGGCCGCGCAGTTTCCGGTGACGCCGCCGGGACGGCCGTTTTTCGGACCGATCGAGACCGCCGACGGTTACGTCAACCTGTCGATCGCCAGCGAACGCACCTTCCAGAACCTGGCCGCGGCCTGCGGCCGAGAGGACTGGATCGTCGATCCGCGCTTCGCGAAATACCCGGACCGACGAGCCAATTGGGGCACGCTGATCGATGAGCTTGAAGTGTGGTCGCGCCGACGCACGAGCGCCGAGGTGCAGGCAATCTTCGATCGACACGGCGTGCCGGCCTCGCCCTATCGTACGGTGCGCGACGCGTTGACGGACCCGCAACTCGAACATCGCGGCGCCCTGGCCGAGGTGCGCGACGCGGGCGGCAGTTTTCGCGTGATGAACCCGCCGTTCCGCCTGTCGGCGGCGCGGGCCGCGGCGCAGCCCTGTGTCGCGAAGCTCGGCGAACACACCGCCGCCGTGCTGGCCGAACTGGGTTATGCGCCGAGCGACGTCGCGGCTCTGGAAGCGGGCGGGGCTATCGCCTCACCGCCGCGAACCTGAGCGTCCTCAGTTACCGCCCCCATCGCCGCATGACGGGCTTGACCCGGCCACCCGGAGACCAGCGGATCAAGCCCGCGGATGACGAAATCGCAAGCCGCGTCACTTCCCCTCCGGCGCCGATTCGAACGTTTTCAGCACCTTGTCGGTCGCTGCCTCGATTTCGAGCAGCTTTACCGAATAGCCCCACAAATAGGCAGTGTAGCGCAGCACTGAGCGGCAGGTCTTCTCGTCGAGCAGCACGCCGTCATGCACATAATGCGCCAGCACCAAGGTACGGTCGCCGGTCAGATCGACATCGACGACCTGCACGTCGGGCTCGCGCCGCGACAGATCGTATTGCCGTGACAGTGCACTGCGGATCTTCCGATAACCGAGTTCGTCGTGGATCGCATCAACCCGGAGAGCCGGCTTGCCACTGTCGTCGGCGATTTGGAACAGCCGGAATTTGCGAATTACTTCCGGGCTCATATACTGAAGAATGAAGCTCTCATCCCGGTAATTGGCCCAGGCATCGCGCAACACCCGATAGGCGTCGCGGCATCCGGCAATTTCGGGGAACCACGCCTCGTCTTCCTCGGTCGGATCGTCGCAAATGCGCTGGATGTCGCTCATCATCGTGAAGCCGAGCGCGTAGGGGTTGAGACCGCTGAAACGCGGATCGTCGAACCCGGGCTGGAACACGACGCTCGAATGCGAATGCAGGAATTCCAGCATCGACCCTTCGGTAATGAGACCGCGGTCGTGCATGCGGTTCATGATCTCGTAATGCACGAACGTCGCGCAGCCTTCGTTCATCATCTGCAGCTGCTTCTGCGGGTAGAAGTACTGCGAGACGTTGCGAACGATGCGAATCAGTTCGCGCTGCCACTCGGCCAGCCGCGGCGCCCGTTTCTCCATGAAATAGAGAATGTTCTCCTCAGGGAGGCCAAGCTTACCACGCGCCGTCTCGTCCTCGCCGTTTTCGTTCTCGTCGGATTCGTCGTCTTTTCTCAAGTTCGGGACCGTGCGCCACAGATCGTTGTAGGTCTGTTCCTCATAGGCACGGCGGTCTTCGGCGCGCTGCCGTTCTTCGGCGAGGTTCGGCTTCGAGCGGTGGGCGTAGCGGTTGACCCCATGCTCCTTGAGCGCATGCGCCGCGTCGAGAACGCGCTCCACCGCTTCCATGCCGTATTTCTCCTCGCACTTCGTCACGTAGTCGCGGGCGAATGCGAGATAATCGAGAATGCCGCCAGCATCGGTCCATTGCCGGAACAAATAATTGTTCTTGAAGAAATGATTGTGGCCGAACGCGGCGTGCGCGAGAACCAGCGTCTGCATCGTCATGGAGTTTTCCTCCATGATGTAGCAGATGCACGGGTTCGAGTTGATGACGATTTCGTAGGCGAGACCCTGCAGGCCCCTGCGGTACAGGGTTTCGTGATACGCGAACCGCTTGCCGAAGCTCCAGTGGCGATACATCAGCGGCAGCCCGACCGAGGCGTAAGCATCGAGCATCTGTTCCGATGTGATCACCTCGACCTGCACCGGATAAATGTCGAGCCCGAGATCGTCGACCGCGATGCGCTCGATCGCCTCGTAGACTCGCCGCAGCGTCCCGAAATCCCAATTCGGACCGGTGAACAGCGGCGCGTTCGCCTTCAGCGGCGCGGCGTCGAGATTGCTAAGCACGCACGCCCCCCTTTGCAAACAATTCGTGGAACACGGAAAATATCTGCGCCGGGTCGCCAACCCGCCGCATCGCGAAATGCGGATGCGCCGGCGCGACTTCACTGTACGCCCGCCATAAATCGCTGTCGCGCGACAGCCCGGTCAGGCCGCCGCCGAGCCCGTCTCCAACTTCGATATAAGCAAAATACTGGCACAGCGGCAGAACATCGTTGCCAAGCAAGGCCACACACCGACCGCTATCGGCACCGTAATTGTCCCCGTCCGATGCCTGCGCGCCGTAAATATTCCAGCGGTCGGTCGGGTACCGGGCACGCGCGATTTCGAGCATCTTTTCGAGAGCCGTCGAAACAACCGTACCGCCGGTCTCCCGGCTGTAGAAGAACGTCTCCTCGTCGACCTCCTCCGCCGTGCTGGTGTGCCGGATAAAGACAATATCGACATGGCGATAGCGGCGGATCAGGAACACGTGCAACAGCATGAAGAACCGTTTCGCGAGGTCCTTCATCGCTTCGGTCATCGAGCCCGACACATCCATCAGGCAGAACATGACCGCCTCGGTATTCGGTTTCGGCACGCGGTCGAACCGGCGGTAACGTACGTCGATCGGGTCGATATACGGGATGATCTTGCTGCGCCGCTCGATCCGTTCCAGTTCCTTGGCGAGCCGGTCGGCCTCCTCGTCGTCGCCGCGATCGCGCGCCTCCTCGACCTTGGCGCGCAACGCCTCGAGTTCGGACAGCTTCGGGCGCCGCAATGCTATGCGCCGCCCCATGCTGTTGCGCATCGTGCGCGGCACGCTGAGGTTGGCTGGCGTGCCGGTCACAGTGTAGCCGGCGCGCTGCAGATCGACCGCCGTCGTGTCCTTCAGGCTCTTTTTGACCAGATCGGGCAGTTCGAGGTCCTCGAAAAACATGTCGAGGAATTCTTCCCTTGTCAGCGTGAACTCGAATGCGTCCTCGCCGCTGCCATCGGGGCTGCCTTCGCGCCCGCCCTGCCCCTCGCCGCCGTTCGGCCGCGGGATCTCGTCGCCGCGCAGATACTCTTTGTTGCCCGGGACGACGTGATCGGTGCGGCCGGTACGCCGGTTATGGTGAAAGATCGGTTCGGAAATCCCGCGAGTGGGGATGGCGACCTTCTCGCCATGTCCGACATCGGCGACCTTTCGCTTGCGCAAGGCCTCCTGCACCGCGGATTTTACCTCGACACGGGCGCGTGCGAGGAATCGCTGGCGATTGCTGAGGCTTTTTCCTTTCGGATTGGCCCGGCGATCGACAATGTTCATGTTCATCGATCCTGCCCTCCGACCGGCGCGACAACCCCTAGCCGGCCTTGTTCACGCGCATGTACCACTCAACCAGCCGGCGCACCTGCCGCTCGGTATAACCCCGCTCGACCATGCGCTCGACAAAGTCGGCGTGCTTCTTCTCGGTCTCGGAGTCCTTCTTGCTTCCAAAGCTGATGACCGGCAGCAAATCCTCCACTTGGCTGAACATCCGTCGCTCGATCACCTCGCGCAGCTTCTCGTAAGAAGTCCAGGACGGGTTGCGCCCGTTATTGGCGGCACGCGCGCGCAACGCGAACTTGACGACTTCGTTGCGGAAGTCCTTCGGGTTGGCGATACCGGCCGGTTTCTCGATCTTCGACAGCTCCTGGTTCAGCAGCTCGCGGTTCATCAGCTGTCCGGTATCGGGGTCCTTATAGTCCTGATCCTCGATCCACGCATCGGCATAGGCGACGTAGCGGTCGAACAGGTTCTGCCCGTAATCCGAATACGATTCGAGATAGGCCTTTTGTATTTCGTGACCGATAAACTCGGCATAGCGCGGCGCCAGCTCAGCCTTGATGAAGTTCAGGTACCGTTTCTCCTGCTCCTCGGGAAATTGCTCGCGCCAGATCTGCTGTTCGAGCACATACATCAGATGGACGGGGTCGGCCGCGACCTCCTGCGTGTCGAAGTTGAACGTGCTCGACAGCACCTTGAATGCAAAGCGGGTCGAAATTCCGTCCATCCCCTCATCGACGCCGGCGGCATCGCGGTACTCCTGCACCGACTTGGCGCGCGGATCGGTGTCCTTCAGGCTCTCGCCGTCATACACCCGCATTTTGGAATACAGGTTCGAGTTCTCGTGCGCTTTGAGGCGCGACAGCACACAAAAACGCGACAGGATATCCAATGTCGATGGAGCGCACGATGCGTCCGCCAGTTCGCTGCTTTGCAGCAGCTTTTCATAAATCTTGCGCTCCTCGGTGGCGCGCAGGCAATAAGGCACCTTGATGACCGAGATGCGATCGATAAAGGCTTCGTTGTTCTTGTTGTTCTTAAAGCTCTGCCACTCGGCCTCGTTTGAGTGCGCCAGGATGATTCCCTGATACGGAATACCGCCGATATTCTCGGTCCCGGCGTAGTTGCCCTCCTGCGTCGCGGTCAAGAGCGGATGCAGCATCTTGATCGGCGCCTTGAACATCTCGACGAATTCCATAAGACCTTGTGTGGTCCGATTGAGCCCGCCGGAGAAGCTGTAGGCGTCGGGATCGTTCTGGCTGTACATTTCGAGCTTGCGGATATCGACCTTGCCGACCAGGCTCGCGACATCCTGGTTGTTCTCGTCGCCCGGCTCGGTCTTCGCGACACAAATCTGCTTCAGCCGCGACGGTGTCAGCCGCACTACGGTGAACTTCGTGATGTCGCCGCCAAACTCTTCGAGGCGCTTGACCGCCCAGGGCGAAACCGTACCCGTCAGCCGCCGGCGCGGGATCCCGTAGCGCTCTTCGAGCGCCGGTCCCAGCGTGACCGGATCGAACAGGCCCAGCGGGCTCTCGAAGATCGGGCTGATCTCGTCACCGGCTTTCAGGACGTAGATCGGCTCTTTCTCCATCAACAGCTTCAGCCGTTCGGCCAGCGACGACTTGCCGCCGCCGACCGGGCCGAGCAGATAGAGCACCTGCTTGCGCTCTTCGAGGCCCTGGGCGGCGTGGCGGAAGAACCCGACGATCCGCTCGATCGTCTCTTCCATGCCGTAAAAATCCTCGAACGCCGGATAGATTTTGATTGTCCGGTTCATGAAGATCCGCCCCAGGCGCGGGTCCTGGCTGGTATCGACCATGACCGGCTCGCCGATCGCCTTCAGCAGCCGCTCGGCCGCCCCGGCGAAGAACGAGGGGTCATCGGAGCAGGCGCGCAGATAGTCCTCCAGCGAGTACTCGACCTCGCGCCGGTTTTCATACAGTCGGGAATAAAGCCCGAAAATTCCATCATCAAAGCGCATTTGCTTCACCTCAATCGACAGGTCCGTCGACCGCAACAGATTCGACCCTCAGTCGGTAAACGACCACGCACCGAGAAAATTCGGAGCGCCGTCGCGCGGCACGTCCGCCGCTCCGCTTCTGGCCGCGGACCGCCGCTGCACCGCGGACCGACCGCAATCCCGAGTCGAAGCCTCTCGACATCTGTAGGACGCAATCACTATGCCAAAGGTTCATGGCATTTCTGCGGTCGACTTCGCACCGGGAGCGGCCGGCGCCGGCCTCGTATCCACGCCCCCTGCGGTATCGCTGCTCAATGCACGGGGAACATTCAGCACCCTGCGCCCCGACGGTACTTGCCTTCAGGCTATATGAGGGTTGTGTGATTCCCAATCCAGATTTTCACATATTAACCGCGAATTAGGCAGCCGCGCGATACGCTACCCGGTCGTGCCGGGTTTCCGCGCCGTCGGCCTGCCGATACTGTCGCGCGAGAGACGCGCAGCGCTCGGCGCTTTTCCGGCATTCGAGCGACGGACCGGGACCGGACGCTGATGCCCCTCGCCATGCAAAGGGCTGCTGCTTTTTCAAATCACAGCGTCAGCACCATCCCTTCACGCGCCACCAGCGTGCCGGGCCGGGCACGGTTCGCATCCGCGGCGATTCGGTCCATGAACGTGTCGTCGTGCTCGGGGTCGTGGTGAAACAGGACCAGCGTCTTGACCTTGGCCGCATCGGCCAGCCGCACGCCTTCCTGCCAAGTCGAGTGGCCCCAGTTGCGATGCGCCGGGTATTCCTCGTCCGTGTAGGTGGCGTCGTAAATCATCAAGTCAGCCCGGTCGGCAAGGCGCAGCACGTTCCTGTCGAGCCGGCCCGGCTCGTGCTCGGTGTCGGTCACGTAGACCAGGGCCTTGCCGTCGCCTTCGAGGCGGTAGCCGGTCGCGCGGTTCGGGTGGTTCAGCGGTCCGGTCAGCAGGCGCATGCCGGGGTAGGTGGACAGCGAATCGCCGGCTACGAAATCGTTGAATTCGAGCTTGGCCGTGAAGATGTCGATCGGGATCGGAAACAGCGGCGGCGACATCATCTTGCCGAGAATGCCCGCGATCCCGTGATCCGGCTTCAAATGTCCGGCCCAGATGCGGATGCGGTTGCGCGCATCGTAACATGGAGCGAAGAACGGCAGGCCGTGACAATGGTCGAGATGCGTGTGCGTAAAGAACAAATCGAAGTCGTGCGCCTGGCCGCTTTCTTTTAGTGCCTTGCCGAGCAGGCGAAGCCCCGAGCCGCCATCGAAGTTGAACAGCTTCCCGCCGCAGCGCACCTCTATGCAGGAGGTGTTGCCACCGTAGCGGGCAGTGTCCGGCCCCGGCGCCGCGATGCTGCCGCGTACGCCCCAGAACCGGACGTAGAACTCAGAACTGTGCAAAAGGCGGCTCCCGCGCTTTGCTCGTTTCCAATATAACATGCGGCCGCGGCAAAATCGCAGATC
>JBFXDF010000037.1:0-22577 GCA_050181375.1 Alphaproteobacteria bacterium
CCGCGGCGGACATCCCGACCTATTACGATCAGCCGGCTCTCAAGCCGAGCCCATCTGGCTGGGAGATATCGGGCTACACCTTTATCGGCGGGCTCGGCGGCTCGGCGCAAATCCTCGCCGCGGCGGCGGACATCGTCGATGGCGAGCGCTTCGGGGATGTCGTGCGAAACGGACGCTATCTGGCGCTCGCCAGCGCCGCGGTCGGCGTCTCGCTACTGCTCCTCGACCTGCGTACGCCGCGGCGCTTCTACAACATGCTGCGCATCTTCCGGCCGACCTCGCCGATGTCGATCGGCAGCTACGTTCTTGTCGGATTCGGCGGTCTCGGCGCGCTTCTTGCCGGCACCCAGCTGGCTCAAGATCTCGGCGCGCGATCCGCCGCGGTCGCGACGGCCGCGAAGCTATTGGACGTGCCCGCGGCGCTGCTCGGAGCGGCGATGAGCACCTATACCGGCGCGCTGCTCGGCGCCACCAGCACCCCGTTATGGGCCGCCGCGCCGCTTGCGCTGCCGGCGACATTCGGCGTCGCCTCGATGAGTTCGGCGGCGGCGGCGTTGTCGCTGACCGGCGCGGGTGCCGCGGCGCCGGCCGTCGACCGGCTGGAGCGCTTTGCCGCCATCGCCGAACTCGTCCTGTTGCACCTTCTGCACCGGCAAATCCAACACAGCGGAGTGAGGACCCGGATCGGCCTCTTGCCGGTTGCTCTGCTGTCCGCCGTGCCGTTGCTGAAGGCCGCGCCGCCGCACCATCGGGTCAAATCCGAGCCGTCGCGCGAGGCGCGTTCGCCGTGGGCGCCGGTCGCCGTATTGACCGGGAGCTGGCTGTTGCGGCATCTCGTGCTGCAGGCCGGTAACCGCTCGGCGCGGCGTCCGCGGGATTATTTCCGGTTCGCGGGCCGGCGATGAAACCGGACGACATCGAGGCGGCCATTGCGGCGGTCGATCGCGCACTGCGCGAGGATGCCGAACTCGTCTACGACGACCTTACGGATGCGGTGCGCCACATCGTACGGCTGCGCGACGGGCTGATCGTGGAGGCGCGACGCGGCGGGGCAATCGGTGACTGTCTCGGCCGCGTCAACGCGATCCTCAGCCAGATCGTTGGCGCCGAATACCCGCTCGAAGGCATCCGCCGCGAGCGGATCGAGAAGGTGCGCGAACTGTTGGAAGCGTTACGCGATAGCGTAAACGGCCCGCAAAGCGAGCGTCGAAATCGTTGCGTTTAGCTCATTCGTCTCCGCGCGGCGGGTTGTTCGGCTCGTATTCGTGATGGGCTAAAGCAAAGGCGTTACCTTTTCGGGAATAACCGGTATAGCCACCTCGGATCAAATCCGGGGCAGGGTCTCTCTCCCCGACGTCTTGCCCCGAGGCTCGGAGAGAGAGTTGCACCTGATGAAAGCCGACTGCTGTCAGCGCACCGCGTGGCCCATGAACTTGGCGGGGATCGGCTCGCCCCACGGGCCGTTCAGTTCGTGCCGGCCGATCAGGTTGGCCGGCACGCTGGCGTTGAGCACATCGGTATCGGCCCAGTGCTCGTGCACCCGGCCCCACGGGTCGCCCCAGTAATCGAACACCTGGCTGCCGAGCGAATGGCGGCCGATGCCCCAGAAATGCTCGTAGCCTTTGCCCTGCATGTGCTCGTGGCCGATCATGATGTCGTCGATGTCGGCCGCCTCGTAGGACAGGTGGTTTAGCCCTGACCTGTCGCCGCGGATGCAAAAAAAGGCGTGGTGATCGACATAGTCGTCGCCGCGGTCAAGCCGGTTGAACGAGCCGACGATGTTGTCCTTGCTGTCGGCATAGACGTCGTCCGAGCAGCGGAAACCGACCGTCTCGCGATACCAGCCGAGCATCTTCTCGAAATTCGGCGTCATCAGCACGAAATGGCCGAAGCGCTTGACGTGCGACGGGCCGCGCTCGACGCCCTTGTAATAAAGGGCGTTGCGCCGCTGGGTCTTGTCCTCGCCGGTATTGACCGGCGGCCGGTTCACCGGAATTTTCGGCAGCCGTTCCATGCCATAAATGACCTCGACCTGAAACCCGTCCGGGTCGGTCAGGCGAACGCGCTTGCCGCCGCCCGGCTCGTCGATGTCCTCGACCGGCGAGGCGCCCTCGACGCGCGAGAGTTTTTCGAGGTCTTCCATGCTGCCGGCATGGAAACCGATGCCGACGAATTTCGGTTCGCCGAGTTCGGTGACGTGCAGGTGATGCGACGAGTCGGTGCCGCGCATGTAGAGCGCGTTTTTTGTGCGGTCGGCGCGCACCATGCCGAACGCGGTCAGGAATTCCTCCTGCTTGTCGAGATCGGGCGAGCGCAGCCGCCCAAAAGCGAGATCGACGGCTTTGATGACGGGCATTTCGGTGCTCCGAAGCGGGTTTCGGTCGCGCACGCGGCCGCGCCGTATCGTGCCGTCATTGCCGGCGCGGAGCAAGGCCGTGCGCTGTCGCAAGCGAGTCCGGAATTTCGGCTTCGCGCCTGCCGTTGAACACCCATAGCAGACACATCAGGCGGAAGAGACTGCTTCCGCCGATCGGGAGGTCATCGAATGACGTCATTCAAGCTGCGCGTCATGGTGCGGGTTCTGCCGTTTCTGCTGATAGCGCCGGGGATGACCGCGGTTCAGGCGCAGGCGCAAAGGCCGCCGAGCCGCGGCGAGGCGATGGCGGCGATGAACGCGACTCCGCAACAGGCGGGTGCGCAATACTCACGGCAACAGATCGATCAGCTGATCGCGCCGATCGCGCTTTATCCCGACCAGCTGCTCGCACAGGTGCTGATGGCGGCGACCTATCCGCAGCAACTTCTCGAAGCGGCGGACTGGTTGCGCGACCCGCCGCACGCGGCGCTGCAGGGCGAGGCGTTGGCCGAGGCGCTGGAGCCGCTGCCGTGGGATCCGAGCGTCAAGGCGCTGGCGGCTTTCCCCGCGGTTATCGCGATGATGACCGAGCATCTCGAATGGACCGAGGCGCTCGGCCTCGCCTTCGCGACGCAGCAGGCGCAGGTTATGCAACGGGTTCAGGCGCTGCGTCAGCTGGCGGTCCAATCGGGCCGCATCCGGAACGTGAAGCACGTCACGGTCCAGAGGGATGCGGATGTCATCCGGATCGTGTCGGCCGAACCCGACCGGGTGTTTGTTCCGGTGTACAACCCGACCGTCGTCTACGGACAGTGGCCGGACCGCTACTATCCGCCGATCTATGTCGCGCCGCCTCCGCCTTTCATGGCGGGGCCGCGCGAAGCAATCGTCGAGACGGCGGTGCCGGGCTTCCAGGTCTACAGCTATCCGGTGGTCGCGCCTTTGTGGGGCTGGTCGCGGCCGGACTGGCGCAGCAGCCAGATCGCGATCAGGACCGATGAGTATACCCGCATCACGCGCGATGTACGGCCGCCGCCGGATAACCGGTGGCGGCACCAGGGCCCTGTCGTGATCGTCAGCCCGTCGACCGAGCGGACAGCGAACCGAAGCCCGGTTCAGGTACCCGCGGGAACCGTCGCGCCGGCGCAGGCGGCGGCGGTCACCGCGCTGCCGCAGCAGGCGGAACGACACGGCGACAGGGTCCGGGTCGAGCAATCGGGTGCGCCGGCGGGTTCGGCGGCCTCTGGTTCGAACGCCGCGGAGGCCCGGCAGCCGGGCCAATCGCAAGGCCAGCCGCAAGCCGGCCAGACGGGTCAGGCCGGTAGCAACCAGACCGGGAAAACGCAGCCCGAGAGCAGCCAGTCCGGCAAGACGCAGGCCGAGCAGGCCCAGACTGACAAGGCTCAACCTGAGAAGGCGCAAGCTGACAAGGAGCAGGCAGCAAGGGCTCAGGCGGAGAAGGCTCAGACCAATAAGGCGCAAGCTGAGAAGGCTCAGACCGAGAAGGCTCAGGCCGATAAGGCGCAAGCTGAGAAGGCGCAGGCAGCAAAGGCACAGGCCGAGAAGGCGCAAGCTGAGAAGGCGCAGGCAGCAAAGGCACAGGCCGAGAAGGCGCAGGCCGACAAGGCTCGGGCAGCTGAGAAATCCCAGGCGGAAAAGTCTCAAGCTGGCAAAGCACAGGCCGAGAACGCACAGGCCGCAAAAGCTCGGGCGGAGAAAACGCAAACCGACAAGGCCCAGGCTGAAAAGACTCAGGCTGAAAAAGCCCAGACCGACAAGGCTCAGGCTGAGAAGGCTCAAGCAGAAAAGATGCAGTCGGAGCAGGCGCGGGCCGCCAAAGCGCAGGCTGAAAAAGCGCAGGCTGAAAAAGCTCAGGCCGATAAGGCCGCAGCCGCCAGCGCTCGCCAGCAACAGATGCGGACTCCAAGTCACCAGGCGGCCGGCTCCGAAACGCAGCCAGCCGCCCGGCCGAGCCACGCCGGTCCGGCCGCGTCCCCATCGGCCGAGGCGCCGCGGCGGGCTCCGGCCGGAGAAACCCGCGCCCAGGGCAGCTCCATGCCGCCATCATCCGCGGAGGCGCAGCGCGGTCACGGACACGCCGCCGGGCAGTCGCCGGCGCATCCCGACGGCGATCAGCGGCAGTCCGACAACCAAAACCGCTGACACGCGACGACGCCATGCCAGGCACCGGGTAAACCCGGCACGGCGTCGACTTGTCGCTGTCCGAGGCGCTACCCAGCCGCAAGCGGATCGTCGGGCGGGATCAGTCTTTCTCGCTGACCGACCGCCGCATCGTACGTGAGAGCGCTCACGGGGACGCCAGCCCGCGGGGCTGAATTGGCGGAGCCCGCGTCTGCCGCCGAGGCGGCCGGATGCTCCGAGTGCGGGCGCTCCGAGCGATTGGGAATGCCGCCCGCCTCCGCCACCGCCGGCAGCAGGATTTGGATCGTCGTGCCGCGGCCGACCTCGCTGTCGACCGTGATCGCTCCGCCGCTTTGGCGGACAAAGCCGTAAACCTGCGCCAAACCCAGCCCGGTGCCTTTGCCCACCGTTTTCGTCGTGAAAAACGGCTCGAAGATTCTATCGAGCAGTTCGGGCGCGATGCCGCCGCCAGTATCGCTTACCGAGACACCCACATAGGCCCCCGCCCCGATCTCGGAGAGACGCGCGGCCTGCGCGGCGTCAAGATCGATGTTGCGCGTTTCGATCACCAGCTCCCCGCCTTCCGGCATGGCGTCGCGCGCGTTGACGGAGAGGTTCAGCACGGCCGCCTGAAACTGCGCCGGATCGACCCGGCACCGGAGCAGGTTGCGCTGCCGCCTATAGCAAACGCTGATCGAATTGCCGACGGCGTGCGCCACCAGCTCGGCGGACTCGGCGAGGATCCCGGCGAGATCGACCGTGCGCGGCCGCAACGACTGCCGCCGCGCGAACGCGAGCAGCTGTTCGATCAGCTTCTCGGCGCGCTCGACCCCGCGCAGCGCGGTCTCGACGAGTTTGCCTGCCCGCGGATCGTCGCGGCCGACAAGGCGCTCGAGAAGTTCGAGATTGCCGCCGATGATCGTCAGCAGGTTGTTGAAGTCGTGCGCGACGCCACCGGTCAGCTGGCCGATCGCCTCCATCTTCTGCGCCTGGTGCAGCTGCTGTTTCACCATTTCGCGCTCGCGGGTGCGTTGCTCGACCCGTTGCTCCAGCGTCTCGTTGAGGCGGAGCAGCGCGAGTTCGGCTTCCTTGCGCTCGGTGATGTCCTGTACGACGCCAAGGATCTGCCGCTCGCCGGTTTCGGGGTCGGCGATCAGCGAGGCCGCGACATTCACCCAAACGATCGAGCCGTCGGGCCGCACGTATCTCTTGTCGATAACATAGCTTTGGTTTTCGGCAAGCAGGGTACGGAGCATCCGGATGTTGGCAGCACGGTCCTCGGGATGCGTCACATCGGCGATCCGCAGCCGCAGGAGTTCCGCCTCGGTGCGTCCGAGGATGTCGCAAAAATGCTGATTGGCCATCAAAAATCGGCCGGCTGTATCGAGCACCGTTACCCCGACCACCGCCTGATGAAACATTGCCGCGAACCGCGCTTCGCTGGCTCGCAGCACCGCTTCGGCGCGCCGCCGTTTGGTGATGTCGCGGGCGATTTTGGTGACGCCGATTATCGCGCCGGCCCGGTCGCGGATCGCGGTGACGCTCAGCGCGAGGTGCAGTTCGCGTCCATCCTTGCGGCGGCGGAAAGTTTCGAACTCCGTGACGCCGTCGCCGCCCCTGACGCGCTCCAGCAGGTCTCGTTCCTCGTCGATCCGGTCGGCGGGGATCAGGACCGTCGCGGGACGGCCGATCATTTCCGCGGCGGCATAGCCGTAGAGCGCCTCCGCCGCCTTGTTCCAAGTGACGACGATACCATCCAGCGATTCGGCCACGATCGCGTAACCGGCGCTGTCGATAATTTTCGCCGAGCTGTCGGGCTCGTCGCGCCCTGGCGGCCTCGGCGAAGCCGTGTCGCCCATGCCGGCGTGGTCGCCCAGGCGGCGTCTTTCCCTGCTGCCCATAAGGACAGATTAAACCCGGCACAACGATCTGGCAATTCCCTGCCAGACATAGCCAAGCTATCTGGGGAAATTAGGTAAAAGGTCAAAAAAAAACGGGCGGAAAAGAAACAGTACCGTGGAAGTGAGCGGGCGCCGTGAACCGGCACCGGCGATCCGTCGCGTTCGGAATACCTTCGTTCGATTGTGGACGGTACCCGGGATGCGAAGGACATGTCAGCTCAACTCCCGCCGATCGGAAATGATTAGGCGGACGGCCCGTTTCGAGACAGCATTGCCAGGCGCGGGCGGGAACCATGATCGCCGTCGCGCTATCGCGAGCCGAGGAGCGTTTGCATGGCGGGAAGCTTCCGCGCGGGCATCGATATCGGAGGCACATTCACCGATATCGTGCTGCTCGCCGACAGCGGCGAGCGCCACATCAGAAAGGTGCCGTCCTCGGTCGACGACTACGCCCGCGCGATTGTCGACGGACTGGCGACATTGCTTGCCGATATCGGCGCCGCGCCGGACGGGATCGCCGAGCTGCTGCACGGAACGACGATCGCGTCAAACGCGATCCTCGAGCACAAGGGCGCCAAAACCGGGCTGATTACGACAAAAGGTTTCCGCGACGTGCTCGAAATCCGCAACCTGCGGATGCCGCGCCTGTACGACATGTCGTGGACCAAGCCGCCGCCCCTTGTCGAGCGCCGTTTGCGGGTCGAGGTCGACGAACGGGTCAACGCGCAAGGCGGCATCGACCGGCCGCTCGACGAGGCGAGCGTCGAGCGCGCCGTGCGCTTTCTGGTCGGCGAGGGGGCCGAGGCGATCGCGATCTGCCTGTTGCACTCGTATCTGAACCCGGCGCACGAATTGAGGGTCAAGGAGATCGCGGCGCGGCTGGCGCCCGGCGTCGCGCTCTCGGTCAGCGCCGAGGTACTGCCGGTCATCAACGAATACGAGCGGACATCGACAACGGTCATCAACGCCTATGTCCGCCCGGTCGTCGAGTATTATCTGGGCCGGCTGGGTGGCGGGCTGCGCGACAGCGGGGTCGCGGCGCCGCTCTTGTTGATGCAGTCGAATGGCGGGCTGACGACCGCCGAGGCCGCTGCCCTGACGCCGATGCACATCATCGAGTCGGGACCGGCTGCCGGAGTGGTCGGCGCGCGGGAATTGGCGCGCCGCATCGGCATCGACAAGGCGATCTCGTTCGACATGGGAGGGACCACCGCGAAGGCCTCGCTGATCGAGAACGGCGAATTCACCCGCGCCGCGGAGTACCAGGTCGGGGCCGGAATCGTGCTCGGCTCGCGGCTCCTGTCGGGAGCCGGCTACACGCTGAAGGTGCCGGCGATCGACCTCGCCGAGGTCGGGGCCGGCGGCGGCTCGATCCTGTGGATCGACAGCGGCGGCGCGCTGCAGGTCGGCCCGCACAGCGCCGGCGCCGCGCCGGGGCCGGTGTGCTACGGCCAGGGCGGCGAGGACCCGACCGTGACCGACGCCAATGTGGTTCTCGGCTACATCAACCCGGCGCATCTGGTCGGCGGCGCGCTGAAGCTTGACGCCGGCAAAGCGCGCGCGGCTATCGCCGAGAGGATCGCGAAGCCGCTCGGCATCGGCGTCGAGGAGGCGGCCTACGGCGCGCATCTGATCGCCGCCTCGAACATGATCCGCGCGCTGAAGGCGGTGTCGAGCGAGCGCGGCCGCGACCCGCGCGAATATGCGCTCGTCGCGTTCGGCGGCAACGGTCCGATCTTCGCGGCCGGGATGGCCGAGGCGATGCGGATGCCGCTCGTTCTGATCCCGCCCTCGGCCGGCGTGTTCTCGGCGTTCGGGCTGCTTTACGCCGACATCGAGTACCATTTCGCGCGCACCCGCAAGCTGCTGTTGCGCGACACGGCGGCGGGAGACGTGGCGGAGAACGTTCAAAAGATTGTCGATGCGCTCGAAACCGAGGCGCGGGCGCGGCTCGCGGCGGACGGGTTTTCCCCCGAGCGGATCGAGATCCGGCGTGTCGCCAGCCTCCACTACCAGGGCCAATCGTTCGAGCTGCGCGTGCCGCTCGCGTCCGGCCGGATCGATCGCGCGGCGCTGGCGTCACTCGAAGAGGCGTTCGGGGCCGAGCACGAACGCACCTACGGCCATCGCGCCGGTGTCGGCGAGCCGGTCGAGCTGGTCAGCATCGAGATCGTCGGCCGCGGCATTCCGGAAACGCCGCGCGCCGCCTCGGCCGTCGCCGCGAGCCTCGCTCCCGATATCGCCATCGCCGCGCCGCGCCGCCCGGCGTTTTTCGGGCCGCAAAGCGGGTGGCTCAGCGCCGACGTGATCAACCGCGGCGATCTGCGCGCGCCGCGACCCGGTCCATGCATCGTTGAGGAGTACGACTCGACCTGTCTGGTTCCGCCGGGCTGGACTGCCCGCCTCGACCCGCACGGCAATATCGCGATCGCGCGCGCCGGGAGCCTTTAGCGACGCAAGCTGATCGGGGGCGCTGAAGCGATACGGAAGCGAACCGGGAGAAACCGGCGCGGGCGGGGCCCGGTCGTAGGGAACCCCGCCGCCAACATCACGGTTGCATCGCGCCGGGGTAGCCCGGCGGCGCTACGTATCCGGGATAGTAGGGATTGTAGCCGACCGGCTCGGGTGGAGGCGGAGGATAGGCCTGCGGCGGCGGGGGTGGCGGCGGATATCCCGGAGGATAGCCCGGGGGCGGCGGTGTCGTTGCCGCTCCTAGGACCGCGCCCGATGCGCCGCCGATCGCCGCTCCCAGCGCGGCCCCGCCGCCCCCGCCGGCGGCAGCGCCGATCGCCGCCCCGGCGCCAGCCCCGAGCAGGCCGCCGCCGATGGCCCGCTGCCCGGGATCATATGGGTTCGTGCAGCCCGACAGGCCGAGCAGCAGCGCGAACCCCGCGGCTGCCGCGCCGAGGGTCGATTTGCGCATCGAGGTGCCTCCAATAACTTGATTGACCAGAGGTATACGCGCGTTACGGAAATTCGTCCCCGGCGGGAGTCGCGGGTTCGCCGTGGCGGCCGTCTGGCTTCAGCCTTTAGCCGGTCCGGGCGGGTTCCACCCGAGCCATTCGCACACTGCCCGCCCCATGACGAGGTCGCGGTCGCTTCCCTGGAGCCACGGGGATTCCTCGGTGAACATCGTCACGCATTGGCGATAGCTGCACGGCATCCGGGTGACATCGGTGCCCCAGAACGAGCGCTGCGGGCCGAACGCGTCGATGATCCGCCTTGTGTATTCCTGCACGTCGCGGAACGGATAAGGCTCGGCGGAGTAGCTTGGGCCGCCGGAAATCTTGACCGCGACATTCGGCAACCGGGCGAGCGCCACCATCTCGGACAGATCGGCAAACGCCGCCGCACCCTTGGCGCCCCCTCCCCCGCCGCCCCGGCCATAATGGTCGATATGCAGCTTGAGGCCCGGATGGCGCTCGGCGATGGCGCCGAACGCCGCCATGTTGCCGCCCGCGAGCAGACCGACGGGCAGCTTTTCGCGCTCGCATGCGGCCCAGAACCAGTCGAGGCTGCCGTCGGTCCACCAGCTTTTCTGGTGCGGCTGGTTGAACGTGAAGCGGAAGCCGACCATCCCGGGCCGCTGGCGCCAGTTTCTGACGATTTCCTCGCGGTTTGGTGCCTGCAAATCGAAATGGCCAAGGATGCAGAACTTGTCGGGATGCGCCTTGGCGGCCTCGACCGCCTGCACGTTGACCGCCTCGCCGAGCGTCGAGGGCGGATGCAGCACCGCGGCATCGACCCCGGCCCCCGCCATTTCCTTCAGCGCGTCGTTCACATCGTAGGTCGGGATCTGCCGGTGATGCGCCGACATCTTGGCGTTTTCCCAGATATGGATCTGCGAGTCGACGACGAACATTGCGGTCTCCCCTGCTGGTTGCGGCCCCGTCGGTTACGGCTCGGGGCGGCCGTCGGCGCGCGCGGTTTCGAGGTAGCGCGGCAGATCTCCCCACGCATATCCCGCGGCTTCGATCCGCTTGCCGCCGACGACAAAATTCTTCTGCCGCACCTCGCGGCCGCCGAGCCGGCGATAGAAATAGCGGGAGGGATTGTCCCGCAGCACCCAGATGAGCGCCGAGGAGGCGCCTTGCGCGACCAGCCGCTCGAACAGCGCGAGCAACAGGGCGCGGCCGATCCCCTGGTTTTGCCAATCGGGCGCGACGTACAGCGTGAAAACCTCGCCGGCGTGCTCGGCGCCGTCCCGGTTCCGGCCGCAGCTTCCGAACCCGACAATCTCGCCGTCGCTGTTGACCGCGACGCGCACATCGCGCGGCTCGCGCTCGATGACGGCCGCCCAGCCGATTTCCCGGCGCGGTGTCGAAAGGCCGACAAGGAACGGCGTCGCCAGGATCCCGGCATAGGCGGCCCGCCATGTGTCGACATCGAGGCGGGCGATGCGGCGGGCGTCGCCGGGGCGTGCGGCGCGGATCGTGATCGCGGTCATGTCACTCCATTGTGCCCGCTTTTACCGCATCTGGGGAGGGGGTAACCCCCGACATGAGGCACCCGGGGCGCGCCGCGATGGACTCACGCGGCGCCGGCGCTATGCTTGCCCGATGAAGCGACGCTGGTTGTGTGTTCTGGGCGCGCCCTCGCTGGCGGCGCTGGTTTCGACCGTTCCGCTGCCGGGTCAGGCGGCCAAGCCAAAGAGGGAGCCTCCGGCCCAGCCCGCCGTGGTAAGCAGCGCGCCGAAGACCCAATCGCTCGGCACCGTCGGAGCGTGGTCCGCCTACGCCTCGGGAGAAAAGTCCAGCCGGATCTGCTATCTGGTCGGCCGGCCGCAAAAGACCGATTCGGCCGGTATCGACCGCAAGGCGCCGGTCGCGATGGTGACGCATCGCCCGAGCGAAAACATTTCGAACGTCGTCAGTTTTGTCGAGGGCTATCCGCTGAAGAGCGGTACCGATGTCGCGCTCGAAATCGACGACAAGAAATTCGACATGTTCACCAATGACGACAGCGCCTGGGCCCGCACCGCCGAACTCGACCGGACAATCGTTTCGGCCTTCATCGGCGGACGGACCGCGACCGTCAAGGGCACCCCCGGCAGCGGCAAGCCGACCACCGATGTCTATTCGCTCTCCGGCTTTACCAAGGCGCTCGCGCTGATCGACGAGGCATGCGGGATCAGCCGCCCCGAAACCGCCGCCGCCACCCAACCGGCCCCCGCGGAGCAAAAGGTCGCGCCGCAAACGGTCTCGGCGCCGGCAAAGGCCACGGCGACGACCAAAAAGGGATCGGCGCGCAAGACCTCGCACGGGAAGGCGTCGAAGCAGACCTCAAAGAAGAAGTCGACGCAGGCGGCGCAGTAAGCTTTCCGGGAGCGGCGTCGCACCCATATCTTCGCCATGTCCGTCCATGACGAGCCGTCCCCGAGCCGGCGCAATCTCGTCGGCCTCGGCCGTACCGAAATCGCCGAGGAAATGGCCGCGTTCGGGGCCGAGAAGTTCCGCGCCGGCCAGTTGTGGCAGTGGATCTATCATCGCGGCGCTAGCGATTTCGCGGCAATGACCAACCTGGCGAAGCCGTTCCGCGAGCGTCTCGCCGAGCGATACGAACTGCGCCGGCCGGCGATCGCGACGGCGCGCGTCTCGATCGACGGCACGCGGAAATGGCTGCTGCGCTTCGATGACGGGCAGGAGGCCGAGACTGTCCATATCCCGGAAAGCGACCGGGGCACGCTGTGCGTCTCCTCGCAGGTCGGATGCACGCTGACCTGCCGCTTCTGCCATACCGGGACGCAGCGTCTGGTGCGCAATCTGAGCGCGGCCGAGATTGTCGGGCAGGTGATGATCGCGCGCGACGCCCTCGGCGAGTGGCCGTCGCCGAAGGAGGACCGGCTTCTCACCAACATCGTGCTGATGGGCATGGGGGAGCCGCTCTACAATTACGACAACGTCGCCGCCGCGATCAGGATCGTCATGGACCCGGAGGGGCTGGCGATCTCGCGCCGCAAGATCACGCTGTCCACCGCGGGCGTCGTGCCGATGATCGCCCGCGTCGGCGCCGAACTCGGGGTCAATCTGGCGGTATCGCTGCACGCCGTGACCGACGAACTGCGCAACCAACTGGTGCCGCTCAACCGCAAATACCCGATCGCCGAACTGCTGGACGCGTGCCGGAATTATCCGGGGTCGAGCAACGCGCGGCGCATCACGTTCGAATACGTGATGCTGAAAGGCGTCAACGACAGCCCGGCCGAGGCGCGCGAACTGGTGCGGCTGCTAAAGGGCATTCCGGCCAAGGTCAATCTGATCCCGTTCAATCCCTGGCCCGGCGCGCCGTATGAATGCTCGACCGAGGCGGCGATCGCGGCGTTTTCCGAGATCGTGTTCAACGCCGGTTATTCGGCGCCGGTGCGGACGCCGCGCGGGCGCGACATCGCGGCGGCCTGCGGCCAGCTGAAATCGGAGAGCGTGCGGGCGCGCGGGTCCGACCGAGCCCGCCTACCGGCCCTCGCGCCCGAGACGGCTATCTGAACGAAGCTCTCGCGGTGCGCGGTTTTGCGTTGATCGCGGGGGTCGCCGCCGCCGGTTATTTCGCTGTCGTCGCCGGCCTGTATTTCTATCAACGGCAGCTTCTCTACCATCCGGACCGGGCGCGCCCGCGCCTTGGGCCGCTCGCGGAACTCGGGGTGCGCGAGATTGCGGTGCCGACCGCCGACGGGCTGTCGCTGCTCGCCTGGTATCTGCCGGCGGCCGGCGGAAATCGGCCGGTTGTCGTCTATTTTCATGGCAATGCCGGCCATATCGGCCATCGCGCCGAACGCCTCGAACGGTTTGCCCGCGAGGGTTACGGGGTGCTGCTGCTGGAATATCGCGGCTATGGCGGCAATCCCGGCGAGCCGCGCGAAGCCGGCCTGTTCGAGGACGCCGCGGCCGCGCTGCGCTTTCTTGAAGCTCACGGCGTGCGCGGGAGCCGGCTGGCATTGTACGGCGAGTCTCTCGGGACCGGCGTGGCGGTGGGGGTGGCGGCGCGCAGCGACGTGGGCGCGGTGGTGCTCGAATCGCCTTACACCAGCATCGCCGCGGCGGCGCAATTCCATTACCCGTTCGTCCCGGCCGCGCGGCTGGTGTCGGACCGTTACGACTCGCTGTCGCGCATCGGACGGGTGCGGGCACCGATCCTGATGCTGCACGGGGCGCGCGACGACATTATCCCGCCGAGCCACGGCGAGGCGCTGTTCGCTGCCGCGCCGGAGCCGAAGGAGCAATGGATCGCGCCCCTCGCCGGGCACGCCGATCTCGTCCGGTTCGGCGCGCTCGACGCAGCCGTCGATTTTATCGAACGGCACATACGGCAGACCGAACCTGCGGCGTAGCGCCGTGCCGGTCCTTTCGGCGGCGGTGGCGGCGCGCGCGGCCAACGTATAAAACCTCGCCGGTACATCAAGCCGGGAGGGTCGCGTGGTTCGTGCGGCAATGGTCGGGATCGGCCGATGGGGGCGGACGCTGGTCGGCTCGGTGCAGGGCAAGAGCGACAAATTCCGGTTCACCGCCGGCTATAACCGCACCCGCGCCAATGCCGAGGCGTTCTGCGCCGAGCACGGGCTGAAACTCGCCGACAGTCTCGACGATATCCTCGCCGATCCCGAAATCGACGCCGTCGTATTCGCGACGCCGCACAGCGAGCATGGGGCGCAGGTCGAACGCACCGCCGCCGCCGGCAAGCACGTCTTTATGGAAAAGCCGTTCACCCTGGACCGGCGCAGCGCGGCGCGGGCGCTCGACGCGGCGGCTCGGGCCGGGGTGGTGCTCGGGGTCGCCTATCCGCGCCGCTTTCACCCGAACATGCGCGAGCTGAAAGCCCGCATCGACGACGGCCGGCTTGGCGCGATCGCGCATTGCTACGCCGAGCAGAACTCGCCGGCCGGGCTGTTCATGGACCCGCGCTCGTGGCGCGCCGACCCGGCCGAGGCGCCGGCCGGCGGCATGACCGCGATGGGCGTCCACAATGTCGATGCGATGATCGCTCTGTTCGGCCAAATCGACGAGGTCTATGCGTCGAGCATCAGACGCGCCGTCGCCTACAATGCCGAGGACACGACCAGCGTGATCTTCGGGTTCAGGAGCGGCATGTCGGCCGGCCTCCTGTCGTGCCTGGCGACGGCGGTCAGCTACCGTCTCGCGGTGTTCGGCAGCCAGGGATGCGCCGAGCTGGTCACGCCAAACCTCGATTTCCGCTTTACGCCAACCCCGGACGCAATGCCGGAGGGCCGCCACACGCAGCCGGCGCCGGAGGTGATCGAGAACCGGGGCGTCAATACGCTGCTGGCCGAACTGGAGGCGTTCGCGGCGGCGATCGACGGCGGGGCACCCTATCCGATCCCGGCCGAGCAAATCCTGCACGGGGTCGCGGTATTCGAGGCGATCGTCCGGTCCGCCGCCTCGCACCGGCCGGTCAAGGTGGCGCGGGAGTAGAACCGGATTGCGGAGGTGCCATGAAGGTCGAGACACGGCTGCCGCTGGGAAAACTCGATCCGGGCGTGCGGGCGACCGGAGCGGCCCTGGACATCCGCACCGTTGCCGTCGAGGCAAACCGCGCCGAGGCGCTCGGCTATGACGGGATCATCACCGAGGAGACCAAGGACGACCCGTACATCGTGATGGCATTGGCGGCGCAGGCGACGGACAGCGTGTCGCTTGCCACCGCCGTGGCGCTCGCCTTTCCGCGCAGCCCGACCGTGACCGCGATGACCGCTTGGACGTTGCAGCGTCTCTCCGGCGGGCGCTTCACGCTCGGTCTGGGATCGCAGGTGAAAGGACATATCGAGCGGCGCTTCGGGATGAGCTGGTCGGCGCCGGGACCGTGGCTGCGCGAATACGTAGAGGCGCTGCGCGCGATCTGGGATTGCTGGCAGAACGGGTCAAAGCTCGATTTCCGCGGCGAGCACTACAGGCTCAACCTGATGGTGCCGCTGTTCACGCCGGCGCCGATCGAGCACCCGCGCATCGCGGTCGAGCTGGCCGCGGTCAACCCGTATATGTGCCAGGTCGCCGGCGAGGTCGCCGACGGCATCCGCGCCCACCCGATCGCGACACCGCGCTATATCGCCGAGACGATGCTGCCGGCGGTGCAACGGGGCGCCGCGAAAACCGGCCGCGATCTGTCGGGATTTACAATGTGCGTGATGCCGCTGGTCGCGACCGCGCCCGACCGCACCGGCCTCGCCGCGCGGATCGAAGACGTGCGGTCGCGGGTCGCGTTCTACGCCTCGACCCCGTCCTATCTCGTTGCGTTCGAGAGCGAGGGCTACGGCGAGGTCGCGCGCGACCTGCAACAACTGTCACGGGCGCAGCGCTGGGACGACATGGCGGCCCTGGTCGACGACGGAATGCTCGACGCCTATGCCGTGACCGGCACCCACGACGAAATCGCCGCCAAGCTGCGCGCCCGCTACGCCGCCGTGGCGACGGCGATCGAGTTTGCGATCCCGCTGGCCGACGCCGGCGACGAAGAGCGGCTGCGCGCGATGATCTCCGAATTGCGCGGCGCCTGAGCCGATCACCGAGGCGTCACGGCGCGGCGGAGGATGTCTCGACGATCCGCGGCCGAAAGCCGAGGCGACCGATCGCCGGCAGCTTCAACGCCGGAGAAGCGGCGTCGATGCCGGTCGAAAGCCCGAGCACGTTGATCTCGACGCCCTCCCTGGCGGCGACGAGAATGCCGGCAAGACCGTACAGCGAGAGCTGAAACCCGGTGCCGCTCGGCGCCGCCGCGACCAGCGTCCCTCCCGGCAGAAAATCCTTGCCGATCGCGTTCGCGGGCAGGGCGAGGCCGAGTTCCGGCACCTCGCGCGCGACGTAGGCGGTGAAGGTGTTGCTGTTCGGCCCCGGCCAGGCGCGGTAGGCGTTCGGGTACGGGTAGCTCGCGACGGCGGCGCGGATTTTTTCGATCAGCGCATCGCCATCGCCGCCGCGTCGGTCGAGCAGCAGTTCGGGCCGTGCCCCGAACCAGAAATTGTCCGGCCCCATGCGGTCGATCCGCACCGACGGAGCGCCGTTCGCGACACCGAACCCGACCACCTCGTAGCGGGTGAAGCGCGGCGCCCCGGTCGGCTTGACCGCGATCCAGGTGTGCACCGAGAAGACGCCGCGCCACGACACGGCCGGCGCGGCATAGACCTGGATCACCGCCTCGCGCGTCGCCGCCGGGTCCGGCGCGATGCCGGTCGGATCGCGACGCGCCTCAAACCAGGGCACGCCGCCGCGCGGGTCCGGCATGCAGGCGCTTACCAGCACCGGAACGGCGAGCAGCAGAAACAGCAGCAGAAGACCGAGCGACGACACGGGCGGATTGGCGGATTGATTCAACACACGCGGATGGAAGCGGCGGCCTCGGGCACCTATCCGGAGGCTTTGTAGTCGATCCCGCCCTCTACCGTCCCGGCATTCGCTTCGCGGATGGCGGCGGCCGCATCGTCGTAGAGGAACGGCAGAAACGCGTAGCGCCGCCCCTGGGTCACAGTGGAGACCGCGTGCAGCAGCGAGCACGAAAACACCACGGCGCCGCCCGGCGGCGGCTTGAAGGGGCGACCGCCATATTCGGGAAAGCTGATCTCGCCGCCGTCGAACTCGGCGTTCAGATTGATCGACACCGCGAACCGCCGGTGCACGGTTCCCGCCGTGGTGTTGTCGCGATGCTGCGCGAAATGGCCGCCGTCCTCGGCCGAATAGCAGCCGATCAGATAGCGCTCCATGCGCGTGGCGTTGAACTGGAACGCCTTTTGAATTTCGGGGACGATGCGGCGGACGACCCGCTGCTGCAGCGCGCCGATCAATTTCGGCTCGGTAACGATGCAGTCCCGCCGGACCTTGTGGATCGGGTTGTGCCGCAAGACCGTCCTGCCGCCGATCTCGGTCATAAAGCCGCTGTCCCCGCCGCCGCCGCGCTCGTACAGCGCGATCAGGTGGCGGCAGAATTCCGGCTCGAACACATTCGGCAGGATCAGCACCGGCGCCGGAACATCGAACCCGACAAAGCGCGCCGGCGGCGGCAGGCCGGCGAGATACGCGAACAGCGCCTCGTGCTCGGGCAGCGGAAAGCTTTGCAAGACGCGCAGCATCGGGTCGAGAACAAGCCAGAAGCGCCGGAACGCGGTGCGCGAACCGGCCCGGGCGTCGCGCGGAACGGCGCCGTAAAGCCGGCTGACCTGGAGATCGAAATCCCAGAAGAAGCGTATCCCGGGCAGGTGCGGCCGCACGCGCGCGGCCGTTTCATCGACGGGATCGATGCTGACCCCGAACAGGGCCGCCCGCGTATCGTCGAAGCAGAGCCGGTTGTCGAGGATCGCGCGATAGGCGTCCCGCCCGACCTCGTCGCCGGCGCTGGCGAAAAAGCAGAGCACGATGTAGCGGCCGGCCACAGTATCGAACACATATCGCGGATTGCTGGTCGCGCGCTGGCTGAACCGCGGCGCCGGGTCCCCCGGCAGCAGCCGGACGCGGTCCTGGCTGTCGAAGGCCTTGCCGTCGGGCTGGCCGCTCGGCGGGATCACGTCAGTACCCCCGCGCGAGATCGACGCGGTTGGCGATCGGCAGCCCGGCCTCGCATTGGCGGATCGCGTCGCGCACCAGCGGCGCGGCGGTGGGCGGGTGCGTCTCGGCGGCGATGTGCGGGGTCACGATGGTCCGCGGGTGGCGCCAGAACGGATGCGCCGGGGGCAGCGGCTCGTCATCGAACACGTCGAGCACCGCGCCCGACAGGCGCCCGCTATCGAGCGCCGCGAGCAGGTCGGCTTCGACCACGTGGCCGCCGCGCCCGGCGTTGACGATGGCGGCGCCTCGCGGCATCCGCGCGAAGGCGGCAGCATCGAGGATGCCGCGCGTCGCCGGGGTCAGCGGCAACAGGCAGACGACGATTTCGCTGCGCCTCAGCAGGCGGTCGAACCCGTCCGCGCCGGCGAAGGTCGCGAAACCCGGCACCGATTTCTCGCCGCGGCTCCACCCCGCGACATCGAAGCCCAGGGACCGCAGCTTGCGGCCGGCATCCTGTCCCAGCGTGCCGAAGCCGAGAATGCCGACCGGGCGTTCGGCGGCGTTCTTCTGCTCCCGCTCGCGCCAGACCGCCTCGCGCTGCTGCGCCAGGTAGTCGAGGTCCTGACGGTGCAGCCGCAACACCGACAGCGCGACATACTCACTCATCGCGTCGGTCATGTACGGATCGACCAGGCGGACGATCGGCACATGACGGGGCAAATCGGGGTCGCGCAGCAGATGGTCGATGCCGGCGCCGAGGCCAAAGATCATTTTGAGGTTCGGCAGCGTGGCGAGCAGCCCCGGCTCGGGGTGCCAGACCAGCGCGTACTCGATCGCCTCCCGGTCGGCGAGATCGGGCCAATAGCGGATCTCGTGCCCGGGCAGGAGGTCGGCCAGCAGCGGGCGCCAGCGCGAAGTCGCGGCCGGGGTCGAGCGGAACAGGATCGCCATCGCCGTACCCGTTGGCGGCGGGGCTTACGAGGCGTTGCCGAGCGCCGGCGACGAGACCCGGTCGCCGGGCTTGATGCCGAGCCGCTGCGCGGTGCCGCCGTTCAGTTCGAGCACGGCGCGGGCCGGCGCGTCGGCCCCGATCGTATCGAGCGACTCGGGCACCCGGCGCTCGGCGATGTTGATGACGCGGCCTTGCGCGTCGATAAACAGCATGTCGAGCGGGATGACCGTATTCTTCATCCACATCGCGGCCTTGGACGGCGTCTTGAAGACGAACAGCATGCCGGCATCGGGCGCGAGGGTGCGGCGGAACATCAACCCCTGCTCCATCTGGGCCGGCGTCGTGGCGATTTCGACGGTGAATTTATGCGGTCCGCCGGCGCTCTCGATCGTCACTTCGCCGGTCGGAAAGGTCTGCAGGGCTTGCGCGAGGCTGGCCGGCGCCGCGGCGAGCAACAGCAGCAGCGCCACCAACAATGGACGGACGGAGAGAGGCATGGGACCCCGCATCGGAGCGATCGACGGGGCATTGTAGCAGCTTGTCGCGGCGCGCCGGGGCGCGAATGCGAAATTCCCTGCCGGCAGGGAATTTTCGCCGCGGCCGGACCGCAGGATGGCGGAAACCGGCGGGTTTCGGAGAAAATTCCCGCGAGCGGAACAGGGAAAGCCCCGCACGGCAACAGGGAACCGGTCTGAAAGATCAGGGAATTATCGCAGCCCTTCTCCCGCAAAGCGGCGCCGGCCTCTGCCCACCGGCTCAGGGACGCAGAGTACCGGACGAGTGTGGCGATTTTAGCGTCGGCGTCAGCCGGCCGGTCACAATGCCGCGAGAGGTATGCCGAGCGCCCGCGCGCCCTCCCGCAGGCGATTGTCGTAGCTTGCCAGTTCGATCGGCTCTCCCCGCCGGCGAAGGTATTCGGCGGTCGCAAGATGCAAGGCGTCCAGGGTCCGAAGCGGAACGGGCCACGGTTCGAGCGCGCGCGCCAGCACCTGCCGCGTCATCTCGAACTGCTGGATGCCTGCCAATAGCGATTGGGCCGCCGCGAAACGTGCTTCGGCTGCGCGGCGCGCCTGAAGGCGGTTCCACACCTCGTACTCGATCAGACGGCTCGACACCGCGGCGGCCTGCCAGAATTCGCGTCGAGGCGCTCGATCCTCGCCCAGCAGCTCGGCGAGCGCGACCGAGCTGTCTATGTAGACTACCAACGATCCTCGCGATCCTTGTCCAGATCGGCAAGCAGTTGCTCCAACGTGTATCCGGGTATCGGGTTGCGCGGCGGCGGCCAGTCCGGGCCTCTGACCGCAGGGGTAACCCAGCCCTCGCGGATGCCGCGCTCGATCACCGACTCCGGTTTGGCGCGCGGCGGCACGATCTCGGCCACGGGCCGTCCGCGATCGGTGATCACGACGGTTTCGCCGGAAGCGGCGAGCCGCACGTATTCGCTGAGCTTGTTCTTCAGCGTCTTGAGGCCGACGGTTTTCATACGAGCCAAAGTGGCTACCGGAGGCTACTTTGTCAATCTGTCGCAGGCGGGTAGAGTTTGCGCCGGGAGCACGCGCGGACCGGCATGCGATGAGCACACTGGTTGACGACAGGGTTGGCGAACTCGAACGCGACAACGCCGAATTGCGCCGGCTCTTGGCCGAACGCACCGCCGAGCGCGACGAGGCGCTGGCGCGAGAGACCGCGACCGCCGAGGTGCTGCGGGTCATCAATTCTTCGCCCGGCGACCTCGCACCGGTGTTCGATGCGATGCTCGACAAGGCAATGGAATTATGCGCGACGAGTTTCGGCATATTGCGGACGTATGACGGCGCGCGGTTCCAGCATGGCGCGGCGCGCGGTGTACCGCCGGCGTTTGCCGAATTTCTCGCGCGTCATCCACCCCAGGCCGAACCCGGCACTCTCGGGGCGAGAATACTCTCGGGCGAGCCGCTGATCCATATCGCGGACCTCAAGGACGAAGACGCTTATAGAAGGGGGAACATCAATCGGCGAGCGCTGGTGGACCTCGGCGGTGCGCGAACTTCGCTCGTCGTCCCATTAGCAAGGAATGGATTAGTACTCGGCGCCATGAATCTTTACCGGACCGAGGTACAACCATTCTCCCAGACGCACGTCGCGCTATTGCAGAATTTCGCCGCGCAGGCGGTCATTGCGATGGAGAACGCGCGGCTCATCACCGAGACGCGCGAGGCCTTGGAGCGGCAAACCGCGACCGCCGAGGTGCTGCAGGTCATCAATTCATCGCCCGGCGACCTCGCGCCGGTGTTCGACGTCATTTTGGAGAAAGCGCACAGCCTCTGTGACAGCGCTCATGGCTCGTTGTTCCTATGCGACAGTGATAACTATTTCCGCCCGGCGGCAATGCGGGGCGTGCCTCCTCAACTGGCCGATCGACTGAACCGAGGATTTTCGGGTTCGGATACGCCCGCCAGCCAGCGCCTGCTCGACGGCGAGCCTTTCGTTCATTTTCACGATCTGACGGCAATCGATCATCCGCTGGCGCGTATGGCGGCGGAATCCGGTGTGCGCACCCTGCTCTTCATCCCGCTGCGAAAGAGCCAGATGCTTTTAGGGATGATTGTCGCGGCTCGGTTCGAAGTCCGCCCATTTAATGATAAGCAGATCGCGTTGCTGCAGAATTTCGCGGCGCAGGCGGTCATCGCGATGGAGAACGCGCGGCTCCTGACCGAGACGCGCGAGGCGCTGGAACAACAGACCGCGACCGCCGAGGTGTTGCAGGTCATCAACGCCTCGCCCGGCGATCTGGCGCCGGTGTTCGACGCGATGCTCCAAAAGGCGCATCGCCTCTGCGGTGTCGATTTCGGCGGCCTGCTGGTTTATGACGGCGGGCAGTTCCGAGCGGCGGCGCTTCACAACGTGCCGCCTTCATTCGCGGAGCTGGCCCGGCGGCCGTTCCAGCCCGCTCCGAAGAACCCGCTGACCAATATCCTGCAAGGCGCAAGTCTGGCCCATGTCGCCGATTTGCGCGACGTGCTGGCGGAAGCGCCCGACAATCCGATACTGCGCGCGGCGGTTGACCTTGGCGGCATCCGAACGATCGCGATCGTGGCCCTACGCAAGGATGACACGCTGCTCGGTGTGATCACCGCCTACCGCCAGGAGGTACGCCCGTTCACCGACAAAGAGATCGCGCTGTTGCAGAATTTCGCGGCGCAGGCGGTCATCGCGATGGAGAACGCGCGGCTGTTGACCGAGACGCGCGAGGCCTTGGAGCAGCAGACCGCGACCGCCGAGGTGTTGCAGGTCATCAACTCCTCGCCCGGCAACCTCGCGCCGGTGTTCGACGCGATCCTAGATAAGGCGACGCAGGTTTGTGATGTCGATTTCGGCACCATGAACACCTATGACGGCGAGCGTTTTCAAACCGTCGCGGTGCATCGCTTCCCTCCTGCATTGGCCGAGACCTATCGACACGAGCGGCCCTCGCCCGGCCCGCACAGCCCGCTCACGCGGATTGTGCAGGGAGAGGATATCGTGTCCATCGACGATCTCGCAGTCGGCCCGGGAGCCGACCATCCTCGACGGCGCATTTTGATCGAACAGGGCGGGGCACGCAGTTGGCTTTCAGTTGCGTTGCGGAAGGACGGTCGTTTACTTGGGACGATCGCCGCCTACCGCACCGAGGTCCGTCCCTTCACCCACAAGCAGATTGCGCTGCTGCGGAATTTCGCAGCACAGGCGGTGATCGCGATCGAGAACGCGCGGCTGTTGACGGAGAC
>JBFXDF010000038.1:0-22243 GCA_050181375.1 Alphaproteobacteria bacterium
TCGGCCAGATGCAGTCCGGGTGCGGGTAGTCGGCGCCCCAGATGATGTTGTCCTCGCCGACCAGCGGCACAATCGGCTCCAGGTACTGGTCCTGCTGGTAGGTCACAAAACCCTGGCGGCGGAAATAGTCGCTCGGCTTCATCTTGAAACCGAGGCTGCGCGCCCGATCCTCGTATTCGGTGTCGCAGCGGTCGAACACATAGGGCAGCCAGGTCACGCCCGACTCGGCGAGCACGAAGTTGAAATCGGGGTATTTCTCGCAGGCGCCGGAGGCGAGCAGCGAGGCCAGCACCTCCATCGTGTCGAGCTGGAACAGCGTCGAGCGCACCAGCCGCCACTGCGTGAAGACCTCCTTTTCCATCTCCGGATTATCGGGGGCGCGCACGCCCTTGAACCCGGTCGAGTGAAACGAGATCGGGAACTTGCACTCGGCCGACGCCTCCCACACCGCGAACCAGTCCGGATGATAGAGCGGCGGGGAGACGCGCTTGAAATGGAGGTCGCCTCCCTTCAGCCCCATCCTGGCGCAGCGGCGCACCTCGGCGGCGGCGACTTTCGGGTCGGTGTTCGGGATGATGGCGAGCGGAAACACCCGGTTCGGATCGGAGCGCTTTGCGAAATCGATTGCCCAGTCGTTGTAGCGGGCGTTGACCCAGTTGCGGATCTCGGCATCGTCGATCAGGTCGTTGACCATCAGACAGCCGTAGATAAATTCCTTGTCGATCCCGTCACGATCGAGATCGGCGAGGCGCAACTCGGGCGTGGTCGGGCGCGGATTTGCCCCGGGATAGCTGTTCCACTCGAACCCGAGCCCGGCCATCTCGTCGATGTGGTCGAACATGCCCTTGGTGTAGGGCAGGAAACCGGGTCCGACCCCGTTCCACATGCCGCGATCGACATTGTCGCAGAACCAGTGCTGCCCGTCGTTGCGCTCCTCGACGCGCGGCACGAGGGATTTCCATTTGGCCGGCGCCTGCGCGGACCACAAATCGGCAGGGCAATAAGTCAGGTCGATATGGTTGTCGCCGGAAATGATCTTGTGCTGCATGCCCTCGTGCTCCTCGCTGGTTCCGCCAACGGCTCGTGCGGCAGACAGATTGCGCCGGATACACGGCCGCGAGCGCGCAGCGTAACGCGACGCAAGCCTCGCTTTCAACCGCGGTTACAAACTTTGCGGCGCAGTGCTGGGCTGCGCCGATCGATCACACCGGACGCGTTATTCCTCGGCGGCCATGTCCGACGGCGAGGTCATCATCGCGTCGGCGACGAGCCCGGCGTTTTCGCGGATCGCGCGCTCGATCGCGTCGGCGATCTCCGTGTGGTCCTTCAGGAAGGTTTTCGCGTTTTCACGGCCCTGGCCGATGCGCTGGCCGTCATGCGAGTACCACGAGCCGGATTTCTCGACAACGCCGGCCTGCACCCCGAGATCGATCAGTTCGCCGCGTTTCGAGACGCCTTCGCCATACATGATGTCGAAATCGACGGCTTTGAACGGCGGTGCCATCTTGTTCTTGACGACCTTGACGCGGGTCTGGTTGCCGGTGACCTGGTCGCGCTCCTTGATCGCGCCGATGCGGCGGATATCGAGCCGGACCGAGGCATAGAATTTGAGTGCGTTGCCGCCGGTCGTCGTCTCCGGGCTGCCGAACATGACGCCGATCTTCATCCGTATCTGGTTGATGAAAATGACCATCGCGCGCGATCGCGAGATCGAGCCGGTCAGCTTGCGCAAGGCCTGGCTCATCAGCCGCGCGTGCAGCCCCATATGGCTGTCGCCCATCTCGCCCTCGAGTTCGGCGCGCGGCACCAGCGCCGCCACCGAATCGATGACGAGCACGTCGATGGCGCCGGAGCGCACCAGCGTATCGGCGATCTCGAGCGCCTGCTCGCCGGCGTCGGGTTGCGAGATCAGCAGATTGTCGATATCGACCCCGAGCTTTCTTGCATAGGCCGGGTCGAGCGCGTGCTCGGCGTCGATAAAGGCGCAGGTGCCGCCGCTCTTTTGCGCCTCGGCGATCACGTGCAGCGCCAGCGTCGTCTTGCCCGAGCTTTCCGGGCCGTAAATCTCGATGATGCGGCCGCGCGGCAGGCCGCCGATGCCGAGCGCGATGTCGAGCCCGAGCGAGCCGGTCGAGATCACGTCAATGTCCGAGGCGGTCTCGCGCGAGCCGAGCTTCATGATCGAGCCCTTGCCGAAGGCGCGCTCGATCTGGCCGAGCGCCGCGTCCAAAGCCCGCTGTCTGTCCATCATGTCCTTGTCCAAAAGGCGCAACGCGGTCTGCATGGCCTCGCACTCTCTTTTATTCCACACCGGGCATGCACGCGCAACGTGCACCGGACAGCAATGATGTACTCGTTTTGTTCGGAGGTCAAGCGCCGTGATCGCTTGCCGCACGACGTGGATCACGTTATAACAAAATTAAACCGTTCCGAGGTACGGAAATGCGCGCGCCAGTGCGGAAACTGGGGAATTCATCCGGCGTCATCATTCCGAAATCGCTGCTGGACGAGGTCGGGGTGGGGGTCGGCGATGCGATGGAGATCAGCCTGCAGGAGGGCCGAATCGTGCTGGCTCCGGTTCGGCGGCGCGCACGCGCCGGCTGGAGCAATGCCTCCAAGGCCATCGCCGAGGCCGACGACGACGCGCTCGTCTGGCCCGAATTCGGCAATGCTGGGGATGAAGCGCTCGACTGGTGAGGTCATCGGTTGCGCGCGGCGAAATCTGGCTTGCCGCCCTCGATCCGACGATCGGGTCGGAAATCCAGAAGACGCGGCCCTGCGTCGTCATTTCCCCGCCCGAGATGCACGATTATTTGCGCACTGTAATTGTTGCGCCGATGACCACCGGCAGCCGGCCGGCACCCTATCGCATCGCGCTCCGCTTCCAAGGCAAGGATGGGTTTGTACGGCTCGATCAAATTCGCACGCTCGACAAGCAGCGGATGATCGGGCGGCTTGGTGCCGTCAATTCGCGCACGCTCCGCGCCGTTCTCGCGGCGCTGCACGAAATGTTCGCGGAATAGAGAGCCGGGAGTGTTCGACTTACTCTATTCGGCGGCGTTCTTGCGGCCGTAGCGGCGGACGCGCAGATCGGCCTGCTCCTTGTGGCCCCAGAAACGCTCGACGGCGCACAGCCGGCTGCAATATTCGCCGATCATCGCGCTCGCTTCGGGGGTCTTTATCTCCTGATAGGTGCAGGTTTTGAGGAACTTGCCCACCCACAGCCCGCCAGTGTAGCGCGCCGCGCCCTTGGTCGGCAGGGTATGGTTGGTGCCGATCACCTTGTCGCCATAGGAGACGTTGGTTTCGGGGCCGAGAAACAGGGCGCCGTAATTGTGGAGGCGGTCGAGCCAGCGCCGCGGCTCGCGGCACAGCACCTCGACATGCTCGGCGGCGATGCGGTCGGCCTCGGCGACCATTTCGTCGTCATTGGCGCACAGGATGATTTCGCCGAAATCGCGCCACGCGACCCCGGCGACATCGGCGGTCGGGAGAGTTTCGAGTTGGCGCGCGACTTCGGCGACGACCTCGCGCGCGAGTTTTTCGCAGGTGGTCAGCAGGATCGCCGGCGAGGTCGGGCCGTGCTCGGCCTGGCCCAGCAGGTCGGTCGCGCACATCCCGGCATCGGCCGAATCGTCGGCGATCACAAGAATTTCGGTCGGGCCGGCGAACAGGTCGATGCCGACCTTGCCATAGAGCTGGCGTTTGGCCTCGGCGACATAGGCGTTGCCCGGCCCGACCAGCATATCCACCGGGCGAAACGTCTCGGTGCCGAGCGCCATCGCCGCGACCGCCTGGACGCCGCCGAGGACGTAAATCTCGTCGGCGCCGGCGAGATGCATCGCGGCGATCGTCTCGGGGTGCGGCATGCCCCGGTTCGGCGGCGTGCAGGCGGCGATGTGGCCGACCCCGGCGACGCGCGCCGTGACAACAGACATATGCGCCGACGCGACCATCGGATAGCGGCCGCCCGGCACGTAACAGCCGACGCTGCCGACCGGAATGTGTCGGTGCCCGAGCACAATGCCGGGCAAGGTCTCGACCTCGACATCGCGCATCGCTTGGCGCTGGATCTCGGCGAAGTTGCGGATTTGTTGTTGGGCGAAGCGGATGTCGTCCAGGGTCTGCGGCGCGACCTTGGCGAGCATCGCGGCGATGTCGCTGTCGGACAGGCGGAAGCTCGGCGGCGACCAGCTGTCGAAGCGCTCGCTGAGATCGCGCACGGCGCGGTCGCCGCGGGCGCGGACATCGGCGATGATTGTCTCGACCGCGGTGCGAACCTTCGCGTCGGCCTCTTCCTGCCGACCGGCCAGCGCCGCCGTCTTGATGTGCCGAGGCATCGAAATCTCCCAATGGAAGCGCGGGCCGGAGCGGGTTCCGTCCTGCCGGAGCTGCTCTGGCGGCGCGCTGCAGCAATTGAGATTAAACCAATACGGCGGTCCCGGCGAAGGCCGGGATCCACCCTTCAGCATCTCGGAGCTGGATAAATGGGCCCCGGCCTTCGCCGGGACCGTGGTGAACCGGTCGGGCCGCTTATAACAGGCCCAGTTCGAGCTTGGCTTCCTCGGTCATGCGGTCGCGGTCCCAGGGTGGGGTCCAGACCAGCTTGACGCGCACCTCGCTGACCCCCGGCACCGAGGAGACGGCGTTCTCGACCTCGCCGGGCATGCTCTGCGCGACCGGGCATGCCGGAGTCGTCAAGGTCATCTCGACATAGACGATGCCGCCCTGCTTGACGGTCAATTCGTAGATCAGCCCGAGTTCGACGATGTTGACCGGGATCTCCGGGTCGTAGACCGCTCGCAGCGCATCGAGCACCGGTTCCAGCAGGTCGGGATCGTCGTCGCCCTCGGGGCGCTCGACGCCCTCGGTTTCGGGCGGCGGCTCCGGCGCAAAATCGAAATAATCGGGACGGTAATCGGGGCGCTGCTCGCTGGTTGCCATAACGTCCTGCTCCCTCTCGCGCATCATCGGTGACCGGTCCTTCGAGACGGCACTTCTCGTCTCCTCGGGATGCGGACCCGGCTTCGCGTCCCACAATCCCGTCCTGGCGAGGAGCCGCCGCGCGGCGTCGCGCACCGTGAAGCTACTCCGTCTTGACCGTCTTTACCGCGTCGCCGGCCAGCCCGGATTTGAGCGCGGCCTCGAAGGCGTGCCACGGCAAGGTCGCGCATTTGACGCGCACCGGGTACGCCTTGACCCCGGTCAGCGGTTCGAGCCGGTCGACGTCGTCCTGCAACGTTTCGGGCGGGTCGTCGGTCTGGCCGCCGGTCACCTTCGCGTGAAACTGCGCGAACAGAGCGCGCGCCTGGGCGAGCGTCTTGCCCTTCAGCACCTCGGTCATCAGCGACGACGACGCGGTCGAGATCGCGCAGCCGCGTCCCTCGAAGCTGACATCGTCGATCCGGTCGCCGCTGATTGTCAGATAAACCGTGACCCGGTCGCCGCACAGTGGGTTGTGGCCGCGCGCCAGGTGCGTCGGATGCGGGAGCGCGTGAAAATTGCGCGGGTGCCGGCCGTGGTCGAGGATGATGTCCTGGTAAAGTTCGCGCAGATTATCGCTCATGGCCGAAACATCTCCCGGCAGGCCGCGATCGCCTCGGCGAGGCGGTCGATGTCGTTCTCGTCGTTATAGACGCCGAGCGAGGCGCGCACCGTGCCGGAGACACCGAGCTTTTCCATCAGCGGCTGAGCGCAATGGTGCCCGACGCGGACCGCGACATCGTGGCGGTCGAGCACGGTGCCGACATCGTGCGGGTGCACGCCGTCGAGATTGAATGAAAACACGCTGATGCGCCGCTGCCCGCCCGGTACGACGGTGACGCCCGGGAGGCGCGAGAGCCGGTCGATCGCGTAGCCGGTCAGGGCTTCCTCGTGGTTGCGAATCGCCTCGCGGCCGATCCGTTCGATAAAATCGCAGGCGAGGCCGAGACCGACCGCGCCGGCGATGTCGGGGGTGCCGGCCTCGAAACGGTGCGGCGGGTCCTGAAAGTCGGTGTGGTCGAATTCGACATTGAGGATCGTGCCGCCGCCGGTCTGCCATGGCGGCATCGCCTCGAGCACGTCCCAGCGCGCCCACAGCACGCCGATCCCGGTCGGACCGTAGGCTTTATGGCCGGAAAACACATAGAAATCACACCCCAGCGCGCGCACATCGACCGGCATGCGCGGTACCGCCTGACAGCCGTCGATCAACACCCTCGCGCCATGCTCGTGTGCCCGTGCGACGATGCGCTCGACCGGCAAGGTCGCGCCGGTCACGTTCGAGACATGCGTTACCGCGACGAGCCGGGTGCGCGGCGACAGCAACTTTTCGAACCGCGCAAGGTCAAACTCGCCGGTGGCGTCGGTCGGCGCGACCACCAGCTTCAGCCCGAGCCGGTCACGCAGCTGCTGCCATGGCACGATGTTCGAGTGATGCTCGACATCGCTGATCAGGATTTCGTCGCCGACGTTCAGGTTCGCCGGTCCCCAGCTCTTTGCGACGAGGTTGATCGCCTCGGTGGCGCCGCGCACGAACACGATCTCGCGGTCGGCTGCGGCGTTGAGCAGGGCGCGCACCTTTTCGCGCGCCTCCTCGAACCGGTCGGTCGAGCGGGCGCTGAGGCGATACACCCCGCGATGCACGTTGGCGTATTCGGTGCGGTAGAACTCGGCGATGCCGTCGATCACGTGACGCGGCTTCTGCGCGCTGGCACCGGAATCGAGAAACACCAGACCGGGGTTGTTGTCGAAGATCGGGAATTCCCGCTTGATGCGGCCGACATCGAGACAAGCCGCGGCAAACCCGCGTGTTGCCGGCTCGACGCTGCGCAACGGTGCTGATGCCATACGCTATTCCTCTAACTTTGCGAGATGTGCGCCGAGACGACCGAGCAGACGCTCGCGCACGGTATTATCCTCGATCCCTTCGACCGCCTCGCGCAGAAAGCCCTCGATCAGGATGCGGCGGGCTTCCTCGGGCGGAATGCCGCGTGCCCGCAGATAGAAGAGCGAAGCCGCGTCGAGATCGCCGACCGTCGCGCCGTGACTGCATTTGACGTCGTCGGCGTAGATTTCGAGTTCGGGCTTGGTGTCGATGACGGCGCGCCGGCCGATGATCAGGTTGCGGCTCTGCTGGGCCGCATCGGTCTTTTGCGCCCCCTCGCGCACAACCACGCAGCCCTGAAACGCGCCGTGGCCGCGGTCGGCGGCGACGCCCTTGACAAGCTCGCTGGTCCGCCCGCCGGGGGCGGCGTGATCGACGGTCGTGACGATATTTGCCTCGTCATTGCCGCCGACCAGGAAAGCGCCGTCGAGCCGGCAGCTTGCGGCCTCGCCCGCCACGCGCACATGCGCTTCGTGCCGGACGCGGCGACCGCCGAGCACCAGCGCAAAGCCGGAGAGTTCAGCCCGGGTCGCGAGCGTCGCGTCGAAATGCCCGAAATGCAGCGCATCGGGCGCCTCCTCGACAACGACAGCGCGGTGCAGCACCGCGCCGTCGGTGAGGCGCGCCGCGACGACATCATTGCGCCAGTAACGACCTTCGCCGGCATAGGTCTCGACGATGCTGGCGCGGCTGGCGGCGCCAAGCACCGCGAGGCTGCGCGTGTGGAACGACGCCTCGCTCGCTCCCGACGCCAGGTGAACGATCTCGATTGGGGCGTCGAGCGAGACGCCGGGATCGAGCGCCAGGACATAGCCATCGGCGAAGAAGGCGGCATTGAGGGCGGCGAAAGGTTGCCCGGTCTCGCCCGAGATTTCCGCCGCGGCGGTCTCGGCGAGGTCGGGACGTTGACGCAACGCCTGCACCATCGTGCCGAGCCAGACCCCGCGTTGCGGCGGCAGATGCGACAGCTCGGCGGCAAAGCGGCCGTCGACGAGCACGAGACGGGGGGCTGCATCAGACAGACCGAGCGCGGTCGTGCGCTCGCGCAATGCGGCGAGGTCACCGGAGGCTGCCGGACGCGCCGGCAATAGCGGCGTTCGCTCGAGCGGCTGCAAATCGAGATAGCGCCAGCTCTCGCTGCGGCGGGACGGGAAACCCAGCTCGGCGAAGCGCGTCATCGCCTGCTGCCGGCGCGCAGCGAGCCAGCCCGGCTCGCCGGTATCGCGCACAAAGCGAGTCAAATAGTCGCGCGCCTCCGGTTTGACCGGGAAATCGACGACGCCGGTCAAAGCGCTACCTCCGCCACCCCCGCGTGATCCCCGGATCGAGCCCGGGGAGGGGCCCAGGGCCGCCGTCGCGCCGCTTGCGCGGGAGTAACGGGAACCGGTGCCGATTGTTGAGCCATGCCGGTCACGCCGCGTCCGGCCGGTCGCCGTCGATATGGTCGGCAAAGGTGCCGTAGCCGCGCCGCTCCAGTTCGGCCGCGAGATGCTTGTCGCCGGACTGGATGATCCTGCCGTCCTGCAACACGTGCACATAGTCCGGCTCGACATAATCGAGCAGCCGCTTGTAGTGCGTGATCATCACGATCGCGCGGTCCGCGGCGCGCAACCCGTTGACGCCGCGAGCGACAATGCGCAGCGCGTCGATGTCGAGGCCGCTATCGGTCTCGTCGAGGATCGCGAGGCGCGGCTCCAGCATCGCCATCTGGAAGATTTCGTTGCGTTTCTTTTCGCCGCCCGAAAACCCGACATTCAGCGAGCGCTGCAGCAGGTCCTCGCCGATATCGAGCAGTTTGAGTTTCTGGCGCACCAGGCGCAGAAACTGGCCGGCATCGAGCTCCTTCTCGCCGCGGTGGCGGCGCTGCGCGTTGACCGCGGCGCGCAGGAAATAGGTGTTGTTCACGCCGGGGATCTCGACCGGGTACTGGAACGCGAGAAACAGGCCCTCGCGCGCCCGCTCGTCGGCCGGCATGCCGAGCAGGTCACGGCCGAGATAAGTGACGCTGCCCTCGGTGATCTCGTAGCCCTCGCGGCCGGCGAGCACGGCGGCGAGCGTCGATTTGCCGGAGCCGTTCGGCCCCATGATCGCATGCACCTCGCCGGCCTCAACCGTCAGATCGATACCTTTGAGGATCTCGCGGCCGTCTTCGAGCCGCGCGTGGAGGTTTTTGATTTCGAGCATCATCAATCCGGTCGGTATCTATTCCTGTACGCCCTGCCGCTCGGCGATGCGCACGACCAGCGACAACAGCCGCCCCATCCGGTCTTCCAGCCGACCCATTCGCTCCTCGATCGCATCCATGCGCGCTTCGATGCCCGAGAAGCGGTTTTCCAACGCGCTGAACCGTCGTTCGAGTGCCGAGAATCGCGTTTCCAGGGTGCCGACGCGTTGCTGCAAATCGCGTACATCGGCGGTCAGCCCCATCAGGCGGGCGCCCAGTAGGTCGAGAGTGACCGCTTCGTCGCTCATGTCCTTATCCGACGCTGCCCTCGAGGCTCACGGCGAGCAGCTTCTGCGCCTCGACGGCGAACTCCATCGGCAGTTCCTTGAGGACCTCCTTGCAGAAACCGTTGACGATCAGCGACAGCGCGTCCTCGTCCGACAGGCCGCGCTGGCGGCAATAGAACAGCTGGTCCTCGCTGATCTTCGACGTCGTCGCCTCGTGTTCGACGCGCGCCGAGGGGTTGCGCACCTCGATATACGGCACCGTGTGCGCGCCGCATTTGTCGCCGATCAGCAGCGAGTCGCACTGCGTGTAGTTGCGCGCGCCCTCGGCCCGCGGCTGAACCCGGACGAGGCCGCGATAGGTGTTCTGGCCGCGCCCGGCCGAGATGCCCTTCGAGATGATCGTGGACGAGGTGTTGCGCCCGAGGTGGATCATCTTGGTGCCGGTATCGGCCTGCTGGCGGTTGTTGGTGATCGCGACCGAATAGAACTCGCCGACCGAATCGTCGCCCTCGAGAATGCAGCTCGGGTATTTCCAGGTGATCGCCGAGCCGGTTTCGACCTGCGTCCACGAGATCTTGGCCCGGTTGCCGCGGCAGGCGCCGCGCTTCGTCACGAAATTGTAGATGCCGCCCCGGCCCTCGGCATCGCCCGGATACCAGTTCTGCACGGTCGAATACTTGATCTGCGCGTCCTCGTGCGCGATCAGCTCGACCACCGCCGCGTGCAGCTGGTTCTCGTCGCGCTGCGGCGCGGTGCAGCCTTCGAGATAGCTGACATAGGCGCCCTTGTCGGCGATCAGCAGCGTGCGCTCGAACTGGCCGCTGTTGCGCGCGTTGATGCGGAAATAGGTCGAAAGCTCCATCGGGCAGCGCACGCCGGGCGGGATGTAGGCGAACGACCCGTCGCTGAACACGGCCGAATTCAGCGCGGCGAAGAAATTGTCGTTCTGCGGCACCACGGTGCCGAGATATTGGCGTACCAGCTCAGGGTGTTCGCGCACCGCCTCGCCGAACGAGCAGAAGACGATGCCGAGTTCGGCGAGCTGCTCCTTGAACGTCGTCGCGACCGACACGCTGTCGAACACCGCATCGACCGCGACGCCCGCGAGCGCCTCGCGCTCGCGCAGCGGGATGCCGAGCTTTTCGTAGGTCGCCAGCAATTCGGGATCGACCTCGTCCAATGATTTCGGCCCGTCTTTCTGCTTCGGGGCCGAGTAGTAGGTGTGCGCCTGATAGTCGATCGGCGCGATGTTGAGCTTGGCCCAATTCGGCTCGGCCATGCTCTGCCAGTGGCGGAACGAGGCGAGGCGCCATTCGAGCAGCCATTCCGGCTCGCCCTTCTTGGCCGAAATGAAACGCACTGTGTCCTCGGAGAGGCCGGGCGGCGCGGTATCGGCTTCGATATCCGTGACAAAGCCGTATTTATAGCCCTCCTGCGAGAGCGCGCGGATGGTTTGCTGGGTGGTCAGGGAGGCGCTCATCGGGCGTCCATCAATTCGGGTATTTGGTTGTCGGCCGCGTCCGGTCGGGCCGGCGCGGGCGCGAACGCAAACGGCGTCACCATGTCCTGCAGCGAGATCGCCGACAGCGCGGCTCCGACCGCCCGGTTGATCGCACCCCAATGCGGACGGGTCGGGCACCAGGTCGTGCGCTCACAGCCGGCCTCGTGGACCGAGCATTCGGTGATGCCGATATCGCCGTCGATCGCGGCGACAAGTTCGGCGACCGAGATCGCGGCCGGCCGGCGCGCCAGACGATACCCGCCGGCGGCGCCGCGGGTCGCGGTCACGAGACCGGCGCGCGCCAGCGCCTTCAGCACCTTGGCGACGGTCGCCTGCGGCAGCCGCGTCGCGGCGGCGACCGAAGCGGCATTGGCCTGGCGCTCCGGATAGGCGGCCAGATGGGTGGCGACGATGACGCCGTAATCGGCGAGCTTGCTGAGGATGATCATCGCGAGACCGGCCCCGATGGGGAACGTTTCGAACGATTGCTGCGGTTCGATCCCGGTCAATTGGGACCGGATCAGTACGCAATAGATCGTCAGCCGCAGTGTCGCGTCAAGAGGAGGAACAAGCCGACGGTGCAGAGACGGGCGTGTGGGAGGACGGGGCGCCCGTGCCGCCTCTCAGTTTTTCAAGGCCGGGACGCCGCCTCGCGCAACGCCCGGTCGATGGTGTTGAACACCTGACTTGGCGAGAACGGCTTCGCGATAAAGCCCAGGGGACGGGCTGCATTCGCGCGCCGCAGGACTTCCCGGTCGAACAGCCCGGACAGAAAGATCGACGGAACGGCGAGCCTGTCGCGCAGCAGACAGGCCAGTTCCGTGCCGTCCAGCGGACCGTGCAAGCGAATATCGACCAGTGCCAGAGCCGGCCGTGTTTCCGCCGCCAGCGCCAACGCCTCCGGCCCGGAGCCTGCGATCCCGACGACGCGAAATCCAGAGACGCCGAGCATCGTGCCGATGAAGCTGGCGATCAGCGCCTCATCCTCGACGATAAGCACGCCCGCCGTCTTGCCTGTGTCCAGCTGCGCAACCACCTGAACCCTGTCGCTTGTCATCGGTGTGCCACCAGCCGATCACGTTGATGTGGCTCACCCGCACCGAGGCGGATACGCAGGTTCCCGTGCGCGATTTTTGTCCCGATGAGGGTCCTCCCTTCATCGTTAAGAATTGCTTAAGAGCTCGGCGATCCGTTGCCGCCGTGGGCGGAGGCTGACCTTGCCGATCACCTCCCGCGCTGTCCGCTGACGTCTTCGGCCGATGAAGCTGTTGGTTATCGAAGACGACAACGAAACGGCCGCTTACCTGGCGAAGGGGCTGGGCGAGAGCGGCTACACCGTCGACCACACCGGCGACGGGCGCGAGGGTCTGTTTCTCGCCATATCAGGCAGCTATGACGCGATCGTGCTCGACCGCATGTTGCCGGGAATGGATGGATTGGCGCTGCTTGGCGCGTTGCGCGGCGCGCATATTCAAACCCCGGCGCTGATCCTGTCCGCGCTGGGCAGCGTCGACGACCGCGTCAAGGGGCTGCGCTCCGGGGGCGACGATTATCTGGTAAAACCGTTCGCGTTCAGCGAATTGCTGGCCCGGATCGAGGTGCTTTTGCGGCGCGGCGGCGACGCCGCGAACCTGACACGGCTGCGGGTCGCCGATCTCGAACTCGACCTGCTGACCCGTTCGGTGAAGCGCGGCGACAAGACGATCGAGCTGTTGCCGCGGGAATTTCAGCTGCTCGAGTACCTGATGCGCAACGCCGGACATGTCGTGACGCGGACGATGCTGCTCGAAAACGTGTGGGATTATCACTTCGACCCGCAGACCAATGTCATCGACGTTCACGTCAGCCGGCTGCGTCAAAAAATCGACAGAAATTTCGATCGCCCCCTGCTCCATACGGTGCGAGGCGCGGGTTATTGCCTGCGCCCGCCGGATTAGGAGCCGCGATGTTCGACAGCGCAGCGGCCTCCGACAACGGAACTTGTGCCGGTGCAGGCCCGGCCGGCGGCGGCAGCGCGCCTCAGGCCGTCCGCCTTGCCCCGCCGTGGCGCAACGCGGTGCCGGGGCTGAACGGCATCCGCCGGCTGGTGCGGACGCACGCGTTTCGGCTGGCGGCGCTGTATTTCCTGGTGTTCGCGCTCTCGGTTACCGGCGTGCTGTTGTTTGTCTACTGGGCAACGGCCGATTTTATCGAGCGGCAGACCGAGGCGACACTCTCGGCCGAGGTGACCGGTCTCGCCGAGCAATATGCTCAACGCGGCTTGAGCGGCCTGGTGCAGATCGTCGCGGCCCGCAGCGCCGGCGACCGCGGCGACGGCATGCTTTATCTCATAACCAACCCGCAGGGCAGACCGCTGGCCGGCAACATCACCGAATGGCCGGCCGGGGTTCCGGTCAGGCCCGGACCGCTATCGTTTCAGCTCGACGTGCGGGCGGACGGCTATCGCGAGCGGCACCCGGCGCGCGGCATCCTGTTCGCGATCCCCGACGGATTCCGCCTGCTCGTCGGCCGCGACATCAGCGATGCCGAGGCCTATCGCGCCCGTATCAAGACGACGCTGCTGTGGTCGGGTCTCGTCGCGCTCGCGATCGGGGTGCTGGGCGGAACGGTAATGAGCCGCAACATGCTGCGCCGCGTCGAGCAGGTGAACCGGACCGCCGAGCGCGTCGTGGCGGGGGATCTGTCGGACAGGGTGCCGCGGGTCGGCACGGACGACGAATTCGACCAGCTCGCCGCGAACCTGAACGGGATGCTCGATCAGATCGAGCGGCTGATGACCGGGATGCGCGAGGTCACCGACAACGTTGCGCACGACCTGAAGACGCCGCTCGCGCGGCTGCGCGCGCGGTTGGAGCTGGCGCTGCTCGGGCCGCAGGACGGCGCTGCCCAGAGCGAGGCGATACGGGCCGCGATCGACGAGGCCGACCGGCTGCTGGCGACCTTCAACGCGCTGCTCGGCATTGCCGAGGCCGAAGCCGGCGCCGATGGGCGTGGCGAGAGGCTCGACGCCGCCGAGATCGTCAGCGCCGCTGTGGAGCTGTACGAGCCTCTGGCCGAGGAGAGGGCGGTGACGCTGCGGTTTGACGGCATGCCCGGCACGATCATCGACGGCAACCGTCACCTGCTGTCGCAAGCCGTCGCCAATCTGCTCGACAACGCACTCAAGTACGGCGCGAACGGTGGGCAGATTGCGGTGACCGTAAGGCGGCGCGGCGGTTGCGCGGTGATCGAGGTCGCCGATCGCGGACCGGGAATTCCCGAGGCCGATCGCGACACGGTGTTCGATCGATTCGTGCGGTTGGAGCCGAGCCGCAGCACGCCGGGAAACGGGCTCGGGCTTAGCCTGGTGCGCGCGGTGGCGCGACGGCATGGCGGCACCGTCACATTGGCCGACAGCTCTCCCGGGGCGAGGCCCCCCGGCCTCACGGTACAGGTCGAGATTCCGCTATGCGTTTCCGCCGTTTAGGCCATGCGTGGTCAATTTGCCGCGGGACAGGTGCTGTTCGATCGGTCGGCGGCGGCGCGCTCGTCAACACGCCGCGCGGTCTCGACGATCAGGGCACGAAGCCGTTGCGCGTCGAGCCCCGCGCTGCGCAGCACCGGCGCCATCATCTCGTCCTCGATCAACTCGTCGAGGGTGGGCTCATAGCGGCAGCAGTCGGTGCGTCCGGCCACGTTCCTCTCCCTACGTGTGCGTGGTTATTAACTATTATCTCGAAGGATGTCGTCATTGTGACGCGGGTTCGAAAACTTAACGGCAATAGGTCTACAGACTTGTCGGCATTGCCTTGCGGGTGGAGCCGCGGCGAGAACTTGGCTTTGCACGCGCTTCGGCGTCGCGTCGATCGGCGCGCCGGATCGTTTGACACGGTGGTCCGTCACATCGAGGGGCGGTCGGTATGATGGGGGCCGTGCTCGCCCGAATCGTCGAATCGGCTCGTCGCCGCGCCGGTCTGGTCGCGGCTCTCGCGCTGTTGTTGACGATCGCCAGCGGGTTCTACGCGGTGAACCATTTGTCGATCGACACCGACATCACCCACATGCTGCCGACCAACGTGCCATGGCGGCAGAACGAGCAGGCGCTCGACAAGGCATTTCCGCAGAATGCCGATCTGCTGGTTGTCGTGATCGACGGTCGGACCGGCGACATAGCTGACAATGCCGCGCGCGAGTTGGCCGAGCGCATGCGGGCCCAACCCGATCTGTTCATGTATGTGCGCCGGCCCGACGGCGGCGAATTCTTTGACCGCAACGGGCCGCTGTTTCTGTCGGTCGACGAGCTGCAGGCACTCTCGGACAAGCTCGTCGAAGCGCAGCCGCTGATCGGCACGCTGGCTCGAGACCCCAGTTTGCGCGGGCTGTTCGAAACCTTGGCGCTGTTTGTCAACGGCGCCGAGAGGGAAAAGGATTATACCGCGATCGCGCGGCTCGACCCGACGTTGACGGCGGTCGCCGATGCCATGCAGGCGGTGTTGGAAGGCCGTCACCAACCGGTGCCGTGGCAGCGGCTGATGACCGGCTTGTCAAACGACCGGCGGGAGCTGCGGCGGTTTGTTCTGACGCGGCCGGTGCTCGATTTCGACACACTCGAATCGGGTGCCCGCGCCCGGGCCGAGGTTCGACGCATAGCGAGCGACTTGAACCTTGACCCGGAGCACGGCGTGCGGTTGCGGATGACCGGCCCTGTTCCGCTCAATGACGAACAGTTCGCGACCTTGCACCAGGGGGCGGTCGAATCGACCTTGCTGTCAGTGACTCTCGTCTTGGCGCTGCTGCTCGGAGCGGTTCGATCGCCAAAGCTGGTTCTGGCGATTTTTGCGACGCTGGTGTCCGGATTGATCTTGACGGCCGGGTTCGCCGCGCTCGCGATCGGATCGCTGAACCTGATTTCGGTGGCGTTTGGGGTGCTGTTTATCGGGCTCGGTGTCGATTTTGGCATCCAGTTCAGCATCCGCTATCGCGACGAGCGGTACCGCCGCGGCGATTTGCCCACGGCGCTGCGCGGCGCGGCGACCAAGGTCGGGCCTTCGCTCGTGCTGGCCGGCGCGGCGACGGCACTTGGCTTTCTGGCATTCGTCCCGACGAGTTATACGGGGATACGCGAGCTCGGGTGGATCGCCGGCTTCGGCATGCTGGTTGCCGTGGTGCTCAATCTCGTGCTGCTGCCGGCACTGCTGGCATTGCTGCGCCCGCGCGGCGAACCCGCTCCCGTCGGGTTCCGCTGGGCCGCGCCGATCGATCGACTGCTGCTGCGCCGCCGCCGTTGGGTAATCGCCGGCGCCGGCGTGCTGGCCGCGGTCTCGCTCGCGCTGCTGCCATCCGTCAGGTTCGATTTCGACCCGCTGAACCTGAAGGATCCGAAAGCCGAATCGGTGGTCACCGCGCGCGATTTGATGAAGGACCCGATGACGACCCCGTATACGGCCGAGATACTCGCGCCCTCCTTGCGCGAGGCAGACGCGCTCGCCGACCGGCTCGCGAAATTGCCGCAGGTCGCGCAGGCCATTACGGCGGCGAGTTTCGTCCCGCAAGAACAGGAGCCGAAATTGGCGATTCTGGGCGATTTGCGGCTGCTGGTTGGGCCGACGCTGACGCCTGAAGCGACGCTGCCGCCGCCGAGCGATGCCGAGATCACCGCCTCCATGGCCGAATTGCGCAAGGCGTTGCAGCCGGTTGTCTCATACGGCGCCGACGCGGGTGGCCATAGTCCGGCGGCCCGGCTGTCGCAGGCCCTTGCAGGCGCCGCCTCGCGAGGGTCGACAATTATCCCGGAGTTGGAACGGGACTTGCTCGCGGGGCTTGAACAGCGCCTCGATATCCTGCGCAACATCATCGACGTGCAGCCGGTGACGATCGACAGCATGCCGCCGCAACTGCGGAACAGCTGGATCACCCCGGACGGGCGCGCTCGGGTCGAGGTGTTTCCCAAGGAAGACGCGCGCCACCACGAGGCGTTACGCGAGTTCGTCGCGGCGGTGCGTACCGTTGCCCCGAACGCTTCCGGCACGCCGGTGAACATGCAGGAAGCCGGGCGGCTGATCAGTTCGGCCTTTGTGGAGGCCGGTGTCGTTTCGCTTGTCGCGATCGTCGCGCTGCTCGCGGTCGTGCTGCGGCGGGCGCGGGACGTAATGTTGGTCGTCGCGCCGCTGCTGCTGGCCGCGATGCTGACGCTGGCTGCCACGGTGCTGATTGGGAAGCCGCTGAATTACGCGAACATCATCGCGCTGCCGCTGCTGCTCGGGATCGGCGTCGCGTTCGATATCTACTTTGTCATGAATTGGCGCGCCGGTCAGACCAATCACCTCCAGTCCAGTACGGCCCGCGCCGTCGTATTCAGCGCGCTCACGACGATGGCGGCCTTTGGGAGCCTGGCGGTATCGCCCGATCCGGGCACGTCCGAGATGGGCATGCTGTTGAGCATCTCTCTGTTCTGCACGCTGTTTTGCGCCTTGATCGTGCTGCCGGCGCTGCTCGGCCCGGCCGGGGCGCCGGCGCCGCAAGCGGCGAATCGTCCGGCACCCGCGAGAGATAAGCCGGTCGAACGGTCAACCCGGCTGCATCAAGTCGGCAGTGCCAGGCGTTAGCCGGAACGGGCGCGAGCAAGGCACACGCCGCGGCCGGACCGCCGGGCACGACGCCTCCGCGGCCGCCGCTTAAGCGCGTGACCCGCGCGCGGCATTGCGCGCGATGCGCGAATTATGGCAGGGATACGCAACAGACCTTCCGGCGAGCGGCCGCGTCCGGCGGCCCGGAACCGAGACGGTGAGGCAGGAATGCGAGTGGTGCTGGCGCAACCCCGCGGATTTTGTGCCGGGGTCGAACGAGCCATCGAGATCGTCGAGCGCGCTCTCGAGAAGTATGGTCCTCCGATCTATGTCCGACACGAGATCGTGCACAACCGGCATGTCGTGGAGCGGCTGCGCGCCAAGGGCGCCTGCTTTGTGGATGAAATCGATGAAGTGCCGCCGGGCGCGGTAACGATCTTCAGCGCGCATGGCGTTGCCAGCGAAATCGAGCGGCGCGCCGAAGAGCGCGGATTGCCGGTCATCGACGCAACATGCCCGCTGGTGTCGAAAGTCCATATCGAGGGGCAGCGCTACGCCAATCAGGGGAGGGAGATCGTTCTGATCGGCCATGCCGGCCACCCCGAGATCGAGGGAACAATGGGCCGCATCACCGGGCGGGTGCATCTGATTTCGCGCCCCGAGGAGGTCGCCGATCTGCAGGTGGCGGACCCGGACAAGCTCGCCTTCATCACGCAGACGACTTTGAGCGTCGATGACACCCGCGCCGTGATCGATGCATTGAAGGCGCGGTTTCCGTCGATTGTCGGTCCGGACACGAAGGACATCTGCTACGCGACGCAGAACCGGCAGCGTGCGGCGCGGGAACTTGCGAAGATTGTTGATGTTGTTCTCGTAGTGGGGGCGCCGAACAGCTCGAACTCGAACCGGCTGCGCGAAATCGCGGCGGAATGCGGGGTCCCGAGCTACCTGATCGAGGATGCGGCCGCGCTCGACCGGCGCTGGCTCGAGGGAGCGCGCTCGGTCGGGATAACCGCCGGCGCTTCCGCTCCCGACGTGCTGGTCGAGGAGCTGGTCACGCGTCTTCGCGAGATGGCTGGGGGCGATGTCGAGTTCCTTCCTGGTGTCACCGAGAATGTCCGATTTCGCATGCCGCCCCAGCTGGCCGATACACCCACCCGCACCTGAGCGTGCCCGCCGCACGGTCCCGCGTCCGGATGGGAGTACTTTGATGAAGGATTCGCCGTGGCCATACCGCTGCAACAGAAGATCCGCGTCGGCGCTTATGTCATCGGCCGTCACCTGAGGGGCGTCCGCCGCTATCCGCTCGTGTTGATGCTGGAGCCGTTGTTCCGCTGTAATCTCGCTTGCGCCGGATGCGGCAAGATCGATTATCCGGACCCGATCCTCGATCAGCGGCTCAGCCTCGAGGCGTGCCTCGACGCGGCGGACGAATGCGGCGCGCCGATTGTCGTCATTGCCGGCGGAGAGCCGCTGCTGCATCGCGAAATCGAGCAGATCGTGGCCGGGCTGATCGCGCGGAAGAAATTCGTCTACCTGTGCACGAACGCATTGCTGCTCGAGAAAAAGATCGACCTGTTCGAGCCGAACCCGTTCTTTGCCTGGACGGTGCACCTTGACGGCGATCGGGAGGATCATGACCGCTCGGTCTGCCAGGAAGGAGTCTACGACCGCGCCGTCGAGGCGATCCGCCTCGCGAAATCGCGCGGCTTCCGGGTCAATATCAATGCGACGCTGTTCGATACGGCGGAGCCGGAGCGGGTCGCGCGGTTCTTCGATAAGGTGACCGCGATGGGCATCGACGGGATCACCGTGTCGCCGGGCTATGCCTACGAACGCGCCCCCGACCAGGCGCACTTCCTGAGCCGGCGCCGCACCAAGGAACTCTTCCGCGACATTTTCCGGCGCGACCCTAAACGACGCTGGTCATTCAATCAGTCGAGCCTGTTTCTCGATTTTCTTGCCGGCAACCAGACCTACCGCTGTACCCCATGGGGCAACCCGACCCGCAACTACTTCGGCTGGCAGCGTCCCTGTTATCTGCTCGGCGAGGGTTATGCGAGGACATTCAGGGAGTTGATGGAGGAAACCAACTGGGATTCCTACGGCACCGGCAATTACGAGAAATGCGCGCAGTGCATGGTGCATAGCGGGTACGAAGCGACCGCGGTCGTGGATTCGGTCCGCAATCCGCTGAAGGCCGCCGTCGTCGGGATGCGCGGCGTGCGGACCGAGGGCGAGATGGCGCCGGAAATCCCGCTGACAAGCCAGCGCCCCGCCGAATACGTGTTCTCGCGCCACGTCGAGGAGGCGGTGGCGCGGCTCGGGACGCCCCGCCGAGGCCGGCGCCGGCAGGCCGCGGAGTAGCCGGCGCTCTACATATTTGAATCGGGAGCAAGATTCACGGGTCAGACGCTTCCATCTGACCCGATCTTGCTCTAGTCGGCGAGCGCGCTGCGCAGCGCCCGCGCCGGGCCGGCCAGCGCGGCCAAGGCCTGACGGGTCTCGCGGGCCAGCCCGAACAGCGCGCGGATCTGCCAGGGGCGGCGCAGCACCTCGCTGAACACGCGGTGCAGCGCCGGCGTGCCGTTCTTCCATAACGGGATCAGCGCCGCGGGGGGCAATTCGCGGGCCGCCGGATCGGCGATCGTGCGCAGGACAAGAAACGGCAGCCCGGCGGTTTCGGCGGTGCGCGCGACGATGGCGCTTTCGAGATCGACCGCCAGCGCCCCGGTGTCGTGCCAGGCGCGAATTTTGTCTTCCTCGGTGGCAAGGATATCGCTGGAACCGAGTACCGGACCTTCCACCGCTCCGATGCGGCGGGCCAGCTCGCCGACTTTCCGATGAAACCGATGGTTGGGATGCCAGCGCCGGTCGTCGCCGATGACCTCCGCCGATAAAATGACTTGGCCGGGCCGCAGATGCGGCGCCAGCCCTCCGGCGACGCCAAAGCTGATCAGAAATTTCGCCTGTCTGGCGGCGAGTTCGACAAGTTCGGCCGTGCGCAGCGGGTCTCCGGCGCCCACGATAACCTGGAAGCCCGCGGCGCGGGCCACTTTTGCCTCCGCGGCGAGCCCGGAGGTGCAAAGCACCGGTGTCAATGTGCGCATTGCGCAGCCCCCTTTCGCTGCGAAACGGCTCTCAGCGGGTTGGACGAAGGTTCCGCGGGCGGGTCTACCCGCGGCCGCTGGATACTGCGGCTGGGTTGACGCTTTCACCGGCGCAGGCGGCAATTTACCGTCTGCGCCGGGCGCAATCCCTACGTGAGCGGACGCTCGATGACCAGGAAAAAAACGCCGCGCCTCGGCTTCGGGAAGAACTTTCCTTGGCGTGTTGCCATTCGGCAGCCGTCGCCGACCGCAATGCCCCGGAAGCGATTACCCCGGTCGGCGGCGGCGCGGTTTTCCGGCGGCGGCGCAGCGACATTCGGCAGCATGCAGCGCCATCGCGGCGCCGAGGCTATCGCTCCGCCGCCGCACCGGCTATTTTCGCGCGATCGGCCCCAATGTGAATGTCTCCGCATCCGACCGTGCTGCGCATTGTCCGCCATCCCGGCCCCGAATCCAGCCATCCGCGAGGCGCGGTGCTGGCGATGGGCAATTTCGACGGGCTGCACCGCGGTCACGCGGCGCTGATCGGAGCCGCGTGCGCGCGCGCCCGCGCCGCCGGGATGCCGGCCGGGGTGCTGACGTTCGAGCCGCATCCGCGCAGCGTTTTGATGCCGGGCGGCGAGCCGTTTCGGCTGACCCCGTTCCGCGTCAAGAAACGCGAAATCGCGCGGCTCGGGGTCGATCTGCTGTTCGTTCAGCATTTCGATACCGATTTCGCCCGCAAGAGCGCCGAATCGTTTGTCACCGACGTGCTGGTCGGCGCGATCGGCGCGAGCCACATCGTGGTCGGGCATGACTGCACGTTCGGCAACCGCCGGCGCGGCACCCCGGAGATGCTGCGGGCGGCCGGCGCCGAGCGCGGCTTCGCCGTCACGGTTGTCGAGCCGGTGCGCGGCCCGGATGAAGGGGTCTATTCCTCGACGCATATTCGCGAATTGCTGCGCGCCGGCAGGCCGCGCGAGGCGGCGCTGCAGCTCGGGCGGTACTGGGAGATCGACGGACGGGTGATGGAAGGCGACCGGCGCGGCCGCACGATCGGCTTTCCGACCGTGAACCTCGGTCTCGGCCAATATCTGCGGCCGGCATTCGGGGTGTACGCGGTGCGGGCGGCGGGGGACGGTCCGGACGATCCGTTCGCGGGACGCTGGATCGACGGGGTCGCCAATATCGGGCTGCGGCCCACGGTCGGCACGCCGGCGCCGCGCCTCGAAGCGAATTTGTTCGACATCGACGGCGACCTGTACGGGCGGCACCTGCGGATCGCGCTGGTCGAGTTCATCCGGCCGGAACGCAAATTCGCTGGTCTCGACGCCCTCAAGGCGCAGATCGCCGAGGACGCGGCCAGCGCCCGAACGATCCTCGCCGCCGCCCCGGATATTCCGTAAAAGCGCGTTTGCAGCAAAACCGGCCCGAAAAGGTCGATACGAGCGGGACCGTAATGTATTGTAATCGCTTGCGGCACCGCTCGTGGCGCAACCGCTGGTTTAGAGGTTTGCTGCAAAATGCAGAAAATCAGCAGCAAACGGTGCGCGCAGCGGTTGCGCCATCCGGCGAAAAGCCCGGGATTCCGCGGCCGAGCAGCAGGTCCGGTGCTCCGGCCGGCTTGGTTTAGCAGCAAAACAGCAGCAAGTGCATCGATCGCACTACGAACGGCCTCCGATGCGGGCGTGTCAGCGGGATGCTGTCACACGATTGTGGCGTTTTTGCCGGCGGTGTGCGCCGGCGGGGCCGCGGCCCGACCGCGGCGCGCGCCGCGTTTCGGATGACG
>JBFXDF010000039.1:0-22031 GCA_050181375.1 Alphaproteobacteria bacterium
AGGAGCTGGCGACCGCGCAGTCCGAGGGCGTCGGGCCGGTCATCCTGCTGTTCAACAACGCGATGTACGGCACGATCCGCATGCACCAGGAGAGGCGTTTTCCCGGCCGGGTCGTCGGCACGGCCCTCAACAACCCGGATTTCGCGCTGCTGGCCGACGCCTACGGCGCGTTCGGCGCGGTCGTCAGCCATACCGAGGAATTCGCCCCGGCTTTCGAGATGGCGCTGAAGGCGCGCCGCGGCGCGGTTATCGAATTGCGCATGGACCCGGAAATGATCACGACGCGTACCACGCTCGCGGCGCTGCGCCGCCAGGCGGAGGCGGCAGCGGCGAGCGCGTAGTTTTGCGGAGGCGGGAGGCCGGAATGGCGGAAGTCAGGATCGGGGTCATCGGCGTCGCCGGGCGGGTCGGCCGCATGCTGGTCGCCGACATCGCCGCGACCGCGGGCTGCGCGCTGGCGGGCGGCGTCGCCCGCCCCGGCAGCGCTTGCTGCGGCCAGGATCTCGGTGAGCTGGCCGGCATCTCCCGTCTCGGCATCGCCGCCGCCGCCGACGCCGAGGCGATGCTGCGCGCCAGCGATGTCGCAATCGAATTCACGACTCCGGCGGCGACCGCCGAGCACGCCACGCTCGCCGCGCGCCTCAAGAAGCCGCTGGTGATCGGCACGACCGGGCTGCACGGCGCCGAGGACGAGGCGGTGCGCGACGCGGCCCGGCACATCCCGATCGTCTGGGCGGCCAATACCAGTCTCGGGATCAACCTGCTGCTGGGCCTTGTCGAGCAGGTCGCCTCCCGGCTCGGCCCGGACTGGGATATCGAGATCATGGAGATGCACCACCGCCACAAGGCCGACGCGCCGTCCGGCACCGCCTTGGCGTTGGGGCGGGTGGCGGCTGCGGCGCGCGGCGCCGGGTTCGACGAGGTTGCGGTGCGCGGCCGCGACGGCATCACCGGCCCGCGCTCCTCCGGCGCGATCGGGTTCGCGGCGCTGCGCGGCGGCGACAATATCGGCGAGCATCACGTGATCTTCGCCGGCCAGGGCGAGCGGCTCGAACTGACGCACCGCGCCACCGATCGCGGCATCTATGCGAAAGGCGCGGTGCGCGCCGCGCTGTGGCTCGCCGGCAAACCGCCGGGACTTTATGGCATGAAAGAGGTGCTGGGACTGTAACGCCTCCGGCCTTCGGCAGGAACGAGGGGTCGAGGCAGGATCGGTCGGATCACGGCGTCTGACCGGCATGCCGACCGAAGGGCGGCAATCTGAAAAGGAAGGAAACCATCATGCTGGCGCTATGGGTAAAGGTCCGGGTCAAGCCGGACAGGCGGGACCAGTTCTTGAAGGCGATCGAGGTCGATGCGCTCGGCTCCGAAAAGGACGAGCCGGGCTGCCTCCGCTTCAACGTCCTGCAGGATCAGGAGGACCCGAACGTCTATTACTTCTACGAGGTCTATCGCGACGAGGCGGCGCTGGAGGCGCATCGCGCCGCGCCGCATTACGCCGTCTGGCGCGCCGCCGCCGACACGCTGGATGGCGCGGTCCAAGCCACCCGCACCCGCACCGTATTTCCGGCCGCGGCGGACGACTGGGTCAGCAAAGGATAACCTGATGGACCGGCCCGGCTTCGTCGCGGGCTGATCGGCGCCGTGCGGTCGTCCCGCAACCGAGGCCGCGCATCGACTTCGGCGCGCGGCCACGGTTGCGGGAGCAAGCCGCCGGGTCAGGCTCCGCGTTCCCGCTTTCGCGCGAACGACGCGCCGCGCCCGGACGATGCCGCTCCGGGCGGCTAGAGCAAGATCGGGTCAGATGGAAGCATCTGACCCATGAATCTTGCTCTCGATTCAAATATGTAGAGCCTGATTCACGGCTCAGATCGTTTCGATCTGAGCCGATCAGGCTCTAGCGGACCGGCGAAAATTCCGCCGCGATCAGCAGCTTGTTCTCCTGCCGGATGGGCCTGACGCCGCTCTGCGGCGGCCAGTTGCGGCCGGGACCGCGGGATGCCGCGCGAACACGCTCGCGTTCGCCCACATCCTTGTAGGGCCAGATGTGCGTGAACCTGTTCAGCCCGCCGAGTTCGCTGGTCCAGCAGGCGGCCAGCGGGGAGAGTTCCTCGCGCTGCGGGACCGCCTTGGCCCACGCGTCCAGCACCTTTGGCAGATCGCCCGGACCGTAGGTGTAGGTCCGCATCTCGTAAACATTGCCGGTGCCGTAATCGCGGCTGCCGAGCGGACGCATAAACGGCGCGGGGACCACGATCTCGGCTTCCTGCGCGACGATCAGGTCTTGACCCCCGGGCAGCGCGTTCCGCTCCGGGTCCTTCGCAAGCGCGGCGCGCACCGAAGTGCGCTGGTTCAAATCGTCGTAGGGATAGACGTGGATGACCTGGTTGAGCGGGCCGAACTCGGTGTGCCAGAACGCCCCCAACGGCGAGTGTTTCAGCCGCGCCGGCAACCGCTTGGCATAGCGTTCCTCGAACTCTTGCACGGTTCCGGGGCGCAGCGTGTAGGTGCGGACTTCATAGATCATCGGCGTATCCTCCAGGGGATTGGGAACGGGCAAGCGAGGCACCCGCGACGCCACCATACTCCACAAACCGCGGCGCGCGCCGACCGGAAATGCGAGCGCGGCGCACACCGCGGGTCGGTCGGGGGGATTGGGCGCGCCGGCGTCAATTGCCGGAACATTCGATGTAGGGCCGATAAACCCAGCCGGCTGGCGCACCCGCTCCCGCATTCGCGATCTCTACCCAGTTCGCGCCGGCCTGGGCGGCCGGCCGCGCGATTTCGACCGGGAAACCGTTGGGCAGGGTGCCCACGATGGCTCCGTTCGGCTTGTCGCGGATGTTGAGCGGGGTGCCGGTGGGGTCCGCGACGGTGCACCGCAATGTGGACTGACGCTGCGCGGGTCGCGGCGGGGCGGCAGGCGGCGAGGCGAGCAGTTTCGCCTCGAGTGTCGTAAAGACCTGGAGCTTGCAGTCGTTGGCGCTCTGAATGGCGGCGATCAGATCCTTCTGCAGCACACCCTTCGACGCTCCCGACTGGTATTTGGCGGCGCCGGAGACGCCGAGATCGGCCAGTTTGCCGACCAGACCGCCGATTTTGGCGCTTGCCTCGCCGGACAGGTCGACGCCCTGGTTCGTCTGCTCGAGCGGCGCGGACTGGCAAATCTCATTCGCGGTGTTGGAGATCAACCGAAGCGCCTGCTGCGCCGCCTCCAGCGTTTGGGCATACGCCGATGTCGATGATGGTCCGTCAATCGCGACAAGCGCCGCGGCTATGAGAACCGCGACCGAGGCGTGCGTCACCCGATCTCCTCCCAATACCGTCGCGGCTGCGATGTTTGCGGCGAAAGCCCGGCGATCGCGGTCCGTATCGGAGCGTAGGCTATCGGCGGCCGCCGGGCAATCCGGCCGGTGTCCGTGATCAACTTTGACGCGCATACATGGCGGTTGCGACCGGGCGACTGCCGTTGGGATGGCGATAATCGCTTGCGGCGCGCGATCCGGAGGGGCACGCTTCCGCCGCGCGCTCGCGCGAGCCAATGTCAATGGAGGGCAGCGATGAAAGAGGGCTACCGGTTTGTCGATTGCGACATGCACATCATGGAGCCGCCCGATCTGTTTGACAAATATCTCGACCCGGAGTTCAAGCATCGCGTGACCTCGTCGGTGCGGCGCGTGGATGGCGGTGCAACCGGGATGCGCGGACGGCCCCTGTGGTATTTTGACGGCACCCCGACCAGCAACGACGGCAACACCTCGCAATACAACCGCATCCGCGGCCCGCTCGTCTCGAAACGCGCCAACACGAATGTGATGTTCGCCGTCGAGCGCGGTTACGACGCCGAGTCGCAGGTCATGGGCATGGCGATGGAAGGCATCGACATCGCGGTGCTGTTCCCGACCGCCGGGCTGTCGTTTCTGGCGCGCGACAATATGGACCCGCAATTCTCGGCCGCGATCTGCCGCGCCTACAACGACTGGATCTACGATTTCGTCCAGCACAGCCCGGACCAGCTCAAGATGGCGGCAATGCTGCCGATGCACGATGTCAACCTGGCCTGCGCCGAGCTGTTGCGCTGCGTCAACGATTACGGGGCGGTCGGCGCGTTTGTGCGGCCGAATTACCTGAACGGCCGCTACTGGCATTCGACCTATTGGGACCCGCTCTATTCGCTGTTGCAGGAACTCAATGTCCCGATGTGCTTTCACGAGGGGACCGGATCGTATTATTCGACAATCGAGCCGCGCTTTGGCGAAAACCGCTTTATGCGTCATGTCGCGAGCCATTCGACCGAGATGCAATTGGCGCTGATCGCGCTGATGCTCGGCGGCGTGTTCGAGTTTTATCCGAAGCTCAAGGTCGCGTTTCTCGAAGCGCAGAGCTGGTGGGTGCCGGGTCTGCTCGGCCGCATCGAATGGGACATGCGCCAGCACGCCGACAGCGACGCGCCCTATCTGAAGCTGACCCCGTTCGAGTACTGGCAGCGCAACTGCTTCTCGGCGATCGAGAGCGGCGAAAAGGAGGTCGGCTCGGTCGTCGAACTGCTCGGCGGCGCCGAGAACATCTGCGTCTCGAGCGATTTCCCGCATTTCGACTCGAGTTTCCCGGATGTCTCGACCCGGGTCATGACCAACCCCAGTATCTCGAAGGACATCGCCGGCAAGATCCTGTCCGGCGGCGCCCGCCTCTACGGTTTCGGCGAGGAGGATTTCGCCAAAGCCGACCTCGCCGCCCGCCGCCACGACAACATCGCCGCCGGCCGGGCGTGAGTGATGGTTTCCTCTCCGCCCTTTAGTGCGGAGAGGTCCAACCCCGAAGGCCTGGGAGGGTCAATCACAGGGAGGAGCAGCCATGTTACAGGTATATCTCGACCCGTGCACCGTCAATAGTCGGAAAGTCCTCGCCGGCCTGGATTTGCTTGGCACGCAATATGAACTCGTGCACGTCGACTATTTCACGGGTGCCCATAAGCAACCCGATTATCTCGCGATCAATCCGAATGGGGCAGTCCCGGCAGCAATCGATGGCGATTTCGCGCTTTCCGAATCCAATGCGATCCTGCAATACGCGGCTGATCTGAGCGGCTCCGAGAAGTATTATCCCAAAGACCTCAAGCATCGCGCCGACGTTAACCGGTGGCTATTGTGGGAGGCGTCCACATGGTTCCCGAGCTGCTATGTCTATCTCGTCCAGTATGTCGTCAAGCCGCTCATGAATGCCGAGCCGGACGAAGCGGTCGTCGAAAAGGAGGCACCAAACTGGCATCGCCTTGCAGGTATCCTCGACGCCCGGTTGGTGAAATCTAAATGGCTTGGGGTAGACAACGTATCGATTGCCGACATTGCTGTTGCAGCGCCGATGCACGTGCGTAAGTGGCAGCGCCTACCGCTCGACGACCACCCGAACCTCAAGCGCTGGATAGCGGATGTCGAACAATTGCCATGCTGGCAGAAAACGCAAGGCGCGGTTGAGCGAGCGCTGCGGCTTGAGTGATTGAAGCCACATCGCACCGAAGCAGAATAAGGATTGGGGCAATAGAGAATGCCGATCCCCCGACCCTCTCTCCGCTTGCGGGGAGAGGGTCGGGGTGAGGGGCACTGCCGGATCGAGCCGGGAGCTGGAAAATGACCGACGAACTGGCTTTCAAGGAAGAGGCGGCGGCCGAGTACGACCGCGCAATGTCGAATACCTCGGCCCATTTCTTGCCGTTCCTGCTGCGTGCAGCAAGCCTCGCGCCTGGCCAGACCGTTCTCGATGTCGCTTCAGGGACCGGGATTGCCGCCGAGGCCGCGCTGAACATTGTAGGCCCGCAAGGCTCGGTCACTGCGGTAGATATTTCACCGCAAATGGTCGAACAGGCGCGATGCCGGCTTGCCGAATTTCCAAACGCGTCAGCCACGGTCGAAGACGGTCAGGCGCTTTCATTTTCAGACGCCAGTTTCGATGCAGTGCTGTGCAGCCTCGGGCTGATGTTCTTCCCTGATCCGCTGCGGGGACTGTCCGAGTTCCACCGCGTGCTGCGGTCCGGCGGTCGCGCAGCCGTGTCGGTGCTGACCGCGCCGGAGCGCTCCTATAACGGCCGAATCAACGTTATCGTCGCGCGACATGTGCCAAAATTTGCCGAGGCGACCGCCCGCACCTTTGCGCTCGGCGACCCTGCGCGGCTCCAGGCGCTCTTCGGCGACGCAGGTTTCACGGACATCGAAACCCATACCGAGAAACATACCTTCGTGCTGCCGTCCTTTGATACGTACTATAGTCCGTTCGAACGGGGCGGTGCTTCTACCGGTCAGGTGTTGGTTTCATTGTCGCAGGAACTGCGGCTCGCAATACGCGAGGAAATGAGGCGCGATCTCGGCGATACGGGAGGCCCGGTCGAGATCGAGATGGAAATCAGGTTCGCAAGCGGCCGTCGCTGATTTCCAGCGAATCCGGCAGATTGAGGATTGTCTTCGTATCCCACAGATCAGGAGAAACACATGCCCTATAACGGCTGCACCGTCATCGACATGGACGCGCATATCCGCGAGCGCGCCGACAGGTTCTTCAAGGATTATATCGACCACGAATACCGCGCGCCGTTCAACCTGCTGTGCGAGGCGGTCGCGCGGCAGGAGGCGAAAGGCGAGCGCTACGCGCTGTTCGGCAGCACCACCGCCGTAATCGAGAAGATCGAGGCGGGCCGGGCGCTCGGGGTGCGCGACACGTTCGGGGTGACCTCGCGCTCCGAGATGGAGCACGGCCGCAAGGCGTTTCCGCCCGGCCGCAAGGACGCGCTGCCGCCGATCCGCCCCGAGGTCAACTGGGACCCGAAGGCGCGGCTCGAGGACATGGACAAGGCGCATATCGACGTCAACGTGCTGTTCCCGACGCACGTGTCGAGCTATTGCGCATTGCGCGATGTCGGCTTCGAGAACGCGCTCTACCGCGCCTATCACCGCTGGGTCGTCGATTACTGCAACAAGGCGCCAAAGCGGCTGAAATGGACCCTCGTCGCCAATATGCGCGATATCCCCTCCGGCGTTGCGGAGCTTAGATACTGGGCCGAGCGCGACCCAAACCTCGTTGGCGTCTACATCTCGCCGCAGGCCCCCGGCGGCAAGCTGCTCGACAACCCGGACCTCTACCCGCTCTACGACGCGGCGCAGGCGCTCGACCTGCCGCTCCTGGCGCATGGCGGCACGGCGCGTCCGCCCTACGGCCCCGGCACGCGCGACCTCGACGGCGCGTGGTTCCTGCTGCACGGGCTATCTAATCCGTGGGCCGGGATGGCGGCGATGGGCGCCTTGATCGGCGGCGGCATTTTCGACCTGTTCCCGAAGATCCGCGCCGCGATCATCGAGACGGCCGGCGGCTGGGTGCCGGCGGCGCTCGACCGCTTCGACACGCATTATCTGATGTCGCCGGGCCACGTGCCGAATTTGAAGAGGATGCCGCGCGATGTGATCGCCGAGGGCCGCTATTTCCACGGCATCGACAGCTGGGAGCGCTCGCTCGAATTCTGCGTCGAGGAGCTGGGCGAGGATATGTGGTTGTTCGCGAGCGACTGGCCGCACGGCGACACGGCCTGGCCCGAGGCGGTGCAGCAGACCGTCGAACGCCCGCGGCTTACGGACAGTGCCCGGCGGAAAATCCTCGGCGAGAACGCGATGCGCCTCTGCCCGCGGCTGCGCGGCTAGATCGTCTTCTGCCCGATGGCCGGGTTCGCCCGGCCATCCCAGATTCTTCCGGCTGGCGACCAGGTTGCGGTCGACGACGGTCTCCCGGTCGATCCATTTAATCGGGTTACGCCATTCTCACGAAAGTTCTGGATTCAGGCCGGCGTCGCGCTGCGCCCGGTTGCTTCGCGATCGAAGCGCGGCCGAGACCTCGTTGACAACCGCGGTCCAATCGCCGGGCCGAGGCTGCCGGAACAGGCGCATCGTCGGGTACCAGGGGCTGTCGGAGCGGTCGAGCAGCCAGCGCCAGTCGGCGGCAAAATGCAGCATCAGCAATGCCGGGACGCCAAGCGCGCCGGCGAGATGCGCAACCATCGTATCGACGGTGATCACCAGATCGAGATTGGCGACCGTCGCGGCGGCGTCGGCGACGGCGTCGGTCTCGAACGCCTCGACCAGCGGCAGCGATGAGGGCGCGTCGCGCCAGCGCCGGTATTCCGGGCCGCGCTGCAGATTGACAAGCGCGATGCCGGGGATCGCGGCGAGCGGCGCGAGTTGCGCGAGCTCCATCGAGCGCTCCGGCTTCCACTCCCCGGCGGCCCACACCAGCCCCGCGCGCAACCGGCCGGGAATAGCGGAAAGACGCCGCGCCGCCGCGGCCGACCTCGCGTGGTCGGCGCTCAGATACGGGATCGCGGCCGGGATCGTATCGAGCCGGGTGCGGAACGCGTGCGGCATTTCGGTCATATCGATCTCGGCGTCGCAGCCGAACCGCCCCGGCGGATGGTCCTCCGCACCCAGCTTCACGATGTCGGCAACACCCGGCAAACCTTGCAACAGCGGGATCAGCTCCGGTTGCGCCTCGACGCAGACCCGCGCGGCTCGTCCGGCGAGAAGCGGCAGATAGCGGGCGAACTGGATCGTGTCGCCGAGCCCGTGATAGCACCGCACCAGGACACGCGCGCCGCTGAGCCGGGCGCCGTCCCATACCGGCCGCATGTGCCGCGGCCAATCGGCGCCGGTAATCCCGGCGACAAGCCGCCGCGCGCGATCCTCATCGGCGAGACGCCAGGCGCTCTCAAAATCGCCGCGCAGCATATGGCTCATCCAGCCGAAATCGCCGGGCACAATCCCGCTCATCGCGCCGCCGAGATCGGTGCCCTTCCGGTGGGCGAGACGGGCGGCCGCGGCGTGGCACTCCAGCGCCTCGTCGAGCCGCCGCTGGAGGAACAGCGCCTCGCCGCGCAGGTAATGCGCCTCCGGATCGTCCGGGCAGCGCCGCAGCGCCGCCTCGAATGCCGCCTCCGCCTCGGCGAAGCGCTGCTCCGCCATCAGCCGCCGGCCGATGCTCCGCCCATCCGCTATTCGCATCCCGCCCGTTCTGTTCCCGCTTCCCGCTCGCCGTTCCGTCACGGCGCAACAGCCGGCGCGACAACGCGTTCCGTACCGCCCGCGCATTTGGCGACGCCGGAACAGCGGCAAACCGGCCTCGTTGCGCAGGTAGCGGCCGGTCGGATCGGCCGGTGGATGAACGCGAAAGGAGGCCCCATGAAGGTCAGCGAACTGATGACACCCGATGTCGAAATCGTGCAGCCAAACGACACGCTGCAAACCGCCGCGAAGATGATGGCCGATCTCGACACCGGTGCATTGCCGGTCGGCGAGAACGACAGGCTCGTCGGCATGATCACCGACCGTGACATCGCGGTCCGTGCCGTGGCCGCGGGTCGCGACCCGGACAAAACGCCGGTGCGCGAGGCGATGTCGGAACATATCCGCTTTTGCTTCGAGGACGAGGAGACCCACGAGGTAAGCCGCAAGATGAGCCACTGGGCGGTGCGGCGGCTGCCTGTGCTGAACCGCGACAAGCGGCTCGTCGGCATTGTGTCGCTCGGCGATCTGGCGACCGGCGGCGCCGAGGAAGAGAGCAGGATGGCGCTGGAGGAGATTTCCGACGCGCCTCCCGGCAAGCGCGGGGTCTGAAACGGTTCCGGTTGCCCTTTTCGTCGCTGCGGGTTGACCCGCTGATCTCAAGCGTGGCCGGGCCAAGCCCGGCCGTGACGAATATTCCGATGATCCGGCGATTATACCGGCTCCATCCCGCGCCAGCCCAAATCCTGGCATCGGAGCGTTCGCGATACCGAACGACATTCAGACTCGCGCGCTAACCGGTGCTGCGCTAGGATGCCGCATCCGCAGCAAACGCCGGAGAGGAAGCCAGATGACCCGCGCCTACAACGTCGTCGATGCCGACGGTCACATCCTGGAGCCGCTCGATCTCTGGGACAATTACATCGATCCCAAGTTCCGCGACCGGGCGCCGCGCATCGTTAAGGACAACGAGAGCGGCAAGGAGCGGCTGGTCATCGAGGAGCATACGGTCGGCAACCCGCAGATCGGCATTGGCCGCATCGGCGCGGTCGGCGCCCGCCAGGGCGTCGTCGCCGCCGACACAATGGAATACAAGGAAGGCAAGGCGGGCGGGTTCGACCCGCACAAGCGCATCCCTGACATGGACGCCGACGGGATCGACGCGGCGTTCCTGTATCCGAGCCTCGGGCTGTTCGCCGGCGCGATCCACGACCCGCAGCTCGCCGCCGCCGTGTGCCGCGCCTATAACCGCTGGCTCGCCGATTACTGCAAGCCGTATCCGGACCGCCTGTTCGGCGTCGCGATGCTGCCGATGCAGGATGTCGATCTGGCGATCGCCGAAATGCGCTTCGCGAAAAAAGAGCTCGGCATGGGCGGCGGGTTCCTGCGGCCGAACCCGTATCACGGCACCAAGATGATCGACGACCCGATGTACGAGCCGTTCTGGGCCGCGGCCGAGGATCTCGACTTTTCGATCGGTTTTCACGAGGGTGCGTCGAGCGGCATGCCGACGGTCGGCGTCGACCGCTTCGAGGGCCGCGGCGCCCGTCACATCGTCAGTCACACGATGGAGATGATGCTGGTCTGCCTCGCGACGATATGGGGCGGCGTTTGCGAGAGGCACCCGAAAATCCGCATCGGCTTCCTCGAATCGGGCGGCGGCTGGATCGCGCCGTGGCTCGACCGGATGGACCGCCACTTCGACGACCAGGGCTTCAACGACAGCGGCCTGAAAACGCGGCCCAGCGAGCTGTTCCAGCGCAATTGCTGGATTTCGTTCGAGCCGGTCGAGGGCAGCCTGAAGGTGCTCGCCGACTATGTCGGTCCGAACAAGATCATGTGGGCGACCGACTATCCGCACCCCGACGGGTTCTTCCCCGGCGCCCCCGACATGGTCCGCCAGCGCATGAAAGGCCTGTCGCCGGAGACGCAGCACCAGGTGATGGCCGGCGGCGCGATGGGCTTTTACGGTCTGAACTGACGCCGCCCACAGGCGCCTGTCGATCGCGGGACGGCCTGCCCGGCTCCATTCAAGGAGCGGGCTTCCCGTCCCGTGCGGCTAGTTCGTGGCGTTGATCGATGCCCGGGGATGCCTATCGCCGGGCCGCCGTATAGCAGCGTAGGTTTCGTACTGTTCGACCCATCCTACGCTGCGTTACGCGGGAGAGACGGTCATGAAGTCTCGGATCGGCGTCGCGATAGCCATCCTGGCAGGCATGATGCTGGGCGCCCTCGCTGTCACAGGCTTGCACGCGCAATCCAAGCAGCCGGTCTATTTCGTCGGCGAAATCGAGGTCACCGACCCCGAAGGTTACGCCAGGGAATATCTTCCCAAAGCCCGGGAGATCATCAAGGCTCACGGCGGCCAGTTGCTGGCGTCGGGAGGAGCCGCCGGAAGCGGAAATCAGGTCATCGCCGTCGATGGCGAGCCGCCTAAGCGTGTCGTTATCTACAAATACCCCAGCGTCGATGCGGTGCGCGCCTGGCGGAATGATCCAGCCTACGAACAGGTAAGAAAAATCGGCGAAAAATACGCGAAGTACCATACTTTCGCGGTCGAGGGCGTGTCGCAGTAGCCGCTCGGCCCATCCCCGCCAGGGCGGGGCCGCGGGTCAGGATCGCGGTATACCGGCCAGACCGAGGCCGTCGCCGAGCCGCTCCATGAAGCTCGGCGGGAAGGGCCAGGCGTTGCGCGCTATCGCGACGGTCAGCCCGGCATCCTTGTGCAGCAGCCCGCGGGCGCGGCGGCGCGCCTCGGCGCGGGCGCCGGCGTGCGCGGCGGCGGCGACAAGGACGCGCTCGGCCCAGAACGATGCCGGCCCGGCGGCGACCCCGTCCTCGATCCATCTGGCGGCGCGCTCGTAACGGCCGGCGTTGAAATGGGCGCAGCCGATGCCGATCAGCAGCAGATGGCGCAGCGGCTCGAACGGCATCAGCCGCCATGTGATCCGCAACTCCCGCAACGCCCCGTCGTCGTCGCCGGCGTAGGCCGACAGCCAGCCGCGCCGGACCCAGCCCCACGGCGACCACGGGTCAATCGCCAGCGACCGTTCGATCAGCCGATCGGCGTCGGCGAGGCGATGGTTCAAGGTCAGGGCGCCGCTGCACAGGCTTAGAACGAGCGCGTCATGCGGTCCCAATTGGGCGGCGCGATCGGCGAGCTGCAAACCCCGCGCGCGATCGATTTGCGGCGTCTGCCCGAAATTATGCGCGGCGCGCTGGCTCCAGCACCACGCCGCGATTGCCTTCGGCAGCGCGTCCTGCGGCGACAGTTCTTGCGCGTGCTCGGCGGCGGCGAGCGCGGCGTCGCAGGCGGCGGGTCCGACATTGAACGCCGAACCCAGCGCGCTCCATGTCAGACGCATTGCCTCATCGTCGGTTTCGTCCACGCCGGCCGATGTCTTGGCGCAGGCGGCGCCGAGCGTCTGCGACGGATATTCGCCGAAGCGGCGCCGATACTGGGCGGAGAAGCGGCCGAGCTGGGTGAAGCCGTTGGCTTGGGCGATCGCGGTGACGCTGTCGTCATGGCGGGCGGCCAATAGCTGCTGGCGAGCGCGGGCAAGTCGCACCCGCCGCACCCAGCCGAGCGGCGTTGTCTTGAGAAATTGCCGGAAATGCGCTTCGAGCGTGCGCGGCCGCACCCCCGCGGCGATCGCCAGCGTTGCAACCGAAACCGGCTGATCGAGGCGATCGTCGAGCCAGCGCAGCGCCCGCGTCAGGCTGGCGGGCAGCCCGTCGGGGATATGCGGCGCGTGCTCGCCGCTCTCGGGCGGCAGGCCCGGGTTGCCGTCAGCCGCCGTAATCGGTCTCCGCTGCTGCGACATCGCGGCGGTCCAGCCCAGATAATTTCGCTGCGGATTCTGCACCTCGATGCGGGAATTGAACAGCCTCTCGCGACCCGCCGCCCAACCTGTCACGCGCGCCGGCCGAGATGCCGGCGGCAGTGACGTTTTCGCGGAGGGTTCGATGTCGATGGTGCAGAGCGCGGCCGGGACCATTCCCGATCTCGCCGGTCTCAAGGCGCGCCAGCAAACGGCTTGGTCTAGCGGAGATTATGCGGTGGTCGGTTCGACCTTGCAGATTGTCGGCGAAGAATTGTGCGAGGCGCTCGATCTGCGGGCCGGAACGCGGGTGCTCGACGTGGCGGCCGGCAACGGCAATGCGACGCTCGCCGCGGCGCGGCGCTGGTGCGATGTCACCGCGACCGATTATGTCCCGGCGCTGCTGGCGCGCGCCAAGGCCCGCGCCGAGGCCAATGGCTTCGCGGTCGCCTTCCAGGAGGCCGATGGCGAAGCCCTGCCGTTCGCCGACGGCAGCTTCGACGCGGTGGTTTCGACCTTTGGCATCATGTTCACACCCGACCAGGACAAGGCCGCCGCCGAAATGCGGCGCGTGTGCCGGCCGGGCGGAAAGATCGGTCTCGCAAATTGGACACCAGCCGGTTTTGTCGGACAGATGTTCAAGGCGTTGGGACAATATCTGCCGCCGCCCGCCGGCGCGAAATCGCCGGCGCTGTGGGGGACGCGCGAGCGGCTCGGCGAGCTGTTCGCCGGCACGAGGTCGATCCGGGCCGAGCCGCGCGATTTCATGTTCCGCTATCGCTCGCCGGCGCATTTTCTCGACGTCTTCGGCACCTATTACGGCCCGATCGTGACGGCGCTGCGCGCTCTCGACAGCAAGAGACGCGATTTGCTGGTCGCCGACCTGCAGGCGCTGATCGGCCGATTGAACCGGGCCGGGGATGGCTCGATGGTGGTGCCGGGCGAGTATCTCGAAGTCGTCGTCGTGGTCTGATCGCGGCGTCCTCCCCGCCGGCGGACGCGTCGCGCGCTTAAATGGAGGGCGAGCGCGCGCCGGCGGAGTTTGTCGACATGGACCGGATCGCGAGACTGCGCGCTTCCGGCGACAGCGCCCGCAACGTGTCGTAGTAGGCCAGTTGGCGCGTTGCCGATTGCGGATCGAGGTCGAGCCGCGCGATCCGTTCGGCCGACCGGTTGTCGCCTTGCAAGGCATAAATCAGCGCCAGCGTTTGGCGTTCGCTGAGCGTGCCCGCCGGGCCGAGCGCCACGGGACCGAGGACCGCGACCGCTTCGCCGTATTGCCCCGACAAGGCCAGCGACAGCGCCAGGTTGACCGACAATCCGCGATCGCCCGGCAGAAATTCGAGGCCCTGTCGATAGCGGACCTGAGCCGCCGCGTGCCGTCCGGCGAAATCCTCGGCGACGCCGATCAGCTGCAACAGCTTTGGATCGGCCGGGGCCTGCTCGGCCGCGACGCCGAGCGGTTCGAGCGCCAGTTCCGGCTTGCCGGTACGGAGATAGGCGCGCGCCAGCCCGCGCAGCGCGGCCTGATCTCGCGGCTCGCGCACCAGCGCGGCGCGGTAGGCGACGATCGCCTCGTTGATCTGGCCCATTTCGACGAGCGTGTCACCTGCACCCGTCAACGGGGCGGCGGCGCCCGTGTTCAGTTCGGCGGCGCGCCGGTAGAGGCTCACCGCCGTTGCGAAATCGCCGGCCCCGCGCGCCGCTGCGGCGATATGCATCAGCGCGTCGTAGCTGATCGGCGCGTCATTCAGCCGGCCGCCGACCGCGAGCGGGTCGAGACCGCGCCGCTGAACGTTCTGGCACCCGGCCAGCGCCAGCGCCGCCATAACCACCAGGGCGGACGCCGCGAAACCCGCCCGGCAGTGCGCCGCCACAAAAAGATTCTTCGCCGCCCTCACCGCGACCCTCCCGGGTGCGGGGTCGGGGAATGGCCGACGCCCGTCGCGGCCGGCCGCCCACCCCTCCCGCTGCCGCGCTCATCATTGGATAAGGCGGCTTGCGGCGTCGATCCAACCGGCGTTCGCCGCCGTTTGTCTGGCGCAAGCGGCCGCGGCGGCGACCCGTAATTCAACCAGACAGCGAATCGTGCGTATTTGCGCGGGCGGTTTCCGATCGGGCTCGGATCAAGACAGAGCCGCAGCTCCTTCGCTAACGGCACCCTTTGTCGCCCTACCCCGCAACGCTTGCTCTATCGCCGCCAGCGCCGCCTCGGCGCGGTCGGCCTCGGGGCCGCCGGCCTGCGCCATGTCGGCCCGGCCGCCGCCGCCCTTGCCGCCGAGCGCCTCGGCGCCGGCGCGCACCAGTTCGACCGCGTCGAACCGGTCGGTCAGGTCCTTTGTGACGCCGACGACGACCGCCGCCTTGCCCTCGGCGCGCGACACGATCGCGACGACGCCGGAACCGATGCGCCGCTTCAGATCGTCGGCCAGCCCGCGCAATTCGCGCCCCGGCACATCCTCGACCAGCCGCGCCTCATAGGCGACATCGCCGATCCGCGTCGCCGCCGGCGCCGCCTGCCCATCATTGGCGGGAGCGGCCCCAGGACCGGCCATCGCCAATGCCCGGCGCGCCTCGGCCAGCTCACGCTCGATCCGGCGGTTTTCCTCGACCAGCCGCGACAGCCGCGCCGGCAGCTCGGCCGCACTGGTGCGCAGCGCGGAAGCGGCCTTTCGCAGCAGCGCCTCCTCGCCCAGAACGTGGGCCTCGGCCGCGGCGGCGGTCAGCGCCTCGATGCGGCGCACCCCGGACGCGATCGCGCTCTCGCCGACGATCTTGAACAGGCCGATATCGCCGGTGCGCCGGACATGCGTGCCGCCGCACAATTCGACCGAATAGGGCCGCGCCGGATCGTCGACCACGCCCATCGCGACGACGCGGACCTCCTCGCCGTATTTTTCGCCGAACAGCGCCAGCGCGCCCTCGGCGACGGCGCGTTCGGGGGTCAGGAGGCGCGTGCGGACCGCGGCGTTGTCGCGGATGCGCGCGTTGACCTCGGTCTCGATGATCGCGATGTCCTCCTGCGTCAGCGGCTTCGGATGGCTGAAATCGAAGCGCAGCCGGTCCGGCGCGACCAGCGAACCCTTCTGCGTCACGTGCTCGCCGAGCCGGTGCCGCAACGCTTGGTGCAGCAGATGCGTCACCGAATGATTGGCGCGCAGCCGCCGCCGCCTCTCGCCGTCCACGCGCAATTCGACCGCGTCGCCGACCCGGAGCGTGCCGTGCCGCATCGCGCCGAGATGCAGGTGCAGTTCGCCGGCCTTTTTGACGGTGTCGCGCACTGCCAGCTCGCCGCCGTTCGGCGAGAAAATCGCACCGGTATCGCCGACCTGGCCGCCCGACTCGGCGTAGAACGGCGTCTGATTGACGATAATGCCGATCTCGTCGCCGGCCGACGCCTCCTCGATGCGCGCGTCGCCGCGCATGATCGCCTGGATCACCCCCTCGGCCACCTCGGTGTCGTAGCCGAGAAACTCGGTCGCGCCGACCTCGTCGCGCAGCGCAAACCACTGCGCGTCGGTGGCGGCCTCGCCGGAGCCGACCCACGAGGCGCGCGAGCGGGCGCGGGCCTCTTCCATCGCCGCGTCGAACCCATCCGTATCGACCGCGACGCCGCGGCCGCGCAATATGTCCTGCGTCAGGTCGAGCGGAAAGCCGTAAGTATCGTACAGCGTGAACGCGACCGACCCGGACAGCCGACCGTCGCCGGTCAGCCCCGGCCCCGCGGCCATGTCGTCGAGCAGCCCGAGACCGCGCTCCAGCGTCTGCCGGAAATTGGTCTCCTCGAGCCGCAGCGTCTCGGTGATCAGCGGCTGCGCTCGGATCAGTTCGGGGTACGCGGCCCCCATCTGCGTGACCAGCGCCGGCACCAGCCGCCACATCAGCGGCTCCTTGCAGCCGAGCATCTGCGCGTGCCGCATGGCGCGGCGCATGATGCGGCGCAGCACGTAGCCGCGCCCCTCCTTGCTCGGCAACACGCCGTCGGCGATCAGGAAGGACGAGGCGCGCAGATGGTCGGCGATGACCCGGTGCGACACCGCCTGCGGCCCGTCCGGCGCGACGCCGGCGGCCTCAGCCGACGCCAGGATCAGCGCGCGGAACAGGTCGATGTCGTAATTGTCGTGCTTGCCCTGCAGCACCGCGGCGATGCGTTCGAGCCCCATGCCGGTGTCGATCGACGGCCGTGGTAGTTCCACACGCTCGCCGCCCGGCATCTGCTCGAACTGCATAAAGACAAGGTTCCAGATCTCGATAAACCGGTCGCCGTCCTCGTCCGGACTGCCGGGTGGCCCGCCGGGGATGTCCGGCCCGTGGTCGTAAAAGATTTCCGAGCACGGCCCACACGGCCCGGTATCGCCCATCGCCCAGAAATTGTCCGAGGTGGCGATGCGGATGATGCGCTGTTCGGGCAGCCCCGCGATCTTCGCCCACAGGCGCGCGGCATCATCGTCCTCGGAATAGACCGTGACGAGCAGCCGGTCGCGCGCGAGGCCGAACTCGCGCACGACGAGGTTCCAGGCCAGCTCGATCGCGCGCTCCTTGAAATAATCGCCGAACGAGAAATTGCCGAGCATCTCGAAAAACGTGTGGTGCCGGGCGGTGTAGCCGACATTTTCGAGATCATTGTGCTTGCCGCCGGCGCGCACGCATTTCTGCGAGGTCGTGGCGCGCTGATACGGGCGCTTTTCGACGCCGGTAAAGACGTTCTTGAACTGCACCATGCCGGCGTTCGTAAATAAGAGCGTCGGGTCGTTGCGCGGCACCAGCGGACTGGACGGCACGATTTCGTGCCCGTGCCGGGCGAAATAGTCGAGAAAGGCGGCGCGGATGTCGTTGACGGTCTGCATGACGGGGATTTGCGGCAGGCGGGGCGCTTTACGCAAGAGCTTCCAACCAGCGACGCGGCGCTCGCCGTAAAAACCGGAAGCCGGTCCCGCGGAACGGCGCTACATCACCGCGGCGTCAGCCCGGCTCGGTTGTGAGCCCCGCATCGGCCAGCTCCTTGAAGCCGCCGATGTTGAACACGGACGCGTAACCGAGATCCTTCAGCGTCTTGCCGCTCAGCGCCGAACGTCCGCCCGAGGCGCAATAGACCAGCACCGTCTTGTCCGTCGCGAAGGCGGCGTTGTGGTACGGGCTTTCGGGGTCGGCGCGGAATTCGAGCATGCCGCGCGGCACGTGCACCGCGCCCCTGATCTTGCCGCCGCTCTGCAATTCGGCCGCGTCGCGGACATCGACCACGAGCGTGTTGCCGCGCTCGATCAGCGCCTTGGCTTCCTGCGGCGGCACCCGCGGCACCTCGGCGTTGGCGGTTGCCAGCATTTCTTTCAGGGTCGTCGGCATTCTTGCTCCCTCGCGCGTTGCATAGGCGCCCGGCGTCGATAGCAGATGTGGCGCCGTCCTTCAGCGGGTCAATCCCGGCACGTCGCGGCGGGGCGTCGATCCGGAACGGAGATCGGCGCGCCGCCGTTAAAGGCGAGCACGCCCGCGACGATCGCGGCGTCGGGAGGGGGAGGCAATGGTTCGGGTCCGGCGCTTCTTTCGTGCGATCCTGGCGGTCGGAGCCGCCGGGCTGCTGATCCTTGCCGGCTTCATTCTCTACGCCGCCTTTACGCTGCCGCGCGCGCCGGTCGCGTCGGCCGAGTTGCCGTCCTCGGTGATTTACGCGACCGATGCCGGCGAGAAATTCGCGGTCCGCGGCGCCTATCGCGGCGCTCCGATCACCGCCGACAACCTGCCGTCCGATCTGGCCAACGCCGTCGTCGCGATCGAGGACCGCCGGTTTTACGACCATTATGGCATCGACCCGCGCGGCATCGCCCGCGCCGCGTTCGCCAACGTTACCGGGTCCGATACCGAGGGCGGCAGCACGATTACCCAGCAGCTTGCCCGCCTCCGCTATCTCCCTCCCGAGCGGACGCTGCGCCGCAAGGTGCAGGAGGCGATGATCGCGCTGTGGCTCGAAGCGCGGCTGAGCAAGCACGAGATCCTCTCCCAATATCTCAACGCCGTGTCTTTCGGGGCCGGCGCGATCGGAGCGGATGCCGCGGCGCGGCGCTATTTCGGAAAACCGGTCGGCGACATCGATCTGGCGCAATCCGCGATGCTGGCGGCGCTGATCCGCACCCCGTCGGCGCCGGCTGCCAGCCGCAACCTGAAGGCCGCCGAGCGCCGCGCGCGCGCCGCGCTCAGGACGATGCTCGACAGCGGCACGATCGACCGGGCGCGGTTCGACGCGGCGCGCGCCGAGCCGGTCCGCCTCGCGGTAGCGCCCGACCCGGAGCCGGGCCGGAATTATTTTCTCGATACCGCCGACGCCGAGGTGAAGCGGCTGGTCGGCGACCCGCCGCTCGATCTGACCGTCACCACGACGATCGCCCCGCGGCTGCAAGCAGCGGCGGAGCGGGTGGTCAATTTCTGGCTCGAACGGGAGGGCGAACGCCGCAATGTCAGCCAGGCCGCGCTGGTCGCGATGGCGCCCGACGGCGCGATCCTCGCGATGATCGGCGGCCGCGACTACCTGCGGAGCCGGTACAATCGGGCAACCCAGGCGCACCGCCAGCCCGGCTCGCTGTTCAATGTCTTCCTGTATTTGACGGCGCTCAGCAACGGCTGGCGCCCGGACAGCATCGTCGTCGATCAGCCGGTCGTGACCGGCGATCGCCAGGCGGCTGGTAACGGGAATGGCGACGGTCGGTCGGGCGGCGAGGCGACGCTGCGCACGGCGTTCGCCGCCTCGCTCGACACGGCGTCCGCGCCGTTGCTGCAAGCGGTCGGCGCCGAGCGTGTCATCGCGATGGCGAAGAGCCTCGGCGTTCAGTCGAGCCTGCCGGCGAAACCGGAGCTGGCGCTCGGCCGGGCCGACGTGACGCTGCTCGAGATGACCCGCGCGATGGACGCGATCGCCACCGACAGCAAGTCGATCGAGCCCTATATGGTGCGTGCGATCAACGCCGGATCGGGTCCGCTCTACACGCGGCCGCCGACCGTCCCGGACCCGCCGGACTGGAACCGTCTCGACATGATGCGGCTGCTCGAGGCCGTCGTGACCGAGGGCACCGGGAAGGCGGCGCATCTCGGCAACCGGCGCTCCGCCGGCGCGACCGGCACGACCGACGCCGATCGCGACGCCTGGTTTGTCGGCTTCACGACGGATATCGTCGTCGGGGTGTGGGTCGGGAACGACGACAACAGCCCGATGGACAAGATCACCGGCGGCGATCTGCCGGCAAAGATCTGGCGCGATTTTGTCCTCGAGGCGGAGAAGATCATGACCGAGCCGCCCGCCGCGCCGGCGGTCGGCAGCTCCGGAAAGCCCCCGCCGCGCGCAAAAGCCATGAAAGCCGCGGCGGGCCGCTAGAGTGGGGCCGGTGCCCCGCTCCTAGAATGGGCTTGCCCGTCAGAATCGGGTGGACAGCCAGATCGCGAGCCGCGACCCCGTCTTTGCGAACGCCGAGACCAGCTCGAACCCGATGCTGTCGGCGGCGCCGTAGGCCAGCGCGGCGTCGCGGTGGCGCAGTTCGTCGGCGCGGAACGACACGATCCGCTCGCGCAGCGCCGGCTCGGCAGCGCCGAGCCGCTCGGCCTGATCGCGATAATGCTCGTCGATGACCTCCTCGACCCCGACCGTGCAGGCCATCGCGGCGCGTTCGCCGAGCAGCGCCGTGGCCGCGCCCAGCGCGAACCCGGTCAGGTGCCACAGCGGCTGCAGCACCGTCGGGCGCACCCGGCGCGTCCGCGCCAGATCGTCGAACTCGCCTAGATGGCGCTTTTCCTGCTCGGCCATGCGGCGGATTTCGTCGCGCGCGCGACCGGGGCCGGCGACCGCGAGCTGGCCGTCATAGATCCGCACGGCGCCGTATTCGCCGGCATGATCGACGCGGATCATCGCCGCGACCTCGGCCTCGGGCGGCGGGTCGCCGGGCAGCCACGGTGGACGGCGCGCCTCCATCGCGAGATCACCCAATGGCCCGGCGCGCCGGGTCGATCCGGCGGACCGGCCGCGCCAGCCAGAACGCGCCGGCGCAGATCGCGGCCATCACAATCGACGCCAGCAGGTTCCAGCCGGCCAGCGACACGCCCAGGAACAACCATTGCGGCTGGTCGCAGCGCACCACCTGCGCGCTCAAAATCCGCTGCCGCATCTCTTCGAGCGTGGTCGGCGCGGCGGCGCTCTGGGTGCAGGCGCTCGGGCCGGCGAACCAGTGCTGCTCGACCCCAAGATGGTAGAACGCGAAGCCGATGCTTACGACGAAGACGAGGCCGAGCACCAGCGCCACCCACGGGAGCGACCGGCGGCTGCCGGCAAACAGCGCGACGATCGAGATCGTGATCGCCACCGCCCACGGCCAGCGCTGCAGAATGCACAATTCGCACGGCACCAGACCGCCCCAGTACTGCGACAGCAGCGCCGCCCCGAGCACGATGGCGCTGGTCACCAGCACAAAGCCGGCAAAGGACTGCGTCGACGGCATCATCCGCTATAAATAGCGCGGCGCGCAGGAGACGCCAACGCGGCGGCCGCACGGCCGATCGACACGCCCCACCGCCGGATTGAAATCGCCGGCGACCGCTCCCCACATACTCGGCGCGCCGCGAGCGGCGCGCCGGCCTCGACGGAAGCCGGCTGTCCTTGTCGCCGGAAGGTGTCCGATGACCCCAGAGGAACGCGATCTGATAACGACGCTGCTCACCCGGCTGAAAAGCGCCGGCGCCGCGGGCCAGCAGAAGGACGCGGAGGCCGACGCGCTGATCCGCCAGGCCGTGCGCGAGCAGCCCGACATGGCTTATTACCTCGTGCAGACCGTTCTGATCCAGGATCTGAGCCTGAACCAGGCGCAAAACCGGATCGCCGAACTCGAACAGCAATTGGCCGACATGCAGTCGCAGAAATCCTCCGGGACGAGTTTTCTCGGCGGTCTTTTCGGCAGGACCGAGCCGCCGCGCGACGCGCCGCGCAGCGGCCCCTGGAGCCGCGGGCCGAATGTCGCGCCGCCGCAACAATATGCCGAAGGGCAAGGTTACGCGCAGCCGGGATATGGCCAGGGCTATCCGCAGCAGGGGGGCTATGCCCAGCCCCAGCCGCAGGCGGGCGGGATGTTGGGCGGCGGTGGTGGCGGGTTCCTGCGCTCGGCGGCGGCGACCGCGGCCGGGGTTGCCGGCGGCGCGCTGCTGTTCC
>JBFXDF010000040.1:0-21960 GCA_050181375.1 Alphaproteobacteria bacterium
CCTCTCCCCCGGTGGGGGAGAGGGTTCTTTATTTCAAACCACTTCGCGTGCGCGCAGATCGGCGATCGCGGCGTCGTTGTAGCCGAGTTCGCGCAAGACATCGTCGGTGTGCTGGCCGAGATCGGGGGTCGGGCGCAATTCGGCCGGTTCCGGCGTGCGGGTCATGTTGATCGCCTGACCGACCACCTTCATCTCGCCGAGCTTCGGATGACGCACCGGGCGCGCCATTTCGAGATGCACGACCTGCGGGTCGGCGAAGGTCTGGTCGATCGTGTAGAGCGGGCCGCACGGCACGCCGACCTCGTTCATCAACTCGACCCAATAGGCGCTCGGGCGCTTTCTGGTGATCTCGGCGATCTTCTCGTTCAGCGCCTTGCGGTTTTTCGAGCGCAAGGGGCCGGTCTTGTAATCCGGATCGTTCAGCAGGAATTGCACGTCGGCCGCCTCGCAGAACCGGCGCCAGAGGTTGTCGCCCGACGCGGCGATGTTGATCTGCCCGTCGGCGGTCGGGAACAGCCCCGTGGGGATGCCGGTCGGGTGGTCGTTGCCGGCCTGTTTCGCGACTTCGCCGGCGATCAGCCAGCGCGAGGCCTGGAAATCGAGCATGAAGATCTGCGCTTCGAGCAACGAGGTATGGACCCATTGCCCCTCGCCCGACTGCTCGCGCTCTATGAGCGCCATCAGGATCGCCTGCGCCAGGAGGAGGCCGGCGCAGAGATCGTCGATCGGGATGCCGACCCTGACCGGCCCCTGACCCGGCAGACCGGTGATCGACATCAGACCCCCCATGCCCTGCGCGATCTGATCGACGCCGGGGCGCTTTGCGTAGGGCCCGCTCTGGCCGAACCCGGAGATGCTGCCGTAGACGATGCGCTTGTTGACCTTCTTGACCGACTCGTAATCGACGCCGAGGCGGAATTTCACCTCGGAGCGGAAATTCTCGACGATCACATCGGCCTTTTCGGCCAGTTTCATAAAGATCGCCTTGCCGTCGGGGCTTTTCAGGTTCAGCGACAGGCTGCGCTTGTTGCGGTGCAGGTTCTGAAAGTCGAACCCCTCGCGGCGCGAGCCGGTGATGTCGTTGGCCGGGGCGCCGGGCGGTTCGATCTTGACGACCTTGGCGCCCCAATCGGCCAGCTGGCGCACCGCGGTCGGCCCGGCGCGAGCATGCGTCAGGTCAAGCACGGTGAAACGGGAAAGCGGCAGGGTTCCGATGCTCACGTCACGGCGTCCTTATCGAGGTGCGGCGGCTCTACGCACTTTCCCCGCTGCCGCCTTGCGCCGTCAAGAATCCTCGCCCGCTATTCGCGCAGAAACGCGGTGACCTGCTCTGCGAAAATCTCCGGCTGCTCGATCTCGGGGTGGTGCCCGGCGCGCTCGATCAGCGAAAACCTGGAGCCGGGGATCAGCCCGGCATAGGCGCGGCCGTATTCGGGGGTGACGATGCGGTCGCTCGCGCCCCACAGCACCAGGGTCGGCAGGCGGATGCGGCCGAGCCAGTTTTTGAGCTGCGGGTTATACAGACACGGGTGCCAGGCGTAGAGGCACAGCGCCTCGCGGTTGCGCGCGTGGACGACGAGTTCGTCGTCGCTCATCGCGTCATAGGACTGCGCCAGGGACGGATCATGCCACGCGCGCTGTCTGATTTCGGCCGGGTTCAGGTTGAACACGTCGGCGATGTCGCGGGTCTCGCGGTCGCCCAATTTGATGCCGACCGGATCGGCGAGGATCAGCCGATCGAGCTTGTGCCGGCACGCGACGGCGATCTCGGCCGCGAGCCAGCCGCCGAACGACAGCCCCAGCAGCGCGATCCGCTCGAACGGCAATTCGTCGAGCAGCGCCAGATAAAGATGCACGAGATCGTAGATCGTGTCGAAATCGGCCGGCCGCGCGGTGTTGCCGAAACCCGGCGAGGACGGCGCGATGATCTCGGCCTCGCCGGCGACGAGGTCGAGAAACCGCGCGTTCGGGCGAACCGTGTCCATGCCGTGCAGCAGCAGCACCGGACGGCCGGCGGACCGCCCATTGGGGCCGCGGCGCAAGACCTCAAGCTCGATCCCGTTTACCGTCACACGATCTCCGACCATCTCGCCGCATCTCCGCTTGGTCGCGAAGGCATCATGCCACGAGCCGCCGATTCGCGCTGCCGGCATCGCCGCCCTACCCGCGTTCGTCGCTGGGACGCGGCCGAATGCCGCCGCCGCGATCGACGGCTTGTCGGCGGGCGGCTTTCCCCCTAGATTGCGGCGGTCGGTGCAACAGCAGAAAGGAGGTGATCCTGTGTCTATCGCTCAACCGCGGCCTGCCGCAGCCGTGACCAGGATCCCCGCCTCGGTGGAGATCCGCGCCTGACAACGGGCGCCGGCGCGGCCACATAGGCCGCCGGTTTTCGACGAAAAGCCGCCCCTCGGGGCGGCTTTTCTGCGTTTGACCGACCGATGTGGCCGGCTTGACAGCGGCCGCGCTTCCCGTTGGACTGCCCATTGGGGCACTGCCCATCCGGCCCGGCCTCCGCGGCGGGAGCGGCGGTCGCGGCAGCAGCGAAGGAGCGATGGATGGCAGCGGGTTCAGCCGAACGGTCGAACAGGCCGGAGTTCGCCGCCAACCCCGAACCCGGCGCCGGGTATGTGGCGCGGGTGCGCGAGATCGCGCCCGCGCTCGCCGCCGCCGCGGCCGAGATCGACGCCGAACGCCGCCTGCCGGAACCGATCATCGAGGCGCTGATCGAGCGCGGCCTCACGCGCATGCTGCTGCCAAAGTCGCTCGGCGGCGCCGAATTGCCGCCGGCGCAATACGTGCCGGTGATCGAGGAACTGGCCAAGATCGACGCCAGCGCGGCGTGGTGCGTCAACCAGACCTCCGGCTGCTCGATGACCGCGGTGCATCTGAAGCCCGCGATCGCGCGCGAGATCTTCGGCGGCCCGCGCGGCATCCTGGCCTGGGGGCCGGGTCCCGGCGAGGCGCGGGTCGCGCCGGGAGGCTATCGCGTTACGGCGACCTGGGCCTTTACCAGCGGCGCGCAGCTCGCGAGCTGGCTCGGCTGCCACGTGCCGGTGGTCGAGGCCGACGGAACGCCGCGTCGGCACGCCGACGGCACGCCGGTCGTGCGCACGATGCTGTTCCCGAAAAGCGCGACCGAGTTCACCGACATGTGGCACACGATCGGGCTGCGCGGCACCGCGAGCAACCAGTACGCGGTCAAGGACCTGTTCGTGGCGGAGGATTATTCGGTCGATGTGCTGTCGCGCCGCGCCGCGCCGATCGGTCAGCAGGGTCTGTTGTACCGTTTCAGCAATCTGATGCTGTACGCGTCGGGGTTCGGCGGGGTGGCGCTCGGCATCGGCCGCGCGACGCTCGGGCAGTTCATCGAGCTGGCGCGCGACAAGATCCCGCGCGGCGCGCAGAAGACGATGCGCAACAACAACCTGACGCAATCCGAGGCGGCGCGCGCCGAGGCGCGTTTGTCGTCGGCGCGCGACTGGCTGCTCCATTCGCTCGCGGAGATCGCCGACGCCGTTGCCGGGCGCGGCCACATCACGTTGGACGAGCGGATGCGCATCCGCCTCGCCTCGACCTTCGCGATCCACACCTCGCTCGAGGTCGTCGACATGCTGTATCAGGCGGCCGGCGCGACCGCGATCTTTAACGAAAACCCGTTTGAGCGCCGCTTTCGCGACATCCACTCGGTCGCGCAGCAGCTTCAGGGCCGGCAGCAGCATTTCGAGACCGTCGGGCAACACCTGATGGGCCTCGAAGCAGACACAAGCTGGTTGTAAAAAGCACCGCGACGGTATATTCTCGATTTAACGCAGCGAGAAGCTGATCGACATCGGTCGACAGCAAAAACACGCGGGGGGAGACGATGGCGGTAGAACCGTTCGACTCGCCTTTACGGCGCGTGGCGAACTGGTGGTGGAGCTTTGCTCCGTTAAGAGCGGCTCAACCCGCGCAGCGCGACGAATTCGCCAGAAACGTTGCCGACGCCTCGGCTCTTATGGAGTTTATGGTGCGGGAACGCGAGCGTGTTCCCGACCAGATCATCGAAGACATCGAGGCTGCCAGCGATCTGCTCGCAAGCCGCGCCGTGCCGTCAAAGGACGAGCGCGTCAGGTTCCTGAGAGCGTATCGCGATCTCATCGCGGTGCCGCGCTGCGCGATCGCCTATGACGGCATCCCGCCGACGACGTTCTGGAGCCCCGGCTCGTTGTGGCCGACATTGCTGCTTTATGCCTGCTTCGTACCGTCCATTATTCTGCTATTCGTATCTTATTGGTATGGCTCAGTCATATTCGCAGTGGCATCCGCGCTTCTATTCGCGGCCACGTCTGCGCTCACGATATGGGGGCTGTATGTATTCACCGGCGTGGCGACCGACAACAAACTCAATCAGATGATTCAGTTATGTTACTTATATACGGCGATTTTTCTCGCGGGTTCTTTGTTTCCGTTCTTCTCTCCCTATCTCTTCCACCTCTCTCCATCGGGCGAGGCGCCGCTCGGCGTATTGAGGGGATGCGCCCAACCGATAGGCGGCAACCCGCCGCCCAAAGATGTTCTCTGCGCCGAAACCGGCAAACCCGACAACTATCAGTGGATCGTGAGAATCGGCGGCATCGTCGATAAATGGGTCGCATCGGCGCCATCGGAGACGGGACAGCCGCCGGTCACCGGACAACCAGCCGTCGATGCAGCCGAAAAAAAGGGACTGGTCCGCGGCGGCCTGGTGGTGCCGTTGTATGTTATCGTTCTCGCGTTGTTTGGCGGCGCGGTCAGCATGACGCGCCGGGTGCCGGAGTATCAAAGAAGGGCGATGGATTCGCAGGATTCGCTGACCAATGTGCAGGCCCGCGAAAACCTCGTCTTTCAAATCATGCAGGTCGTGTCGGCCCCGCTGATCGCCGTTACCGCCTATTACATCGTCAACCCGGACAACGCGGTTACATCGGTGGTGCTCGGGTTCGGCAGCGGGTTCGCCTCCGAACCGATCTTGTTGATGATCCGGGGGTTGGTGGAAAAAATATCGCCGGCGCAGGCGTCCCAGCCGACGGCTGTCACCGTCAGCGTATCGCCGCCATCCGCGACGCTGGCGCCCAAGGAGGCAAAACAATTCAGAGCCACGGTGCTGGGCTCGACAAACGCTCAGGTTACCTGGTCGATCGATCCGGCCGACGGCAGCGCCGGAACGGTGTCGCAGAGCGGCTACTACATGGCGCCGGATTCGGCCGCCGGAAAAGTCGCGACGATCATCGCGCGCAGCGTGGCCGATCCTACAAAATCCGGCAGCGTCAGCATCAAAATCGAGGAACCTGATGCGAAGGTTGAGGCCGGCGTCAAGGTGACGCCGCCCGCACCGACCGTGCGCGCCGGACAGGATCAGCAATTCAGCGCGGACGTATCGGGCCTGTCGAACCGCAATATCACCTGGGAGCTGGATCCGCCGGGCGCGGCGTCGGGTACCATTTCCGACGGCAAATATACCGCGCCGGCGGCGATCACGGTCGCGTCGGTAAAGGTGATCGCGCGCAGCGCCGCCGACAGCACAAAATTCGGCAGCGCCACGATCACGCTGCAACCCTGATCGGCCGTTATCACCCGCTCCGGAAGAATTCGTCCTGACGCGATTGCGCAACCCGGGAAGACGAGCGGCGATATTACCGCCGTGACCGTGATCTCGTCGTTTGCTCGCAATCCGCGCATTTAAGGTTGACAGCGCGGCGGCGCCGAGCGGCTCAGCCACGGGTGGGCAGATTGCGCGAGTATAATCCTGCCTTCTGCCGGAGATAAACGCTTTCGTGAATTTTCCGCCAATCGTCGGGATGTTTGCGGGAAACCGCAGGCCACAGCCGCCAGAACCCAACCCGCGACTCATGCATCATATCCTCGGGGTCGGGATCGAGGGTCGCTTTCCAATCGGGCCTTAACCTGAGCCCGGCTGCTTGCGCCTTTTCCAGCATCCAGAGCAGCGCGATATCCGAGAGACCGCGCTCGGTGTACCATCCTCCGACATCGGAATGGACCCCGGCAAACCACATTTGCTCTATCGTCTGGCCTTCCGGAATATCCGTTTCATCCCACAGGCTCACGGGAAATTTCCTGCGCTGCTCATCGAGCGACACGGCGTGGCACCCGTACTTGACGCTGGGATGAAGTCGATTATTCGGAAACTGCTTTGCAAGTACATGACCGAGCGAGGCGACAGTATCCCAGACCCCGACAAAAGTGGGGGCGCACGGATGGCAGTATGTTCGTTTGAAGCCGTCCGCAATGTCCTCGTTGTTTTGGTTTTTATAAACCTCTGTCGCATAGGGAATCAGATTCCGGCTGCCTTTCTGCAGGATTCCCACTTTGCAAACCATCCCGACGAGACAACGCGCCGTGAACGCACCACGGCTAAACCCAAAAACGAACAGCGTGTCACCGGGTACGAAGTTGTTCATCAAGTACTCGTAGCCGTCCTCGATGTTCTCTTCCAGCCCATAGCCGAATGCCTTCCCCATCAGGGTGCCAAGCCTTCGCCCGAGCGTGCGGCCAAGAAAGCTGAAGGTTCCGATGCCCGGATCGTAAAACGCGATCTGGTCCTGGTCGCGCAAGATCGCTTCAAAGGTGCGGACCACGTTTGTGTTGTTGCGGCCATACTCGTTGCCCGTGCCGTCATAGCAAACAACGATGTTCTTTGACATGGCACCCTCCCCGCTGCGTCGTTGCCTTGTCTGGCGAGTGACTATGGCGTCGCATGAGGATGGCGCCGTTGGCGGGCGCGGACAATGATGTTAGCGCCGCTGGCGCGCCGATAAAGTGGATCGGGTCGGGCGGCTGCGGCGGAACCGCAGCGAACCGCAACGCCGTGATGACCGACCAGCGCCGCGCGGAAGCGGTCGACGAATCGTACGACGCCGGGTTAATCCTTCCCGCTGTATTCGTCCCGCACCCGGTTCCGCAACCCGGCCAGACCGGCCGCGATATAGCCGCCGTCGATCGCGATCTCGGCGCCGCTGATAAAGCTCGCCTCGTCCGACGCCAGGAACAGCACCAGTTCGGCGCATTCAAGCGGCGTCCCCTGGCGGTGCAGCGGGATCGCGGCGCGCGCGGCATGCGCGAACGCCTCGGTGCCGCTCCGGAAAAATCCGGTATCGGCGATCTGTCCGGGATGGATCGAATTGACCCGGATATTCCACGGCGAGAATTGCAGCACCGCGGTCTTGGTCAGCCCGCGCAGCCCCCATTTGCTGGCGGTGTAGGCGGCGTCGTCATGCGCGGTCAGCCCGGCGGTCGACGAGATGTTGACGATCGACCCGGTGCCGCCGCTCTTGGATACCGTGTCGCGGATCGCCGGCGCGGCGTGTTTCATACCGAGCAGCGGCCCGGTCAGATTGACCGCGATCGTCCGGTTCCACGCCTCGACCGTCGTCGCGACGATGCCCTGGCGGGCGATCGTGCCGGCGTTGTTGACGAGGATGTGCAGCCCGCCGAACGCCGCGACGGTCGCGGCCACCGTCTCGATCCAATCCGGTTCGCTGGCCGCGTCGTGCACCCGGAACCGCGCTTTTCCGCCGCCCTGCCCGCGCAGCCGCACCGCGAGCGCCTCGCCCTTCGCAGCGTCGACATCGGTCAGCATGACAGCCGCGCCCTCGCGCACGAACAACTCGGCTTCGGCCACGCCCTGCCCGCCGGCGGCCCCGGTGATCAGCGCCACCTTTCCGGCCAGTCTTGCCATCTCGTCCTCCTCCCCAGTCGATCACAGCAATCAGTAATCGTACTTGTAATTGAGCCCTATCCCGGTGCTGCCGTTCTGGCTGACATCCCCCTGCACGGTGACGCGCGGCAGCACCTCGACCTCGACGACGGCCTTGCTCGATCCCGCGGTCAGACCCTGCGAGGCGCCGACATAGACCCCGTTGGCGATATACTTGCCGGCGGTGATCGCGGCGCCGGACGCCGCCGCCTTCCCGTTATTGGGCGCCACCCTGTCGGTGCGATTGGGTGAAGCCGAACCGAACCCGAGGCGGTCGAGCCCCAGTGTTCCCCGCACCTTGTCGAGAATGTCGAACCCGCCGCCCGCCAGGCTCGCCGCCGTCGCCGCGACCTGCAAGCCCTCGGCGGGCGTGATCTGGCCGAGCGAGCGGCCGAACAGCACGCGCGCCAGTATCTCGTCCTGCGGCACGGCGGGGATCGATGTCATCGTCAGCTTCGGCGCCGAGACCGGCCCCTTCAGCATGACCTGCGCCGTGATGTCGGCTGCCGCGACCTCGGCGGTGATGTCGAGCACCGGGTCGATCACGGCGCCGCCCTGGAAGCCGATCTCGCCGTGGGTTACGCGAAACGTCTTGCCGAGTACGTCGAACGTGCCGCGGATCGCCTCCAGGCTGCCAGTGATCTGCGGCGCGTCGCTCGTACCGGCAATCGCGAGCCGGCCGCGCCACTCGCTGTCGAGGCCGCGGCCGCGCACGAAGATGTGCCCCGGCACCGCGACCTGTATGTCGAGCGTCGCGGGCAGCGCCGGCGCGGTCTTTTCGCCGTCGGCCTTATCCGATGGGCCGCCGGTACGGCCGTTTATCTCCACAACATCGATGCGCGTCACATCGGGGGGCAGGCTGGAGGGCAGGTTCACGTCACCGTTGTCGACCGTCAGCCGCGCCATGACGCGCGGCGCCGCGAGCGGGCCGGTGACCGCGACGCTGCCGCTCGCGGCGACGACCGCCAGATCGCGCCCGATGATGCGAAAATCGTTGAGCGTCACCGAGATATTCGCCTCCGGTCCGCCCGCGGCGCCGGGAACGATGTTGCCGAGCGTGACGCCGCCTTGCGCCGCAAGGCTCCCCGCGGCGCTGTCGCGGGCCGAAAACTCGCGGATCGCGAGCCGGTCGCGGTCGCCGGCGATATCGAGCCGCAAATCGTTCAGCACCGCGCCGGTCGCGAAATTCTCGTAACGGCCGTTCGTCACCGTCAGGCGTCCGCTCGCGGCCGGCGCGGCAACGGTGCCGTTCACCGCCGCGTCGAGTGCAAAACGGCCGCTGACCCGGTCCTCGCCGAGCGGCAGCAGATCGGCGAGATTGCCGATCTCGCCGCTTCCGTTCAGCCGCAGCGCCAGCCGCCCCTGCGGCGGCACCGCGACAGCGAGGGTCTGGCCGTCGAGCACCAGCGGCGCAGAACCGGCGAGACCGACCGCGTCTCCCTTGGCCCCGGCCACCCGCCCGTTCAGATCGACCTCGCGGCCGTTCCAGGTGCCGGAGAGATCGAGCGTGAGCGCCGGCAGCCGCGCCTGCCGCGCCGGCGAAAAGCGCAGCGAGCGGCCGGACAGGCTGAACCGGCCGCGCGGCGCCGCGACCGGGCCGTCGATCGCCGCGTCGAAGGCGATGGCGCCTCCGGCTCCCGGATAGCCGGCGAGCCGTCCGAGCGAGGCGACCGGCAGGTCTCGCGCCGCGAGCCGCAGCGACAGCGCATTGCCGCGCCGCGCCGCGTCGCCGCTAATGCTGCCGCGGCCGAACGACGCCGCCAGACCGGTCAACGCCAGATCGTCGCCCCGCCGTGCGATGGTCAGCGGCCGGGTCAGGTGGAACCGGTCCGGCCCAAGCGAGCCGTCGAGACGCGCGACGCGCAGCTCGACCGCGCCGGTGTTCGGGGCGAATTCGGCGCTGCCGTCCGCGGCCACGCTCAGCCGCTCGACCACCTGGCCCGCCGCCTCGGCGCGAAACTGGAAGCGCCCCGGTTTCGGTCCGTCGAGCGTCAGTGTCGCGTTCGACAGCCCGCCCGATGCAAAGCTGACGCCGGTCAGACTTGCCCGAGCGGTGCCGTACGGCGTCCCCAGCACATCGTCGAGCCGCGCCGTCACCTCCAGGCGACCGAGCGCGATCCGCGCCTCGCCGGCGCCCTGCGCCAGCCGCTCGCCGGTCAATTTCAACTCGATGCCCTGCCCGGCACGCGCCCCGGCGCTCCAATCCAGCCCGGCGGCTGCATCGAGGCTGCCGGAAACCGGCAGGCCGGCGATCCGCGACCAGGGGGCCAGATTGGGCACCTTCGCGGTGACCTTGCCGCGCGCCAGCAGCGTTTTGCGGTCGATGCGAAGATCGGCGCCGACGACCCCGCCCTCGGCCTTCAGCAGCAGATTCCGGACCACCAGCTCCCTCGGATCGGCGGCATCGACCGATACGGCCAGACTTCCGTCCAGCCCGGCGCCGCGGAAACTGCCCTCGACAGCGGCGCGCGGCTGCAACGCATCGGGCACTCTGGCGTCGAGCCGCACCTGATCGAACGCGGCCGCGCCGGCACGCAGATCGCGCCCGTCGAGCCCGGCGTGCAGGCGGGGATGATCGGCGGGGCCCTCGATCGTGAGATCGGCCGCGACCCGGCCGGCGAGAGGCATGTCGAGCGCCGCGGCGGCCGGCCGCAGATTGCGGATGGCGGCCTCGACCTTGCCCGCGAGTGTCTTCGGTCCCGGCTCGAACCGCCCGCTGGCCCCTATCGTCAATTCGCCGCCGGTGACGGCGAGGCGATCGAGGCGCACGACGCCGGCACCGTCCCGCTCGCCCGAACCGGCAATCGCGACCGAGCGCCCCGCCAGCGCGTTCAGCGCGGGAATACCCGTATCGAGGTTGGCGACCGCGCCGTCGATCTTGGCGAGCACGCGGTCGCCGCCTTGCTGCTCCGCCGTCACGTCTAGCGTCAGCCGGCCGCCGATCCTGTGCCCGACGAGGCCGGAAAACGCGGCAAGCTCGGCGACGGTCACGCGCATCCGGCCGTCGATCTGACCACCGCGATCGGCGATCCGGCCGCTGCCGGCGACATCGATCCCAGCGCCGTGCGCGGTTAGTTGGGTCAGCTCGACGAGGCTGCCATCGGGTTTGGCGCCGGCGGACAGCGACCAGCGCAGGTCGCGGCCGAGATCGCGCGGCACCCCCTCGGGCAGAACGAGGCCGCGCAACTCCCCGTCCGCCTCGACCTGGAGACGCGCCGCCGGGTCGGCCGTTTTCGTGCTCCACGAGAGCGTCGCCCGCGCCTCGCCCCGCTCCGCTCCCAGCGCGGCGATGCCGAGCGCCTCGCCGCTGGCTTCGATGCGCAGCTGCGGCTGGTCTTCGGTGCCCGATACCGCGGCGCGCAGTTCGGCCGATCCGCGCAGCGTCTCGCCGGCAAGAGCGCTTGCCGCGCCAAGGTCCGACAGCGCGACCGCGACATGCGCCGCGATTTCGCGGTCGGGCCGGCCGGCGACCGCGTCGGCAGTGAGGCGGCCGGCGGCAAGCCCAAGCGTCAGCGAATCGAGCGCGATCGCACCGTCCTCGCGCAATCTTGCATGCGCCTCGAACGGCACGTCGTCGCCGGTCAGCGCCGCCATTTCCGGAGGCAGCAGCCTGGCGACCGCGGCCGTCCCGGTCAGCGACAGCGTGCTCTCCCGCGGCCCCAGCGCGAGCGCGATATCGGCGCTCGCATTGGCGAGCTGGCCCGCTGAGGCATCGAACCGGCCGTGCCAATCCGATACCGGGCCGTCTCCCGCGATCGAGACCGACAGCGGCGGCCGGTCGTCGCGCCCGAGCAGCCGCGCGAGGAGAATCCCGCTCGGTTCGCGCGCCGCGAGTTGCAGCCGCAAATCCGGCGTGGTCCCGCTCTGTTGGACAGAAAGATCGAATTCCCCGCCCACCCCGTCGGTACGGCGAAGCCGCAGCCCGATTTCGGCCGTGCCGTCACGCGACACGGCCTCTCCGGAAAGCGTCGCGGCGACCGGATCGCCCAGCACCGGCTCGGCGAGCGCGATGCGATCGATCGCGAGGCGGTCGATCGCGGTCGCGATCGGCAGGCTCGGGATCCGCAACCGTTCGGACAACGGACGCGGCGCGGCGGACGGCGGGATGTCGGGCGCACGGTATACGTCGAGCCGCGCCGCCATCAGCCGCCGGATATGCAGACGGCCGTTGAACAGCTCGCCGGGCGCCAGATCGAGACGGACATCCGCAAGGCTCAGCCAGACGCCGTCGGCATCCGCGGCGGTGATCCGCCTGGCGCTGATGTCGAACGGGAAGTCGCCCGCGACCCCGCTGATCTCGATCCGGTAACCGGGTTCGCTGACCATGCGGGCGACGATGCGCGCGACCAGGTCGAGGCCGGCCGATGTCCGGAACACCGCGACGGCGCCCCCCGCGAGCACGGCGCACAGCACAAGCAGGACGGCGAGGCAGCGCATCGCGCGGCGCGCGAGGCGCGATGTCCGGGCGCGGCGCACCAGAGCACGCATCAGAACGCCTGACCGAGGCTGATATAGACCTGCACGACCGAATCGGCCGAGCGCCGCCGCAGCGGCGTCGCGACGTCAAGACGCAGCGGGCCGAACGGCGTGTAGTAGCGGAACCCGAGCCCCGGACCGTAAAAAATCCCCCGGTCGAGCTGCGGCACCGGGTTGGTGTAGAAGCTGCCCGCGTCGAAAAACGGCACGATGCCGATCGTCTTTGTCACCTTTATGCGTGCCTCCAGGCTCACCTCCAGGGCCGACCGGCCGCCGATCGGGTTGCCGTTGGCATCGAGCGGCCCGGCCATCTGGTAACCATAAGCCCGCACGGAGCCGCCGCCGCCGGCATAAATCCGCTTGTCGGCGGGCAAGTCGGCCAGCGCCTCGCCCTGGATCGACGAGACCGCGGCGAATGCCGCGACAACGTAGCGGTCGCTGTCGCCGAGCCGTTTGTAGGCGCTTCCCGCGATCCGCTCGTGGACAAAAGTCAGGTTGGGGCCGGCAAAGCTTTGGTAAGGCACCAGGTCGCCTTGCAGCCGGTAGCCGCGCGTCGGGTTCAGCAGATCGTCGCTGCGGTCGAGCTTCACCAAGAGCGGCAGGCCGACAAGCGAATAGCGCTGGCTGCGCTCGGATGCGTCGAACGGTACGATGTTGGCTTTCTGCTCGACGTCGGCCTTTTCGAGACTGACGGCGCCGCTGACGGTCAAGCCGGGCCGGAAGCGGCGCTCGAGCCCGACCGACAGGCGCGCGTGCCGGCTGTCATAGGCGACCGGGTTGTCGCGGGCGATCTCGGCCCTGGCGACCAGATCCTGGTCGGTCGCGAAAAGATCGGGGCGGCGGAAGGTGCCGGCGACACCCGCTTTCTGGGTCCCGCCCTCGGCCGACAGGTTCAGGTATTCGGCCTGGCCGAACAGATTGCGGTTCTCCCAGAAAACCCGCCCGGCGATCCCCTCGCTGGTGTTGTAGGCGGCGCCGACCCCGATTGTGCGATGCGCCCGCTCGACCGCCTCGACCCGCATCGCGGCGCGGTCGGGATCGGCCGGATCGGGTACCGGCTCGATCTTGACGCTGCTGAACAGCCCGGTGTCGACCAAGGTCCGCCGCGTCTCCTCGACCTCGCGGTTGTCGTAGGCTTCGCCGGGCCGCCAGCGGAACCGCCGCTCGACATAGGCCGGGTCCAGCCGTTCGAGACCGCTGACGGTCGCGGTCCCGAAGCGCATCGCCGGTCCGGGGTCGAGCACATAGGTGACCGTCATCGTGCGCGCCTGATGGTCGATCACGACCCGGCGGTCGATCTTTTTCGCGAACGGGTGGCCGGCATGTCCGAGATCGGCGAGCAGCGCCGTCTCGGTCGCGACGACCGGCTCGGTGCGCGCCGGCTCGCCGGGCCGCAGCGGCAGCGGCGGCTCCTCCGACGCGCGCGGCACGACGAGCGGCTGGCGGTCGGGTCCGAGGATGTTGACCTCGGCGACATGATAGAGCGGCCCCGGTTCGGCGGTTACGATCACCTTGGCCGGCCCTTCGCCCGGTTCCGGCGGCGTGTCGATCCGGTAGGAAAATTGCGCGTCCCAATAGCCCTGGCTGCGCGCGGCGTCGCTGAGCAGCTCGAGATCGCGGTCGGCGCGGCGGCGCAAGGCCTGTTCCGAGGCCGGCGTCCGGTCCTGCAGGCTCTTCAGTTCCGAGACATCGTCGAGAAGATCGGCCAGAGCCGAATCGTCGACCCCGGTAATCTCGGTCTCATAGCGCAAATCGGCCAGCACCGAGGACCCGGCGAGACATCCCAACCCGATCCCGAGCAGCAGTCCGATGCCGCGGCGCCGCGACGTCATCGACAACGCGCGGACGATGCGCGCGACCGCCGGCGCTGGCGTTGCCGCGGCGCGCCGCCGGTTGGCTGGATCGAACCCTACCGATCGTGTCACCCCAAACTACAACCCAGCTCGAACCCGACCCGGCGAAGCGCGGCGCGCCGACACCGGCTCGGCCGCGACGCGACGCGATTGTGACCGTTCCATAGTAGACCGCGTTGCGCAAAAGCGTTTAACCCAACTCAAATTGCGGCGGGCCCGCAACGCGCCGGGGTAGGGTTTTCGAATTCTCGCATCGCCGGGAAAAATTGCCCCAATCGCGTTCGATACTCGGTTCGGCGGCAGCCGGACTCCCGCGAAATCCACCGGTTGCTCGCCGGCACCTGAGACATCAGGGAAATATTTCCCTGGTCCAGGGAATTTCCGATCGCTGAATTCCCCGCCGTCGCGGGTTGCGGCCGGGTTCCGCGTCGGTCGGATGTTGTTGCAGCTCTTCTTCAAGCGGGCGCGGTCAGTCTCGCCACGTCGAAATCGTATACTCGCGCGGTATTGCCGCCGGCGATCCTGGCCTGCTCGTCCTCCGGCACGCCGGCCAGGATTTCCGCCAGGATCTCGCGCGAGCGCGGAAACGTCGATTCGCTGTGCGGGTAATCCGATCCCCACATCATGTTGCCCGTGCCGATAACATCACGCAGACGGATGCCGATCGCGTCCTCCTGGAAGCTCAACACGACGTTGCGGTGAAAGAAGTCGCTCGGGACCATGCCGTCCTTGAAGCGATAGATCGCCTCGCCATGGCGCTCGCGATAGGTGTAGTCCATCGCCGAGAGCACGTTGGGCGCCCAGGCCAGCTCGAACTCGACGATCGCCAGCATCAGCCCGGGATGGCGCTCGAACACGCCGGAAAAGATCATGTCGCACATCGACAGCGCCGGATAGAACGCCTTGGTCGCGCGGCTGCTGGCATCGCGCAGCGTCCCGGGACCGACCCCGCGGATCTTGCCCTGCCGCCGCGTCGCCGTGTGCAGGCTCAGCGGCATCCGCAGCGAAGCGGCGGCGGCCCAGAAATCCTCGTATTCCGGCTGGTCGTAGCGCCGGTCCTCGGCCGGATACTCGGTGATCATCGCGCCCGAGAGGCCGAGGCGCGCGGCGCGTTCCAGCTCCCCGATCCCGTCCCGAACGTCGTCCAGGTTGATCATCGCGATGCCCCTGAGGCGGGCGGGATCGGCGCGGCAGAACTCGGCCAGCCAGTCGTTGTAGGCGCGAAAAATCGCCGACATCAGCCCCGTATCGGCCACCTTGAAGTAGAACAGCCCCTGCGACGGGTAGAGAACCTCGCCGGCCACCCCGTCGAGCGCCATGTCCCGGAGGTGCTGCTCGGGGTCGTACCCGCCGCTCGGCACGTCCTCGAAGCGGCCCTGGGCCGAGATCGTCTCCGGCGCCTCGAACCGCGCGCCGGCGTTCGAGATGAGACCGATCCCGGAGAGCACCTGGTCTTTCTCGATGACGATCTGGTCGCCGCCGGCGATCCGCTCGATGCGCGGCCCGCGCTCGCGGAACGCCCGATCGATGCGGGTCTGCCACAGATCGGGCGGTTCGAACACGTGCGAGTCGGACGAGAGAACCAGCGGCGGCATCGACATCTCCTTTCTCACCCGAAACAGCGGATCGCGCCCGCGCCGGAATTCGCGAACCCCCTCAGGCGGCAGCGGCGGCGCGGGCGTCCTCCCGGATCATCGCGGCGCCCTTTTCGCCGATCATGATGGTCGGCGCGTTGGTGTTGCCGGTCGTCACCGCCGGCATGATCGAGGCGTCGATGACCCGCAGCCCGGCGATGCCGTGCACCCGCAGCCGCGGATCGACGACCGCCATCGGGTCGACCCCCATCTTGCAGGTGCCGACCGGGTGGAAGACGTTGGTCCCGGCCCGCCGCGCGAAATCGGCGAACTCTTCGTCGGTCGCGACACCCGGACCCGGCACGGTCTCGGTTGCGCTATAGCGCGCGATCGCCGGCTGGGCGAAAATCCGCCTGGTATGCTCGATGCCGGCGATCAGCACGCGAAGATCGCCGGGCGCCGACAGGTAATTCGGGCGGATCGCCGGATATTCGAACGGGTCGGGCGACACGGCCATGATCGTGCCGCGGCTGTCGGGACGCACCGGACAGACCGCGACGGTCATGCCCGGCTCGCGCTCCAGTTGGCGGAAGACGCCCTGGGCGTAGCTCGCCGGCGTGAACAGCAATTGCAGGTCGGGGCTGGCCAGCCCCTCGCGGCTGCGGCAGAACACCATCGCCGAGGTGACGCCAAAGGTCAGCGCGCCGTCGCCGAGCGCCGCCCAGCGCGCGACCTCGCGCGCCAGACGCAGCCCGCGCGCCAGCTGGTTGATCGATACCGCGTCCCGCACCCGGTGCGAGATGCGCACGACGTAATGGTCGTTCAGATTGGCGCCGACCCCAGGCAGATCGTGCAACACCGGAACGCCGATCGATTGCAGATGCGCCGCCGGCCCGATGCCGGAAATCTGCAAGACATGCGGCGAGTTGACCGCGCCGCCGCAGAGGATCACCTCGCGCCCCGCCATCTGCCGCCTATCGGCACCGTTCTGGCGGAAGGCGACGCCGGTGCAGCGCTTGCCGTCGAACAGCAGCCGGGTGACGAGCGCGTCGGTCTCGACCTTCAGATTATTGCGATGCCGCGCCTCGGCGAGAAATGTCCGCGCCGTCGAACCGCGCAACCGGCCGCGCCGCGTCATCTGCGAATAGGCGACGCCCTCCTGCGTTCGGCCGTTGTAATCCTCGGTGAACGGAAACCCGGCCTGTTTGGCGGCCTCGACAAACGCATGGGTCAGATCGAGGATCGTGCGGTAGTCCTCGACGATCAGCGGGCCGCCGCGGCTGCGGTAGGTGGGGTCGCCGTTGCCGCGATAGGTCTCCGACTTGCGAAAAAACGGCAGCACCTCGTCATAGGTCCAGCCGCGGCACCCCATCTGCGCCCAGTTGTCGTAATCGGCCGGGTTGCCGCGGACATAGAGCATCCCGTTGATCGAGCTGGTGCCGCCGAGCGTCTTGCCGCGCGGCCATTGCAGCCGGCGATCCCCGGAGCCCGGTTCGGCCTCGCTGAAGAAATTCCAGTTGATCCGGGGATTGTTGAGGACGCGCAGAACGCCGGCCGGGATGTGGATCATCGGGTCGCGGTCGGGCGGTCCGGCCTCGAGCAGCACGACCCGCGCCCCGTCCTCGCTCAGCCGGCTGGCGACGACGCAGCCGGCCGACCCGGCGCCGATGACCACATAATCCGCTTCCATCGCCCTGACCCGTCTTCTGCTTGACGCTTATAGCATACCCCCGACACGTTGCGTGGCGCTGGACGATTGGGTTCGGGCGGCCCAATGATTAAAGAACTGCATCGGAGGGAGCGCGGGCGATGGCGAAGAACGGCTTCAGATTGATCGATGCCGAGATGCACGTGATGGAACCGGTCGATTTGTGGCAGCGCTACATCGACCCGGAATTCGCCGCCCGCGCGCCGCGGCGGTTCAGCGAACGGCGGTGGGACATCCGCACCCTGGTCGAGGGCGAGGTCATGGCGGCGATGCCGGGTGGCGACTGGCCGGCGCTCAGCGACGCCGAGGAGACGGCGCTCGGCGACCGTTACGCCGAGGAGATCGCGCGCGATTTCGACCCGGCATCGCAACTCCGGGCGATGGACAAGGAGGGGCTCGACCTCGCGGTGCTGTTTCCGACCTCGGCGATGTATGTCACCGCCTTCGACACGATGGACGCGCGCCTCGCCGCAGCCGCGTGCCGCGCCTACAACGACTGGCTGCATGATTACATCGCGGCGGCCGACCCGAAACGCATGTTCGGCGCCGCCGCGGTATCGCCGCACGACGTCGACAGCGCCGTCGCCGAGACGCGCCGCGCGGTTGGCGAACTCGGCATGAAAGCGATCTTCGTCCGCCCCAACATCCACAATGGGCGGCCCTGGCACGATCCCTATTACGATCCGCTATGGGCGGCGTGCCAGGAAGTGAACATCCCGGTCGGGTTTCACGAGACCACCGGCTCGCGCATGAAGGCGGCCGGCGCCGACCGCTTCAAAACGATGGGCATCGCCCACATTTCAACCCACCCGATGGAGCAGATGCTCGCCTGCATGGACCTGATTATGGGCGGAACATTGGAGCGCTTCCCGCGTCTGCGCTTTGCGTTTCTCGAAGGACAATGCGGCTGGCTGCCGTTCTGGCTGCACCGCATGGACGAGCACTATGAATGGCGCGAGCCGTTTGGTGAAATGGCGCATCTGTCGATGCCGCCCTCGGAATATTTCCGCCGGCAATGCTTCTGCGCGGTCGAGTGCGACGAGGAATTCGTCACGCACGTCGTCGAGGCGATCGGCGACGACAATCTGGTGACCACGACCGACTACCCGCACGGCGACTCGAAATACCCGAACGCGATGGACCTGTTTCTCGGGCTGAAGCTCGGCGAGGACAGCAAGCGCAAAATCCTGTGGGACAACCCGCGCCGCCTCTACGCGCTGTGAGGCCAGATGCGGATCGGCTTTATCGGGACGGGGAATATCGGCGCGCCGATCGCGGGGCAGTTGCTGCGTGCCGGTCACGAACTCGTCGTCCATGACCGGCGGCCCGAGGCCGCCGCCGCATTGCTGCAAGCCGGCGCGCGCTGGGGCGACAATCCGGCTTTATTGGCCGAACAATGCGAGGTCGTCGTCACCTGCCTGCCGGGTCCGACGGAGATGCAGACGGTGTGCCTCGGCGCCGGCAATCTTGCCGCCGCTCTGAAACCCGGCGCGCTTTACATCGATCACACGACAAACGCGCCGTCGCTGGTCCGGCGGGTCTGCGCGATCCTCGCCGAAAAGGGCGTCGCAATGATCGACGCGCCGGTCAGCGGCGGCATGGAAGGGGCGCAAACGCGCGACCTCCTGGTCATGGCGGGCGGCGACACGGCGGCGTTCGAGCGCGCCCGGCCGCTGTTCGATGCGATCGCCAAACGGGTCATCCATACCGGCGGCATCGGTACCGGCTCGGTCGCCAAGATCATGCACAACAGCGCGACCTTCACCCTCGACCTTGTCATGGCCGAATGCTGGACGACCGCGGTAAAGGCCGGGGTCGATCCGGCGACGATCTACCGCGTCTTCACCGAGGCGGCGCTCGGGCACCAGATGAACCTTAAGGTGCGGCTGCCGGCCACCTATCTGCGCGGCGATTTTGCGCCGCGCTTCTCGCTGGCCCTGGCGCGCAAGGACCTCGGCCTCGCGCTCGGCCTGGCGCGTGAAACCAACACCCCGATGCGGCTCGCTGAAATCTGCGAGCACGAGATGGCGGACGCGCTCGCCCGCGGCTGGGCCGAGCGCGACGCCTCGATTTTTCTGACATTGCAGGAAGAGCGCGCCGGCGTTGTCGTGCGCCTGCCCGAAGACGGTGGCGCCGCGGCTTAACTCGAAGACGATGATTTATGCGTCTCGGCTGCGAAGGCGCGCAGGAAGGTGGCGACGGCCCGTTCCGCCGCGGCTTTCAGCAGCCTCGGGTCGCCGGGGTCTTCGAGCCGCAACAGGCTGCGCAGGTGGATTTCGCCGCGAGCCAGCGCGATGAACTGCTCGGCGGCGAGGCGCGGGTTGGCGATGGCGAGCGACCCCGCGGCGTCGGCGCGGCGCAGAAACCTCTCGATCTGCAGCCTCGTGCGCTCCGGTCCGGCGCCCCAGAACACCGCCCCAAGCGCCGGAAACCGGATGACCTCGGCGATGATGATGCGGTTGAGCGCGATCGCCTCGGGAGACAGCACCAGTTCGAGAAACTGGGTGGCGATCGCGGTCAGCGACGCCTCGATATCGACCGGATCGAGCGCCTCCACCGAAAACGAGTGAAACCGCCGCTCGCTGAGCCGCGCGACGACGGCGCCGAACAGCGCCTCCTTGCGGCCGTAATGCGCATAGACCGTCGCCTTCGAGACACCGGCCGCGCGCGCGACCGCATCCATCGTGACCGCGCCGAAACCGGCGGCGAGAAAGGCGCACTCCGCCGCCGCGAGGACCGCCTCGGCCTTGCCTTGCGGCTCGTTCTGGGCCGGCGCGCCGGATAGCGCGTTCATGCTGGCTCGCTATGCGTCAGTGGGAGCACCCGAACGGGTTGGCGATGAAGCGTCGGCATACTAGACTGAACTGAACGGTTCAGTCTAGTTGTGGCCCCTCCCCGTCTGCCTCGATGCGAAACGCCGCATTTTTTCTCGTGATCGCGATCCTCGTGGTGCTGGGCGGCGCCGCCGGCTGGTACTGGTGGACCGAGTGGCGTTTTGTCGAAACGACCGACGACGCCTACGTGCACGCCGACACCAGCGTCGTCAGCCCGAAGATCGACGGCTATATCGAGGAGGTCCGCGTCCGCGACAACCAGCCGGTCGCCGCCGGCGATGTCATGTTCGTCATCGACGATCGCGATTTCGCGGCCAAGGCGGCGCAGGCCGAGGCCGCGGTCGCGACCGCCGAGGCAACCGTCGCGACCTACGCCAACCGGCTCGATTTGCAGCGGGCGATGATCGGTCAGGCCGACGCGGCCGTGACCGCCGCCGAGGTCGATCTCGAACGCGCCCAGCTCGACCGGCGCCGCTACGCCGCTCTCGCGTCGAGCGACTTCGCGAGCCGGCAGCGTTTCGAAAGCGCCGAAGCGGATGCCCGCAAGGCGGAGGCCGCGCTCGACAAGGCGCGCGCCGCGCTTTCGGCCGAGCGCAACCAGCTCGCGGTGCTGCAATCGCAAAAGGGCGAGGAGGAAGCGCGGCTGGCCCAGGCCCGCGCCAGCCTCACCCTGGCGCGCAACGACCTCGACAATACCGTCATCCGGGCGCCGTTCGCCGGCGTCGTCGGCAACCGCGCCGCCCGGGTCGGCCAGTATGTCAAACCCGGAACCCAGCTCGCCGCCCTGGTGCCGCTGCCGCGGGTTTACGTGACCGCGAATTTCAAGGAAACGCAGCTGACCCATATGCGGCCGGGACAGCCGGCCGAAATCGCCGTCGATGCCTATCCCGACGAGCACGTCACCGGCACGATCGAGAGCTTCTCGCCGGCCAGCGGCGCGCAGTTCAGCCTGCTGCCGCCGGACAACGCGACCGGCAACTTCACCAAGATCGTGCAGCGCGTGCCGGTGCGCATCGCGCTGCCGGCGGACGCGCCGCTGGTCCAGCGGCTGCGCCCCGGCCTCTCGGTCACCGTCAGCGTCGATACGCGCCGCGCGCCGCGCGCCGGCACCGCGGCCGCCGCGGATACGGCGGCGGTCGGCGAGCACGGCCGGTGAGCTGGACCGGCAGCCTGGCGCTGCGGCGGGTCCGGTCGCGGCAAAACTCGCCGCTCGACGCACCGCACGCCCCCACCGCGCCGCCGCGTCCGACGGTACCGCCCGGCCCGCCGCCCGCCGCGCCGCCGGCCGGAGCCGACCCGCAGCCGACCTGGCGCGACTGGGCCGGCGTGCTCGCGATGGTGACGGGGCTGTTCCTCGCGATCATGGACGTGCAGATCGTCTCGAGCTCGCTGACGCAAATCCAGGGCGGGCTGTCGGCCAGCTCCGACGAGATCGCCTGGATCCAGAGCGCCTACCTGATCGCCGATGTTGTGATGGTGCCGTTTTCCGGAACGCTGTCGCGGTTGTTTTCGACCCGCATCACGTTCGTCATCGCAATGCTGGGCTTTACCGGATCGAGCGTACTCTGCGCCACCGCGACAAACCTGAACCAGATGATCCTGTACCGTGCGATGCAGGGTTTCTGCGCCGGCGCGATCACCCCGAGCGTGTTCCCGGTCGTCTACACCCGGTTTCGCGGCGCCCAGCTGCCGACGATGCTGGCGCTGATCTCGATCATTCTGAACCTGTCCTCGACCCTGGGGCCGACGATCGGCGGGTTCCTGACCGACACGTTCTCGTGGC